>JAGDMK010000199.1 GCA_017860635.1 Bacteroidota bacterium
ATTCGGAAGGTGCGAAGGGACGATCCGTCGAACCGGTACGCAGAAGCATACGAAGAGCGTGTGTGTGCACTCATGGGGTGTCCGATCTCCCTCGATGAGGATTCCCCTGAGCCTGCTGATGCGCAATCTTCCACCCCTGAGGGTCAGTCAGATGTCCCCCTCGCGGAAATCGTGAGTCTCCTGAGCAAAGCACACGAGGCCTTTTCGCAGGGGGATTCCTCTGCAGCGCTGGAAATCCTCAGTCGTGCCCATCAGCTCGATCCGAAGAATACCGACATTCCCGAGCTCGAGGAGCAGATCCGCACGGCATCCAGTGCGCCCGCAACCAGCGGACCTGATATTCACTATGCCATTGTCCGGGATACGATCGCGGCATACATCGATGAAGCCAGCCATCTAGCGTCGCGCGGAGATTTTGACAACGCCATGCACCTCATCGCCAAGGGATTTGTGCTCGATCCGATGGATGAGGGACTGCGTGAGTGCGAACGTATGATCACAGACGCGCGGGCGCTGGCAGCCCGGCAAGAGGCCGAACTCGAAGCAGCGCGGAAACGTGTTGCCCAGCAGGAAGAGGAAGACGCACGCCGTGCCTCCCGGCTGCAGCAGCACATAGCGCGCGCACGGGAGTTGCTGACTTCGGCACTCTATGACGAGGCCCTGACCGAAGTTGCTCTGGGCCTGGTCATCGACTCGGAATCGCTCTCGTTGCACGCTCTCGAACAGGTGATCTGGAAAGAGAAGAATGATCACGCAGCGATGGAAGCCAGTGCACGGGCGTCGAGCGAGCACGGCCGGCTGATCCGGCTCTATCTCCTGTCTGCCGAGGAATTCGCACGGGGCGGAGAGTTCAACCGGGCTCTGGACGATGTCGCCAAGGCATATACGCTTGATCCCACGAACACCGACGTCAAGAGAATTGAAGTGAAAATACGTCAGCAGGAGCTCCGCCATCACAAACAGGCGGCGGAACCTCCGCTGAAACTGATCTATCATCACGATCGCGCGGCGAATGGCGAATGACTCCTACTGAGACAACATCACCTCTGACGATTACCCCCGAGCAGGTCTTTGAGATTCAGGCTATGGCGGAAAGCGGTCAGTTTGCAGATGCGTTGATACGCCTGCGGAAGATCAAGAGCTACTACCCTCAGGTGACGCAATTCGTCGCACTGGAAAAACAACTTGAGCGTCTGCTTGTGCTGCCGCGCGACTCCGAGCCGTCGGACCCGCAGCGCAAGGAGCTCCTGGATTCTCTCCCGGGATTGATGCAGGGGGTTGTGCGCGCTGTCCGGTCGAATCCGCCAACCCGTCCGGCAACACCTCCACCGGCGCCGCGTCCGCAGCCGGAACGCACGGACCGGGAGGCGGCGCGTGCCCAGCTCAAGGACCAGTATTTCCAGCACGCCGATGAGTATCTCAAAAAGGGAGCATACGGAAGCGCCCTCGTGGAAATCCGTCGCGTGAAGATCATCGCGCCTGATGACCAGGTGGCGCTGGAGTATGAGCGGACCATCAGGCAGCTGGTAGAATTGCAGCAACGCTCCGCCAATCGAACAGAAGGACCTGAAACCCGGACTGATTCTCCGGCTCCGACGGTATCCTCGAACCAGGACGTTCGCACGTTTGGCGACGAGCACAGTGATGCCCCGGCGCCGGATCCTTCCGTTCAGGATTCGGACGAGACTCCACCAACTTCACGTCCGCGTCGAAGCAAGCGATGGCTGTTTGGCGGCCTTGCGCTGGCCGTGCTGTGCGGCGGCGGAGCGATCGCATTTATGTTGGGCACCTATGAGGAACCCGTCGCCGAAGAGCCCCCGGCACAAAGCGCGCCCAGGGTGGAACAGCAGCCCCCTGCCCCCAGGCCGGTGCATGCCATCCCTTACGACCTGGATCCGGAATTCGCTCAGGCTGAACCCGGAACAGACAACCGTCCGAAGCAGAAAATAGCGGCGAAGACTGACCAGACCTCCGGCGTCCAACGGCAGAACACGGCGCCTATCACGGAACCGACGACTGCAGCACGCACAGAGAGGAGAATTGGTGGTGGGGAGCCGGTGGAAGAGAACCGTGGCGGGGCGGCTCCGGTTGAGCAGGCAGGGACAGTGCGCGATCCGCAGCTCGTCCGTTTTGAGAAGCCCGTGTTCCCGCCGGAGGTCAAAGGATCACCGGGCGGCGATGACGTGATCATCAGCGTGCTGGTGGATGAGACCGGAAAGCCCGTCAGGACGGTCATCGCGAGAAGCACAAACGAGGCTTTGAACCCTTCCCTCATCGCCGCGGCGATGAAATCCACCTACGCACCCGGAACATCAACGAATGGTCCGGCCACGAAGTGGGTGACTTTGCCCATGCGGATTCATTGATCCCCTGAAAGCATGCAGGGAAGAATGCTGGGCAACCGCACCGCATGCTCTTACCAGCTGTACCGCACCGTGTACTTCACCACCTTCTCCTGGTCCTTCGCCAGCTTCACCGGGAAACGGAGCGTACTCTGATCCACCTTCTCCCAATCGCCGTTCGCGCTGAGTATCTCCCACTGACTCCACCTCCACGGGTGCTCGTACACCTGAACCTCCACCGTTTCAGACTTATGATTGCGCACTTTGATTTCGATCGTCTCCTCGACAATACGTCCCGCCGCAAGTGACTTGAAATCCTTTTGCGCACGTTCCCCGACGATATCAAACGCATTCCCGAGATAGAGCCGCACCTCTTCATCCTTCGGCGTGTGGTCTATCTGATCTTCCCCGACAAACTGCTCCTTGTTGTCCTGATCACGCTTGTACACCCGCACCTTGCCCTTCGGCAGAGGCATGCCCAATCCGCCCTTCTCCTCATTCTTGAACGTCACATAGACGCCGACTTTCGTATTCGATTGCTGGCCGAAGCTGCTCTGGGAGCGGTACGAATAGTTGTTGTACCATGAGCGCCACTGGTCGGCCAGGCCGTCGTAAATGAAGACCTTGCGGGCCGGAACAGACTTCGCAGAAGTCAGCTCTACCTGCTTGGTTTCGTTGTTCCGGACATCAGTCCTCCGCTGCAGCGTGTAGAGCTTGTACTCGAACAACTCCGTCTGTGCGAACTGCTCTTCCTGGACGGCATCCACCATCACCGCCTTTGAGCGCATCAGCCCGCCGCGGAATTCCTCGCGCACGATATTGACATCTCCCGCCACCAGTTTGAGTCCGGCATTGGAAAACGTCGTGCCGGAGTTGTTGGTAAGCGTCACCCAGCCGGTGAGGTCTAGTTTTGTGTCTTCGGGGTTAAGGAGAGCGACGTAGTTGCAGGACCAGCTCATCCCTCCCGCGAGATAGCTGATCTCCGCTTTGTGCGATCCCTCCCGTGTGTTCGACACCAGCCACTCCAGCTGCGGCTTAAGGATGAGCCCCTCGGGAAGCGCGGGGAGTATCAGCCTTCCGGACGGGTTGACTTCGATCTTCCCGTTGACCTCTGCGATCATGCCGCCCTGGAGGGCCTGCCCGCTGTAGCCGGTGGAAAGCAGCCGGCCTGTCACGGTGTACTCCTTGTTTGTGGAAGGCTCCACCCTCACAAATTCGATCTCCTTGCCCAGATACCGTTCAAGGAGTTTTGAAGGGTGGACCAGGTCATATTGGTAGTTCTGCTCGAGCACGCGCACTGCGCCGGGATCACTAAGGCTGAGGAAGTGGAGTGATGTCCCGTCAATTGTCGTGGGGATCTCCGGAATCACCAGGCGGCTCATGCCACGGGGGAGTGTGATAGATCGCTCTTCTCTGATAAGCGAGAGATTCTGATTGTAGATCGTCAGGTCGACCGATGACCGATCGCCCGCTGTGCCGTTCTTGAGCGGCTGCGCGATCGCGGGAACCAGCCCGATGACGATCAGGGCAGCTACCATACTGTTCCGGGTGAGGGTGTGCATGCCTGTTCTCCTCTTTAATAATGAATGCTTGCTGGCACTATCGTCGGTAGTGCACCTGCGACTTACTCTTTAATATCGGGTAGGGCGAAAAGGTAAACGGCAATCACCTCATGAATCGATGCGTCTGAATGTACGCTTCCCTCCGGCGAAGGTCAACGAAGCTTTTACGCGCCCATGACGTTTTCTTGACATTTTGGTCCGGGGGATTGCGTATGTTTCTGCAGAATCCAGAGGAGGCAGCGTGCAAACGACCGGATCCATGACGTTTCTGAAGGCAATGGTCATCACCATGCGCCCGTATCTCCTTTTTCTCTCTGGAATTACGGGAATTGCGGGCGTCGCGGCGGTCCCCGGGGCGCCGACAACAACCGTGCTGCTTGTCTTCGTGGCCTCGTTTCTGTCGTATGGATTCGGCCAGGCGTTGACGGACTGCTTCCAGACAGACACCGACGCCCTGTCCGCTCCCTATCGCCCGCTGGTCCGGGGAACAGTCAGCAAACGGTCGATTTTCCTGGCAAGCATCGCCGGACTGACATTCTGTTCTGCGGTGTTCGCCATCGGTAGCACCACAAACTTGCTCCTCGGGGGGATCGCGGTCGCCGGACTCGCGACATACACATGGTTCAAACGGCGCTGGTGGGGAGGGCCGTGGTACAATGCGTGGATCGTTGTGGTCCTCTGCGTCATGGCGTATCTCACCGGGACCCGCGGAGGAGTCAACACGGTTCCCTCCTCCATGCTTCCGCTCCTGGCCCTCGTGTTCTTCGGCTATGCAAATTTTGTACTGGCAGGCTACTTCAAGGATATCAGCGCTGACAGGCAGACGGCGTATAACACCTTTCCGGTCGTGTTCGGCCGCACAACCGCATCGCTCGTCAGCGACTTGCTGGCTGTGGGATCAACGGCCGGCCTGACCACACTGCTCGCCAACCTCTGGCAGAGGGCTCTTCCTGTTGAGGGGATCATCGGTTCCGCTGGCTTCGCTCTCTGGGGAGCCGCACACACGCTGCGTGGACAGATTCTTCTGCACAGGAACCGGGAAGACTCGGAAGCACACACACCCATCCGCCATGTGGTCCAGAGCTACATGCTCTATCTCTCCGCTGCAGCGGCGGCGTACCAGCCGTCATGGATCGTCCCTTTGGTGATCTTCTACGCGGCGTTCTTTATTGTGTTGACACACAGGACCGAGCAGAGCCAGATATGATCGTCCTGGTGAATCCCCGCGCCGGCGCCGGCAGCGGCCGTTCCCGCTGGCAGGCAATTGAACCTCTGATCCGTGCAGAGTTCGTTGAGCTGAAGGTTGTCATTCTTGATGATCCGGAGATGCTCCGCGTTGCTGTGAGCGAAGCTGCAGGGAGTGATGACCCGCGGATTGTTGCAGCCGGAGGTGACGGCACGGCGAATGCCGTCGTCAACGCCGTGCTTCAGCTGGACCCGCCTCGCCGCGAGCGCTGCGTGGTGGGAGCAATCGGACTGGGATCCAGCAACGATTTCCACAAGCCGTTTGTCGATCATAGAACGATTATCCGGTTTCCAGCGCGCCTTGCTTTCGACAGAGCACGGACGTGTGATGTCGGACGTGTCCTGTACTCCGGGAACGGCGAGAGAGGCGAGCGGTTCTTTTTCCTGAATGCCAGCGCCGGCATCACGGCGGAAGGGAATGCCCGGTTCAATGCACCGGGCCCCTTGTTGAAGATGCTCAAGAAGACAGACGTCCCCGCCGCGATCGCGTACGCTGCGCTCACTTCCCTCCTGACGTACAGGAATCAACTAGTCCGGCTGACCATTCCGGCACATGGCACGCTGGCGATTGCGATGACAAACCTCGGCATCCTGAAATCTCCCCACTTCTCCGGGGAGCTTCACTACGACGCCGACATGAATTACGAGAACGGCAGGTTTGTCGTCGTGGCCTGCTCCGACATGAACATACCGCAACGGTATGCTCTCTTTCGGGCGCTGAAGAACGGATCCCTGACCGGACTCGAGCACGTCCACACCTGGTCCACACCCGTTGTGGATGTCGAATCCCCTTCACCCATCGCAATCGAGCTTGACGGAGAGATCATCACCGCAACGCAAGCGCATTTTGAAGTCCTGCCGCATATGCTTAGGGTCTGCCCATGATCACTGACATCAGAGAGAATGCCGCGATTGCTTCACTGGCCGAATCGTTTTCCAGGTCACCGCGCCAGCTGAACGGACTTCAGGAAAGCGATGCTGAACTGATTCGTCTGAACAGCGGAACAATTCTGGCACTCACCACCGACGCCATCGCTGAGGAGATCGCCAGCGGCCTCTACGCAGATCCCTGGCTGGCCGGGTGGATGGCTGTTATGGTGAACTTCAGTGATCTGGCCGCCGTTGGCGCAGAGCCGCTGGGCATCCTGATAGCCGAGACTCTTCCCGCAGACATCTCCGATGCGTGCATTGCGTGCGAATCGCATGTCCTGGGCGGCGATACCAACGCGGGCAGGGTGCTGCACATCACTGGAACGGCTGTCGGCATTATCACCAGCGGCCGTCCGCTCACCCGGGTCGGCATTCGTCCCGATGATCTGATCTTCAGCACAGGACCGTTGGGCGAGGGACGGCCGTCCGCTCACCCGGGTCGGCATTCGTCCCGATGATCTGCTCTTCAGCACAGGACCGCTGGGCGAGGGAAACGCATTTGCTGCAGCAACGCTCGCGGCGGTGAAGGGGTTGACGGCTCAGTACCGTCCGATCGCTCGCCTCCGGCACGGACTCGCCATCCGGCGCCACGCGGGTGCCTGCATGGATACGAGCGATGGGGTGCTGGCGACACTGGATCAGCTTGCCCGTCTCAATAATGTGGGTTTTTCGCTTGTGCCGGACTGGGCACCGCGCCTCGCTCCTTCGGCCACCGCGGCAGCCGTGCAGATGGGCATTCCGCCCTGGGTGTTCCTGGCAGGACCCCACGGGGAGTTTGAGCTTATCTTCTCGGCTTCGGCGGAACAGGCCCCTGCGGTACGGGAATCACTCCGGCCTTTGTCAGGGGAGTGCATTCTCATTGCCCGCGCCACGGCAACCCCGGGGATTGCCATCCCCGGACTCGGTTTGCTTGCTCCAGAAGACCTCGCGGCCATCCGAAACCTCGAAATGCCATCAAAAAACACCA
>JAGDMK010000385.1 GCA_017860635.1 Bacteroidota bacterium
CTTGCGTTTGTCGAAATCGGCACGGGTCTGATGCCGCTGGTCGTCTCCGGCGTCGTCGTGCTGGGCGGCGTGAACCTCCTCACCTGGCTCGTTTCCCTGGAACGCGTCGGAAAGGAGACGCTTCAAACAGAGCTCCGTCTGGCGCATGCGGTACAGGTCTCGCTGATGCCGAAAGAACAGCCGGTGGTGGAGGGATACGATGTTGCCGGGATGTCCCTGCCGGCGCACGAGGTCGGCGGCGACCTGTATGATTTCTCCTGTCTGGATAATGGCAGGGGTGAGCTCTGCGTATCCGTTGTGGACGTTTCGGGGAAAGGGATGCAGGCAGCAATGGCGGCGGTCTTCACCAGCGGTGCGCTTGCCAGCGAGATACGGCAATCGGATTCACCCTCAGGGATCCTGACCCGTCTGAACCGGGCGGTCTTTCATCATTCCCGCCGCGGACACTTTGTAGCGTTTCTTCTCGGAACGATAACGGTGCGCGATCGGCGCTTTGTCTATGCCAACGCCGGACAGACCAAACCGCTCCTCCGCCGCGGGGGGACGCTCCAGTGGCTCGATGGCGCCGGCGTGCATTTCCCTCTGGGTATGCGCGAGGATACCACTTACGAGCAGTGTGTTCTGGACCTTCAGCAAGGGGATATCCTGTTTCTCCTGACGGATGGTTTCACGGAGGCGATGAACACGGCCAGGGAGTCGTATGGAACGGACCACGTGGAACTCATCGCGCAGCATCCGGATCTGGATCGGCTGTCTGCACCGGAGATCATCAACCGCCTCACGGAAGATGTGCAGCGCTTTGGGGGAGAGGCGCCGCAGCACGATGATATGACACTTGTCGTGATTAAAGTCCTCTAAACCATGCGCACCGTGCTGATACTGATGATCTGCATTGCAGCCTTCGGCTCTCCCCTGAGCGCGCAGCAGCATGCCCAGTTCGCGCTCTCGCTGGATCTCGACTACATGGCTGCAGAGAAGACGATTGAGCTCTATGAGGGATTGTCTGGCCGCCCCGCCGAAGTTGCCGCGCTCCGCGGCAGTCAGCTGGCCCTTGCGGTGACCGAGATGCTCGCACGGACGCCGCTGGTCACAGCGGATCTTGAACGGAGTCTGGCTGCCGCCAAATTCAACCAGAGTGACGGCGAAGATCATTTCCGGATGCGAGAAGCCAGGGCAAATGTGGCCGCGATCCGGGAGCTGCTGCAGGAGCTCCGCCGGCGCAATTTCGGTCAGCGCGTGGTGAGCACAGTTGAGCAGCTCTTCCCGGCCGACGCGCGTGTGAACGCGCGGATCCCCCTCTACGTGGTGGCCTTCGGCCACCAGAATATCGATGCGTTTGTTGTCCGCGTGACATGGGAGGGCGATAAACCGCATCCTGCCGGGGAACAGGAAGGGGAGCAGGTGATCGTGGTGAATCTGGCCAAGGCCGTGCGCTACGGCTCCTCCGTCGATGAACGGTTCGTCGGATTGCTGGGTGTGGTCGCGCATGAAGTCTTTCATGCGGCGTTCGGGGTCTACAAACAAAACTCGCCGGAGTGGCGCTCGTACTATGCGTCTCAGCCCCGTCCGTTTGATGATCTGCTGGATCTGGCGCACAACGAAGGGATTGCATACTATCTCTCGTTGATCCAGCAGAGTCAGGGACGCCTGCCGCACGACGGGTTGCAGCGTGCGCAGAACGCGTTCGGACAGTTCAATGATGCAGCTGCAGAATTGCTCTCGCCGCGTGTCTCCCCGGGCCGCGCGTCGGAGATCGTCCGGATGTCGAACACTTCGGGGTACTGGGAAAGCTATGGCTCCATCACCGGGATGATCGTCGCACGGCAGATCGATCAATCGCTCGGGCGTGTAGCGCTGGTGGAGACTCTCCGCAACGGGCCGGCGGCGTTCTTCAGCACGTACGTGCGGCTGATGAAGCGAGATCCCGGCATTCCACAACTCTCTCCGCTCGTCCAGCAGGAACTCTCCCGCCGTTCCCGATAGGACGAAGTCCGGAGATGCAGGAACTCGGGATCATCCGGGATGCCGGCGTGCTGTGCCGCGACGGCAAGATTGCGTGGGTGGGGCCGATGTCCTCCTTTGAAGGGCGTCTTTCCGATGATGTGCCCGAACTGGATGGGGCCGGTGCCGTTGTGCTTCCCGGGTTCGTCGACTCGCACACACACATGATGTTTGCGGGAGACCGGGCGGGGGAATTTGGCATGCGTTCGCGCGGAAAGTCGTATCAGGAAATTGCTGAACAGGGAGGCGGCATCCTCAGCACCATCCGGCATGTCCGCGCAGCATCCAAGAAAGACCTGAAACGATCCACCGCCGCGTACCTCTGGGCTGCCATGAAAGAGGGTACCACGACCGTCGAGATCAAGACAGGATACGGGCTGGACATGGATACGGAGATCAGGATGCTCGAGGGGATCCATGAGCTCCGGGAAGAAGAGATGGCGACTGTGGTGCCGACATTTCTGGGCGCTCATGCCATCCCGCCCGAATTCCGGGACGACGTTCAGGGGTATGTCCGGCTTGTGATCGACAAAATGATTCCTTATGCGGGGAAGAAACACCTGGCGGTCTTCTGTGACGTGTTCTGTGAACGGGGGTACTTTGATGCCGCGTTGTCAGAAGCGGTGCTCGCCGCGGGCAAGACATGGGGAATGCTTCCCAAGATCCATGCGGAAGAACTTTCGTCCGCAGGCGGGGCAGAACTTGCCGGCCGGATAGGGGCTGTGTCAGCCGATCATCTTGAGCATATTACGCCCGCCGGCATCAATGCGCTTCGTGAAGGACATGTCGTAGCCGGCCTGCTTCCCGGTGTGTCGTTCTTCCTGAATCACGGATATGCGCCGGCGCGGGCTCTCATCGATGGCGGTGTTGCGGTAGCGGTGGCTTCAGACTTCAACCCGGGGTCGTGCATGTCGTATTCCATGCCGCTGATGATGACCATTGCGTGCACGCAGATGGGCATGACGCCTGAGGAGGCCCTCACTGCAGCCACGCTGCATGGAGCGGCGGCCCTCAATCTTTCCGGCACCTGCGGCAGCATCGAAGTGGGAAAGCAGGCGGATTTGCTCGTTGCCGAAATCCCGGACTACAGGTTTCTGGCTTATCACTTCGGTGCCAATCACATCCGCCACACGATTAAGAATGGAACTCTTCTTGAAATCCCGTAACCGGAGCAGCAATGCAAGCAATTGTTGAATGTGTCCCGAACTTCAGTGAAGGGCGGGATCTTACGGTGATCAGCACGATCGGCGACGCTATTCGCACGGTGCATGGTGTGACGCTTCTGAGCGCGGAACCGGACAAAGACTACAATCGCACGGTGGTGACCTTTGTTGGCACGCCGCAGGCGGTGTGTACTGCGGCCTTCGAGGCAACGCGAGCCGCCGCCCGGCTCATCGACATGCGGTTCCACAAGGGGGAACATCCCCGTATCGGTGCGACCGACGTCGTGCCGTTCGTCCCTGTGGCCGGCGTCACGATGGCGGAGTGCGTTCAGCTGGCCCGGCGGTTTGGCAAGCGCGTGGGAGAAGAGCTGCATATCCCGGTGTATCTGTATGAAGAGGCTGCGACGCGGCCTGAGCGGCGCAACCTTGCCACGATTCGCAAGGGCGAGTATGAAGGGCTCCCGGAGAAACTTCGCGATCCCGCCTGGGCACCGGATTTCGGCCCCGCAGTGATGAACGAGAAATCAGGGGCGACGGTCGCCGGCGCGCGCGTGTTCCTGATAGCGTACAACGTGAACCTGAACACGAATGATGCGAAGATCGCGCAGGAGATCGCCCTCCGCATCCGCGAGAGCGGCCGTGTGCAGAAAGACGCCGACGGGAAACCGGTCCTCGATGCCCGGGGACAGAAGATCACCGTTCCCGGAACGCTGAAATCGGTGAAGGCCATGGGAGTCCTGCTGGAAGCACACGACATTGCCCAGGTGTCCATCAACCTTGTGAACTTCCAGGTAACTCCTCCGCACGTCGCATTTGAAGAAGTGAAGCGGCAGGCCGCAAC
>JAGDMK010000200.1 GCA_017860635.1 Bacteroidota bacterium
TACCCGGTTACCCCCGTCCCCGATCCCTCACTTTCCCCATAGACGCCGGTTTGTCCGTGGCCCTCAACTCCTCTGAAAGAGGTGCTCCTTCCCACGACTCCCGAATTCGACTCGCTCCCGCCGTATACCCCAATGCTGCCGACTCCGAAAGCGTCACCGCGGACGGCGTTGCCACCACCGTTATTGTATCCCCATATCGATGGGCCGGTGTTGGCATTGTCCGCGCGGAATATGCCGGAGGACCAGCCGACGTTTCCCGTCAGATAAACACCGTTACCTGTCGTCCAGTCGGACCATACCTCCCCCAAGTGATTATGGGTGACCGCTGAAAATTCGCTGGCGTGTTTGCTGTCCACCATATCGGCGTCAAGTCCAGTCCCGCTACCATCGTTAGCAGATGTCCAGGCGGTGCCGCTGATCTTGCCTGGATCGATTGCTGCGCTGGCAGAAATATCGGCGTTGGCGATCTGGCCATCCGCGATCTTTGCACTTGTGACAGCATTATCGGCAAGCTTCGCTGCGGCTACCCCTTGGTCATTCAGCGAAATGGTAACATTGCCCGATGTCCCCCCCCCAGAGAGTGGAGCAACCGGCGTTACTCCTGTAATCGTGCCGCTGTTGCCACTGGCCGATATTGTCAACGTGTTTCCGCTCGCCCCGATTGTCACGTTGGTTCCCGCCTGGAGCGTAACGTCATCTTTCACTGTATTGATGCTCTTCACCACCTGACCACTTCCAATCTTCGCGCCGCTGACTGCACCGTCCGCCAACTGGTCTGCATTCACTCCTTGATTGGCTATGGAAAGGGTGACACTCCCTGACATTCCACCCCCTGAGAGACCTGTGCCCGGTTTGACTTCTGTAATAGTTCCTCCGGGACCTGAGGCCGCCGCTATCGTCAGCGTGTTGCTTGTCGGAGTAATCGTTACGTTCGTCCCCGCAACCAGCGTCACGCTGTCCTTCAACGTGTTGATACTCTTGATGAACTGTCCCGGCGCGACCTTCCCAACTGTTATCGCAGCTTCGGCTATCTTAGCTGTTGTCACCACACCATCCTTGATATTGGCAGCGTACGCAGCCGTATCTGCGTTCACAGCACTAAGGCTGTATCCCACCGAGGAAAGCGGAATGCGTGGAGACAACTCGCTGCTCTCGCCCTGCACCTGGATGCCTAACCAGCAAGGATTGTTGAATTTCAGTGTGACATCAAACGGGCCCAGCTGCGCACTGAAGAGACCGCGTGTCACCGTTACGGTCTTCTGGCCAGTCCAAATGGCCGTCCCACCAGTCTCTACTTCATAAAGGCGGAACATCATCTGATAGGAATTGTCAGCTTTCGGTTTTCCTGTCGCATCGCACAGAAGCCCTTGATAGGATATTGTGCGGGGAATTTGCCCGTAGACTTGGAGTGTCAGGGCAAGGATAACGGCAAGTACTACCAGGGTGTGTCGCATGACCGCCCCATGGAGGTGGTTGGAGTATTTGTGGGTATGGCCTGGCCAGCCAGGGGGTCGTCGGGGAAGGCTCTAGAACGGAATAGCAATTACAGAGTCAGACGGCGGCGGTTCGATGGTTGAGGAGGCCATCGTGCTATTCTGTGGGCGAAATCTACCCTTCGGCTCAGCTAAAGTCAACTCTCCAATCAAGAATCCCAAGGGTCTTCGAGGGTCTTGGACGACTGCCTCCATCCGAACTCTGTCAGAATCGGACATTCGACGAGTACACCACCTCAGGATTGTGTCGCCACTCACGTCCCGATGCACTTTGGAGGATTCCCCAGTGATTCCATTTGTAGCTCGACAGGATAGCCGATACCTTGAATCCAGAAGGATTGAACTCACAAGGGGCTATCCACAATGCTCAACAGGTCCAAACTCTACCTCTTCAAACGGTCGAACGCTGTGTACTACATCGGATTCTTCGAGGGGAATTCCCGCAAGTGGAGTGCAGTGGACTTCGACGTCAACTCCTCTTTGGGAGGGCATTTCCGTTTACACCTTAGGACTATTTAAACTTCTCAACAACCATTACGAAGTCAACTTTTCCCCCGTAACAGAGAAAATATGGACGGACATTCGGCATCACCGCAACAACATCCCCCTCCAACTTATTCAACAACTGTTCAAGCTTTTCCTGCATATTGTCCCTGTTGACTTCCAAGCGGTGCACTCTATATTTCATATGTCCCTCTGCGTTCCTGTGGTACCTCGTGAACTATCCATTCACAACGCTCTTACCATTGTGGGTGGGGGCAGACTGCTTCTGCAACCGCTGTTGAATCGGGTGCGGACAAGTCGCGAAGAATTGTGAAACAATTCAGAGCGCGTGTCTCAACCGCTCGTCCTTCGTTGCTTTGGTCGTCGCGAAGAAGTGTTGTGCGTTGACCCCCGCGACGATGATACCTATGACGATTGCGCCATACTTAGCGGTAACTATCCCGCCGATAATGAGCGCGAGTCCCAGGACGAGGACCAGACCGTGCACAAAAAGACGCACTCGGCTGTTCATCGAAACCTCCATCATGAAATTAGCACACTTCCCCTCTTACCTCCCGGTACGAGTCCCCAGGGTTATTGTTACGCTATCATAAAGCCTATGACTTTCAGACGGTTTTTCTCCCTTTTCCAGTTGTGCTCGACTTGATTGCCGTTACTTGCCGAGGACAGGACGGAGAACGTGTTGACAGAATTGTTGACGAACTGGCTGGGGAATGAGGTATGCAGAGGTGGAAAACGAACAACCCCGACGTAATGCCGGGGTTGAAGTGACAGCTGGAAACTCAATAGTTGACAATAATCGATAGTCTATCGACAATTGGTAATCGTTGTGCACCCACCAGGACTCGAACCTGGAACCCACTGATTAAGAGTCAGTTGCTCTACCAATTGAGCCATGGGTGCATTTCCGACCGATGCCCGCAAGGATCGATGCCCGCAAGGATGGTCAGACACCGGCAATACATCAGCGCAATCCCCAACCGCTTCGGGCTGCGCGCAACACCTCTATTGGATCGGCGCCTGTTGTGGCGACTGGGGAGGCAGCTGCGGCGTCATCTGACGCTGCTGAGTTCCCTGCTGCAACACGCTCTCGCCGGTGGCCTCAGCACGCGGCAGGAAAAACAGGTTGATCACCAATGCAAGCAATAAAAAGGCACCAGACAGGACCTGCGTGGCACGGACCAGAAAGTCCGCGGTCCGGCGTACGCCGAACACGACACCCACCGACCCACCACCAAATGTGCCCGCCAGTCCACCACCCTTGCTGGACTGCATCAAGATAACCAGTATCAGCACTATGCTGATGATTACTTCAAGGACAATCAAAAATGTGAACATTCGACGCGTTCCTGATCATTCGTAGGTTCGTATTTTACGAATTCTCCAAGGAAAAAGCAAATCTTTCCTCCCCATCCACTTCCCCCCCGAATGCACTCTGTTCCGCGAGTCCTACGTTCCAAATCCCCAGGCAGCCACTTTTTCCTTCGAAATCCCCCCTCCCTTCTCATCCCCTTTCAACACCATCCGCTCGATGTACTTTCCGACCAGATCAAACTCCAGGTTCACGGCCGTCCCAGCCCGGACATCAGAGAGCGTGGTCTTCTCAAGCGTGTGCGGAATGACCGACACGATGAACGCCGAACCTTCAACCGCGGCGACCGTGAGACTCACGCCATCCACGGCAATGGAACCGACAGGAACGACATAGCGGGAAAACCCCCGCGGAAAACTTACGCGAACGAGCCAGCTCATCGGCCTCTTCTCGACACTCTCCACGTGACCTACACAGTCGACATGCCCCTGCACCAGGTGTCCTCCAAGCCGGTCGCCCATCTGCAGAGCGAGTTCCAGGTTCACCCTATCCGACACACGCAACGATCCTATCGTGGTCTTGCGGAGCGTCTCCTCAACGGCCTCAACCTCGAAGGAAGATTCTCTCCTGGAGATCACCGTCTGGCACACACCATTGATCGCCACGCTGTCATCCACCTTGATCTCCTGTGCACTCGCGTCAGCGCGAATAGCCAGTCGTACACCGCCGCTCTTGCGCACAACAGCGTCAACGATGCCAATTTCCTGTATGATTCCTGTGAACATATTCTCTCTTCTTTCAATCGAAAAACGCATGCAGAAGCACATCGCGTCCTACCTGACGAACCTCCAGCTCTGACGCCATCCTCCCAGCCGCATCGACCCAGCAGGAACCCTCCCCGAATGCAAACTGCCCACCCCGGCTGAATCGCGGAGTAACAAACAAGCTCAACTCATCGATGCATTCCTCCGCCGCGAAATGCCCGAAGACCTCCCCGCCTCCTTCCACAAGAAGTGATCCGATCCCTTCCGCATAGAGCCGGGCCAACAGGTTTGCCAGAGATATCTTACCCTTGCGTCCCGGGAAAGCAAGAACGATTACTCCGCGTCGACTCAGCCGCTCCACCTTGCGGCCATTCTCACGACATGCAGCATTCGTGGCACACACAAACACCCGTCGCCCCCGTCCGACTCTGAACAGACGGGCCGACTCGCTGATTCGCAACCGTCCGTCCAGCACCACCACGTCAGGATCCCGTCCCTTGATCCCACGAACATTGAGCCGCGGATCATCCACCGCGACAGTCCTGGCACCCACAAGCACCGCATCATAATCAGCACGCATCGCGTGCACAAGCCGGCGCGAACCAGCTCCCGTTATCCACCGCCTCTCATCTCCACTTTTGCTCCCGTCAGAGATTCTCCCGTCGAGCGTCTGGGCGACCTTGACGTGCACATACGGCCTTTTGCGCTTGATCGCACGGATGTACCTCCGGTTCAACTTCTCCGCCTTCCCATGCAACACCCCCACTTCAACCTTTTTACCGGCCCGGCGCAGAAACCTGATTCCTTCCCCCGCAACAAGAGGATTTGGATCCTTCATGGCAACGACGATACGGGGGATGGGAGTAGAGGCCAGGAGCGCGGCGCACGGCGGGGTCTTCCCAAAATGACTGCACGGTTCAAGCGTGACGTAGAGTGTCGTCCGTGTCAGGGGACCAGCATACTTCGAGAGACACTCCACTTCCGCATGGGCTCCGCCGAACCGGCGATGGTATCCATGCGCAACGATCCGCCCATCCTTCACCAGCACAGCGCCGACCAAGGGGTTCGGGCTCACGGCCCGTCCCCCCCTCGTTGCAAGCCTCAACGCCTCCGCCATGAACCGCTCAGCATGCTCTGCCCGCCGAATGGGCTGTGCTGTACGGGCTATCATCGCTTCACTGTAAACGAAAACTCGGTCCCCTTGCCGACCGCGCTCTTCACGCTGAGTGTTCCGTCATGCGCTTCCACAATGTGCTTGACGATCGCAAGACCGAGTCCAGTCCCCCCTACTTCCCGCGAGCGGTCCTTGTCCACACGATAGAAGCGTTCGAATATCCTTCCGAGATGCTCCTCCGCGATCCCGCATCCGGTATCGGCAACGCTGATCGTCACCTTGTCGGCGTCAGCCACCGCACGAACCGTAACGCTTCCGCCCGGATCAGTGTACTTAATCGCATTGTCGATCAGATTGACCATCACCTGCTTCAACCGTTCCTTGTCTCCGAACACTTCCACATCCTCTGGCAGCGGATTCAGCAAGGTGAGAGAGATATTTTTCCGATCAGCCTCGGGTCGCATTTCCTCGACAACGTGCGCCAGGAATTCGGGGAGTGCGAAATAGCGATGGCTCATCTTCATGTCCCCCGACTCAATCCGCGAGATCTCGATGAGATCGTTCAACAGCGTGTTCAGCCGTTCTGCATGCTTGTGCGCTTTCCCCAGGAATTCACGGTTCACCGCCGGGTCATCGACGGCACCATCAATGAGCGTTTCAAGAAAACCCTGCATCGAGAAGATCGGGGTCCGCAGCTCGTGAGAAACATTCGCAAGGAACTCACTGCGTACCCGCTCGAGTTTCCGCAGTCTCTCGATGTCCGTGCTCAGCGTATCCGCCATCGTGTTGATCGTAGTCGCAAGCGATCCAACCTCATCCTGGGCGGCAAGTGGAATCCGGACTCTGAGGTCGCCTTTGGTCATTGCCTCGGCCATCTTGCTGATGCCCTGCAGAGGCCGCGTGATGCGCCGTGCGAGGGGGATGCTCGCAGCTGCCATGCACAGCGCCACAACTAGCCCGACAAGCCACACCATCATCTGAACGCGCGACACGAGCGCACGTGATGGCCCAGTCGGAAAAGCCAGCCTAACATAGCCCCCGTCGAGTAGACTGTCCGACGGCACGTGGATTTGCGTCGCCGCATAGAGGAAGTCCTCATGCACAGTTCTGCTCTCCCGCACATCGGTGCCAACGCGTCCTCTCCGTGCCGCGCGCAATTCCGGACGGCCTTTGTGGTTCTCAAGGAAACCCAGCGAATCGCGAGGCACGTTCGTGTCGAACAAGACCCGTCCGTCGCGCCCGATGAGCGTCATGCGCGTACCCAGCGGGTGCGCGAGTGATGAGAGCGTGCTGTCGCTACCGCCGGAGGGATCCACGTGAAGAATCCCGGCACTAAACTGCTCTGCAAACATCGACACCTGCGCGGTCAGCGTCGCCTCGTCACGTTTCTCCAGAAACTGGCGGATCTGCCAGGACGATATCATGCTCACGATCGCAATGGCTACGATGGTCAGCGTGACGTATGTTGCGGCAATACGGGTGCGGAGTTTCATGGGTGCGGGCCGGCCCTGCTAGTCCCTGTACCTGTACCCGACTCCCTTGATTGTCTCAATGGTGTCGGCGTCCTCTCCAAGTTTTTCGCGGATCTTGCGGATGTGCACGTCAACCGTGCGGTCGATGACCACGACCTCGCTTCCCCAGATGCTGTTCAGGAGCATTTCACGCGAGTACACTTTTCCGGGGTTGGAGGCAAGAAGTGCGAGAATTTCGAATTCTTTGCGGGGGAAGAAGATTTCCTTTTTTGCATGCCGGACGGTATAGCTCCGGCGATCAATTTCCAATCGGCCAACACGGATGGGAGGCGCCTCCGCGGTGTCCTCAGACGGCTGTTCTCGCCGGCGGAGCACCGCCTTGACGCGAGCGACGAGTTTGCGCGGACTGATTGGCTTCTGAATGTAGTCATCCGCACCCAGCTCCAGTCCAACCACCTCATCCACTTCACTGGCCCGCGCGGTGAGAAAGACGACAGGCACGGATGCAGTTGCGGGGGCGTTCTTCAGGCGTTTGCAGGTCTCAAATCCGTCAAGGACCGGCATCATGAGATCCAGGATTACGAGATCGGTCTTCGCGTCTGCCTTGTCCAGAGCCTCCTTACCATTCAGCGCGGTCGTGACGGTGTAGCCCTCTTTGCTCAGGTTGTACTGAATGAGATCGAGGATATCCCGTTCATCATCGACTACGAGAATGTTTTTTTTCGCTGTCATCGCTATTTTGCGAGGGCAACCTCTTTCCCCCGTTTCGCGGAACGGTAGACCGCATCGACGATACGCATCCGCTGTACCGCTTCATCCCCCGTTGAGATCACGGGATGCAGATTTTTCACCGCACCCAGGAAATGCTTGTGCTCGTTTTCGTACGAGCGACGGAAGAGCTGATGCGGCGAATCCAGCTTGCTCGGAGCAAGGTTGACGAGATTCCCGTGAAGCTCTTTATTGATCGTGAGGGGCGACAGGCTCGCGCTCCCGTTGCTCCCGTGGATATAGCAGTAGTACAGATCATCAGCGAGGCACATCGACCAGCTGACTTCAATATTCACCACCGCGCCGGAGTTGAGCGTAAGGTGGACGACCGATGTGTCCTCGACTTCCTTTGTCCGCTGGTGGTAGTGGTTTGCAGCCAGGCGCACGACTTCCGGATAGCCCATCATCCAGAGCGCCATGTCCAGCATGACGATTCCCAGATCGATGAAGGCGCCGCCGCCCGACTTGTCCTTCTGGACAAGCCATGCTTTGTCCAGATTGAACTTCTTGAGCCATCCCACACGCGTGTAGTAGATCTTGCCGAGCTCTTTTCCTTCGATGAAGCTCTTCAGGATCATCGTGTCCGGACGGAAGCGGTGGTTCATCCCCACCATGAGCTTGCGTTTGCTTTCGCGCGCCGCTGTAGCCATCGCCAGCGCCTCCTGGTATGTCCGCGCAATGGGTTTCTCCACGAGCACGTCTTTACCGGCCCGGAGCGCTGCCAGGGTCGCCTCCTGATGCGCGTCGGTCGACGTACACACCACAACTGCGTCGAGCCCGTTCTGCGCAAGCATCTGGTCCACATCGGTGTACTGGTTGGTGATGCCGAATTTCTCCCCCACAAGCTTCACACGTGCTTTGTCCTTGTCACATACCGCAACAACGGAAGCTTCCGGCAGCTTCATCAGTATGGGGAGGTGGATGACCTGAGCCACCCAGCCTACCCCGATGACACCGATCCTGACTTTGTCCATGGGTTATCCGACGTGATGAGGAGAGGCAGAGGAAAGGACGGAACGGACAGCCGCCGCGATGCCGGGCCCATCGAGTCCAAGTTCTGCAGCAAGTTCTGCCGGCGATCCGTGATCCACGAAACGGTCAGGGATGCCGTGCACTGTTACTCTGACATCGTTGTTCTTGGCGCACGCGAAGTACTCACACACAGCGCCGCCGAATCCGCCAACCACCGAGTTGTTCTCAATGGTGATCACACGATGAAACCGCGATCCGATCTCATCCAGAAGCGCCGTGTCGAGCGGTTTGATGAACCGCATGTTCACGACTTCGCATTCAATGCCTTCATGGGCCAATGCCGCTGCAGCCTGCTGCGCTGGCGCGACCATTTCGCCGACGGCAAGGAGCGCGATGTCGGTTCCCGTACGGAGAGTTTCAGCTTTCCCGATCTCCAGGGCATCGAAACCCTCTTTCATGGGCACACCGAGCCCGTTCCCGCGCGGGTAGCGCACTGCAATCGGTCCGCCCTCGTACACAACTGCGGTGTAGAGCATATCCCGGAGCTCACTCTCATCTTTTGGTGCCATGACCACCATGCCGGGTATGGAGCGGAGGTAGCTCAGATCGAACACGCCGTGATGCGTCGGTCCATCGGCTCCCACAACTCCTGCACGGTCGAGAGCGAATACGACGTGGAGGTGCTGTAGTGCGACGTCATGGACAATCTGATCGTATGCCCGCTGCAGGAATGTGGAGTATA
>JAGDMK010000201.1 GCA_017860635.1 Bacteroidota bacterium
CGAATTCATTCATCGCTTTTTCCCTCATGTGCCACCGAACACGGAGTACGCCGCACCATACACGTCTCACCAAGCATGCTGCGATCCTCTTCCCTTGCAGTCAGCGGAGATCTATGCGCCAAAATATTTGGAGAAGACCTTATCGCATTGCCGCGCAAGGGAGAAGTCCTTCTCGGTAAGCCCTCCTGCATCGTGCGTCGTAAGCTTCAAGGTCACTTTGTTATAGCGAATGGTGATATCCGGATGGTGCCTGCTTTTCTCAGCGTTCCTCGCAATCCGGTTGACAAAATCAATACCCTCCAGGAATCCTGTAAATGCGAATGTCCGAAGAATCGTCTGGCCACGTTTCGACCAATTCGGAACGGTTCTTAAGCGAGCACTGACTTGTTTGGCGTTCATGGCTGAACCCTTTCTCCCTACTGTCATCCGGCACGAGCCGCACTCATCTGCGTCCACCCGTTGGTGTGACTACGGTACCACTCTTGAACCTGACATCTGATCTCATGCTCGATAGAGTGTGGACAGAGAACTCGCTGTTGCTTGACAGCGCTGCGCAACCTCAGGTACGTCACTCACTCCCATTCTTCTGCAACTCGCTGCAGGAATGTGCGGCACTCCCCAGCCGTCTGCTCGTTTGCATCTTCCAGAAGAATACTGATGCCTGGTTTTTGTTGAACGGCGAATCTCATCACCAGATCGTGCCGCAGTTTTCCCAGACCTGCACGGGCAAATCTAAACTGGCCGTCCTCGACGACGAAGTCCTTCGCGTGAATAGCCACGATCCGGTCGCCGAAGAGCTCGAACGACTCGCTTATGATCCGTTCCTGATCATGGTAATTCTCGAGTGACAGGAGATTCACCGGATCGAAGACGACTTGAAGATTCTTTGACCCGACGGCATCCAGCATCCGCCTCATCTTCTGCGGCGTTGAAACGGGGTGCGATGCGACACCTTCGATGCCGACGATGACGCCACACTGTTCGGCTTCCGCAACAAGCTCTGCGATACTCGCAAGCGAATGCTGAAAAGCACGCTCGCTGTGGTTCTCAGGATGAGGAGAATAGTCCGCGTTGACCGATCCGGTCTCGAGAGCGACGAGCCCGTTACCAAAATCGCGCGCGCAGCGCAGGTGTTCCTTGAAGAGCCCGAGCAGTGATTTTCGGGTCGCGAGATCGGGGTGAATGGGATTAACGTAGCAGCCGAGCACCGCGATCTGCACGCCATGCTTGTGAAACGCCTGACCGATCTCAAACGCAAGACCGGGATTCAGGATGCCGGGTTTCAAATTGAGCCCGGCGATGGCCTTGCCAGGCGCGAGCTGAGCACAGACCATGTTCTTCGCAGCAATCTTCTCGGCGAGTTCGCCGGCAGGCAGAACACCGAAATCGTGTGCACGGACGCCGATACGCAATGGCAGAGAGGAACTCAAGTCACTGCCTCCATCGTGATACAGGTGAATATAGATGGATACATGGCTCCGGCCAACGTAGCCGCATGTACGGCCGGACCGACAACGGGGATCTGACCGATCCTACACCACCTGATTCCGCGTTCTGCGAGACTCTTCCTGAAAGATGCATTCGCTAAGCATCAGCAGTGTCAAACCCTGACCGTAGAGCGTAGGATATCGGGTTAGCTTACCATACGCGTCAATCGTGGGCATGATTGGCGTACCTCCCGACACACCTTCGACCGCACCCTCAGGATTGATCTGTGCGATCACTCCCTCCATGGCTTTGAGGGCATTCGCCATCGTCCCAGGTTCGAGCATATGGAGCCGAACCGCCTTCATAATGCCCCCTGCAAAGCCCGCACTGCCTGAGGTTTCCTGATAGAAATCCGGTCTGGTCATGACGGTGTGCCACAGACCATTGGGCGCCTGGTACTTCAGAATGCCGTCTACCAGTCTTCTGTATCTTGCATAGGTTTCGTCCGGCACCTTTGTCATCTCACGGATGGACTCCAGTATCATCGGCGCACCAATCACCACCCAAGAATTCCCCCGCGTCCAGAGAGCCCCCGACATATGGTGATTTCCTTCACAATGGAAGCCATGATACAGGACTCCCGTCTTCTCATCCTGCAACAGCTGCATATGGGCGAGCAGTTGTTTATTGACTTGCTCAGCCATGTTGACATTTGCTGTCAGTTTTGCTGTGCGTGAAAGAAAGACCAGCGCCATGAACACCGTGTCCGCCCACACTTCTCCCGAAACAGACGCGCCGTGATAGAAGACACCCTCTTTGGATCTTTTGGATCTTCCTGCGTTTGTCACCACCCAATCAGCATACTCGACCGCAGTCTCCCGATAATACGGTTCGCTGGTTCTCAAATGCATGTCCGGATAGATGGCAAGCGGTGTGAGATAGTTCACATGATCTCTCTTCTCGCACTGGTGTTTGTTCCTGGCAACCCAGTTGACCATGTACTCCAGCACTTCAGGTTTCCGCGTCTTCTCGTAGTAGTCGGAAATCGCGATCATCCCGACTCCCGCGTTCCAGTCCCAATCTTCAATATCCATACCCCAGCTGGCAGGATCATGGTCGACCGCATTTGCAGTCTCCCGGGTCAACCCTGCATTCCCCCTCTTCATGTACTCATACACTTTTTGTGCCTTTTCCTGCACCAGCGACAGATCCATTTCGTTTGCTCCCATTCCGTCGATTCTACTTGCTGTGTATTTCTTTTGTTTTTCGCCGAACCGCAGACCAGTCCCTCTCGTGACTTCGCTCTTCTTTGAAGATAGCGAATTCCAAATGAAATCGGTATTCGTCCACGCGCCGGGTTTGGGCGCCCCGCAAAAAGACGAGCCCGAGCACATGCTGCTCGGGCTCCGTATCTACTGCATGGAACACGCAGGCACTTCAAGACTACCATCCGTTTTGACGCCACGAAATCCCCTGCCAGCATTCGATAGAGATACACACCGCAGAATGGATGTCCCCCCGGGGCTTTTGGAATCAACAGAGGCACTGAAGAAGACCAGGGGTGCATGGGTGGTCGTGCAGGCGGAAGTGGCGAGTCTTCAGGGAGAGCTTCTCGCCGTTGAACCGGATACACTTTTCCTGATACGCAATGACACCCTTCAGCACGACAAAGGCTATCTATTGCCGGACGAGTTCCACACGCCGGTTCTGAGCACGCCCCAGCTCGGTGTCATTGTCGGCCACAGGTTTTGATTTCCCGAAGCCTGCGGTTGTAAGCCTTCCGGCATCGATACCTCCTGACCTCAAAAATGCCGCAACTGACTCAGCCCGTTTCTGGGAAAGGGTCTGGTTGTGGGTGTCCGATCCGGTAGCGTCCGTATGGCCTTCTATGGTAAGCTTCCATCCCGGCTCGCCCTTCAGAACAAACAGGACTTCTTCCAGCACCGGCCTGGATTCGGACCTGATGACATCGGAATCCGTGTCAAAGAGAATGCCATAGACCCTGGCCCTCTTCTCGTTGAGGAGCTTCTTTTTCAGCTCACTGCCTACGGAACCGGACCAGTGGGGGCACCCTCCCACATCATTCGATATCTTCGTGCCGGTCCAAATGCCGGACGGAGCACCTTTTGCACCCGAGGAGTGCCACCAGAATCCTTTGAAGGTTTTGCCGTCTTTTGAAAAGACCATGACAGCAGGCCCGTTTCCGTCGTCCTCCCGCCATGTGAGCTTCATGACCCTGCCTTCGATTACGCCGTCCAGGAGCCCCTCCTTGTATTCATAGCATCCTGTCAGGGCGGTTCCCTGCTGCCTCAGATGAAAATTGTTGTAGTTGGTGGAGTAGGTTCCCGATATCTTTTCAGGAGTGGAAGAAGGCGGCTTTTTGCCGTACCCCCGGAAGGAAAACAATTCGGTGTAGCTCGTGCTTCCCTGGTTCGTCTTGATGGTCAGGCGCACCCAGCGCGAGGCCGGTCCCTTGGCAGACGGAAAGCTCTGGCCGTCGCGTTTGTCCGCAAGGGCAGTTTCTAAGACCTTTACAAAGCCCGTTTTTTCTGAGGTATTGGAAACTTCCACCAGAATATCTTTGGCGCCTGCGCCTTCAGTGTCCACGGATAAGTTGTCGAACTCAAAACGTGTGAGGATCGCCGGTTCCGCCATTTCAAAGACAAACACATTATTCTTTACATTTCCCTCCTCACAGGCCCATCCCGACTTTGTGCCGTTATCCAGCAAGTGCTCGGCATTCCAACCGCTGTACGACTTTGGTACCACGACCGGAAGAGCCCCTTCTTCCAGGGAAAGCAGGTTGGTGAGCTGCTCATCTGCCGCCATACACACCGAGCAAGCGGTTGCGAACAACAAGCCAAGAACGGCCAGTCCGTGATTTTTCATGGAAACCGCCTCACGATATTTGAGAAGAAATCACTTGTCATGAACACAACATCCGTGAACTTGAATTGACCAATCAGCAGGAACGCACTTTGTGATGAACGGAATCTAGAACATTTGCACTGGCATGTCAAAGGTTGTTGCCGCCGCTCCATTCCTTATGTACGATAACACGTACGACAACATCGACCAGATTTACGAGGATTGAATCGGTTCCCACGGTCTTCCACAGCCCCCCTCTTCCTGGAATAGACACGAATGTCGCGGCCCTCTCACCGGCCAAGCGGAGGAGTATGTTCTTTCACAGCCCATATGCTGGTTGCCCGAGGCCGAGGAGTGTGAACAAGGACAGGAGGAGAACCCGCATCGGCTTGCCTGCTGCGGAGGTCATTGTGCCTCTGTCCGAAGATAGGAGCAAATATCCACCATGGGTGCGATCCAGATCCTCTGTTCATTCTCTTTAAGGAACATCAGCACCTTGCGGTGTTCAGCCAACGGCTCATTAATACCATGCTCTCCTCCGACACCATGGAAGAGCAACACCAGGAGCTTGCCATTGGTCATGGCTTCTCGTACCATGTTGATGAGTTCCTCCCCCGACTGCCCGTTCACCATGAAGCAGCCGATGTTGTAACGGTCAATCCCCTTTCTCTTCTGCATAGTCGGTCCGACACTGCGAGCCCCGACAACCATCCCCTTGATCTGGTCGACATATGACGAATCACCTGCTTTCAGGTCACCGCAGGGGTATGCGAGGGTCCGTGAGGTTTTGCCATCCAACGCCTCAAGCAACGTGCTCGCTGCGCCTATTTCATCCACCATGCGCCGGACTGTATAGACAGAAAGATCGTTCGCCGGATCCACCCATTCTCTTCCCGGAGCCTTTCCTTCACAGGGATGAAAGAGGGTATGATTACCCAGTTCATGTCCAGCTTCTGCCACTGCTTTCCAGTCCCGTAATCGTCCCTTGAACCCGGGGAAAGCACCAGGGACATAGAACGTTCCCTTAAATCCGAGCGAATCGAGAAGAGGAACGACATAGTCCAGGTGGACATTCAGCCCGTCATCGTATGTAAGGGAGACCGCGCATCGTTTCCCGTTCCATACACCCTTGTCCTGGGCCTGGATGGTAAACGGTGCAATGACGGAAATGGTCAACGTAAGGATGAGTCGGGGAATTGTTGTTGACATTGTCGTGCACCCAGGAAGTTTGCAGAAGAAGTCGTCGGGAAACAGACCCGTACCTCACTTGTACCTATACAATCGCACCTTCTGAATTCCATACGCCCCACCGGGCAGATGCATCTGTCTACCCTGATGGTCCTGATCTCCGTTCATGCGACGTCCCGGCGTCCATTGACCGCCAACGAATCTTCCCTCCTCCATGCTGAGGATGCCCGCCACAACCTCGTCATCGATGGCCGGTTGGAACGTGATGACGACGCCGCTTCCTGCAATGAGGAACTCATCCCTGGCCGTCATGAGAATCAATCCGCCGACACTGGGAGTATCGTTGGCAGACCGACTGGCCCACGGCCACGTCTATTCATGCCGCACGTTGAAAAACATAGTCTCCAACGACGATTCGAGCAATCTGAGCGGCGCTGTCAAGCAGGAACCCTGCCATCTTCCCCGTCCCCAGTCGTTCGAAAATCATCGGAGTGAGCTGGTGGAGAACATCATAGCCCTGGGCTATCGGGGTTGAAGCGGGATCGTCGTGATCAACCCGAGTGCGACGTAGAACAAACGTTTCATAGAGGTCTCCTTCGTCGCTGGATGATCGTGTTCTTGCTGTTTGCTATTTCCGGATCAATCGGATGCCATACACCGCGCCAGCGCGGTTACCGGGCAGGGCCTGGAATTTCAGCGTCATGGACTGCTTTCCTTCGATCATCACATTCGGAATCGGGTATTCGACATCCTGGAACCTCGATTGATACCATCTGCCCGTATTATCCTCCGTAACGAGTCTTCCGTCATCGACGTAAATGTCGAACTTCCTCCCTCCCCACTCATTACCCCAGTATCGTACCACAAGGCGCAAGTTGGTCTCTCCCCTCGTCACGAGCCTGTAGCTGAAATAGCCGCCATTGCTCGCATCTCGCCAGAACTCGTCGAGGTATGTGCCTGATTGGGAGTCTGAACTTTGAAGTGCGTGATCAACCTCGGGCTGTTGTTCTCCCGGTGTAACAGCATCGACGGTACGGCGTAGCAGTTCCAGTCTCTTCTGTTCGACTGCTGCGATCGAGTCGAGATATGAGAGATACCCTGCGCTCGTGAGAGTCATCCAGTACATGATGTACCGTGCATCATGAAGTTGATAGAACGGCTCCAGCACGACGTTGACAGGATTGATCATCCCCACATGCCCAAGGGAAAAGCTCAGCGACTTCCCTTCCACGGCCACCAGCTTGCCTGCCATTCTCGCAAGCGAATCCTCAAGCAGCACAGGTGCCCTGTCCAGAGGGAGTCTTTTCCCACTTGCGATATGCCCCCATCGGCTATTGTCTGCCACAAGACCCGCCAGATCCTCAGTGCCGGTCTTCGCCGCCAGCAGAATGGGACCGTGCATGAACGCAATGTACCTGGGCACATGCGGGAGATATTCAATTGAATGGTGCATCGGCAAGAGGACTTCCACCGTGTCGCCTGCCGCCCATTGTCGATCGATAGCCACGTAGGATGATGGATGAGTATGACACACAACGCTCTTGCCGTTGACGGCAACCCGGAACGCACCATCGGCCACCCACGACGGATATCGCAGCATCAGGCAGAAATGGGAGCTCCCTCCCGTAACGCGAAGTTTTGTCTGCTCCTCGTTTGGGAACGCGGTCTCCTGTCTGATCGTGATCCCTTTTTCCCTCCAGTGCAGCTCCGAGGCAACGAAGAGATTGAGATACAGCGAGTCGTTTCGATGCGAATATATGAACTGATTGTATTTCCCATGATTTTCCATCCCGCTCCCCACACAACACCACATTGCTTCGTGAGGAGCGGAATAGACCCTGTAGTGGCGAGGGCGCGCGGGAGTAAAATACACGTACCCGCCATGGACCGGATGCTGGGTCGAGAGAATGTGATTGAACAGTGTGCGTTCGTAATAGTCCACATACCCGGCCGACTGCTCTGCTCTGAACAGGTCCTCCGTCAACTTAAGCATGTTGTAGGAATTACACGATTCTGGCCCTTCCACATCATTGATGAAGTCGTCGCAAGCAGATGCGCTCGGGAAGTGTTCCCTTCTGCTGTTACCCCCAAAAGCCAGACTACGGGTGCGTGTCACGGTCTCCCAGAAGAACCTGCCGGCCCGAACGTAGCCCTCTTCATGAGTCAACTCACCTATCCGCTGGAAACCGATTGCCTTGGGGACTTGCGTATTCGCATGCTTGTTGTCGAGGTTGTCGATCCCGGCGGCCAATGCATCGAGCAGCATCCTGTGCGAGAATCGCCGGGCAGCCGTCAAATACTCCGCATCACCCGTGATCTGATATGCATCCGCAAAGATCTCAACCATGCCGCCATGCTCGGTATCAAGCATCACCTGCATCTGAGAGTCCGTCAGCGCGGAGGCGATTGTCGTTCCCCAATCACAGAATTTCAAGAAGATTTCCCTGGCATCTTCGTTCCCGGTGTACACCCAGGCATCCCTGAGTCCCGCATACATCTTATGGACATTGTACCAGGGCACCCATGCGGCTTTATACGCAGTGAAGTCCCCTTCTTTCAACGCGGACCAGATATCTCTGCTGTTTGGAACTCCGCCGACATATCCGATGCCCCAATGCGGATTGTTCCTGGAATTCGCCTCCTGACATGCCTTGAGCTCTGATATCATATACTCCAGCCGTCTGCCGCAGTCCGGGTTGCGCGTGGACGCAACATTCATCGCCAGGGCCGACAGATAGTGCCCTCCGACATGCCCATCAAGTCCATCCCAGTTTGTATAGCTTGCCGCCTTAGGGGGGAGTCCGGCTTCCCGGCGATAGGGAGCGAGCAAGCGGTCAACATTGTATGTCAGGAGAACCTGTATATTCAGGTCGCGGGCGTGTTTGAAGGGGCCCTCGAGCAGAGCGACATCGCCCAGGGGAAAAGCATTCTGGTAGAGTCTCTCCTGGGCGCACACCTCGCCGCTCAGAAGGGCACTG
>JAGDMK010000202.1 GCA_017860635.1 Bacteroidota bacterium
CGTCCAGGAACGCCACCGCTCGCCGCAAGTGCGGAATGACAATTGTTCCTCCGACGACCAGTGCAACACTGAACGCATCCATAAGCTCCGCGTCCGTTATTCCCTCTTCCTTGCACCGCTGAATGTGGTAGGCCACACAGTCATCACAGCGTAATACTGTCGACGCCACCAGTCCCAGAAGTTCCTTGGTCCGGACATCCAGTGCGCCTGCTTCGTATGTCAGCGTATCCACGCCGAAGAAGCGCTTGATGGCCCGGTGATCCGTTGCCAGGATGCGTTCATTCATCCTGGTCCGGAAATCGTTGAATTCCTCGACCCGATCCGCCATGGCTGGCCTCATCCTTCCTGTCGTCGCTGGAGTTGTTCAACAAACCGGAGTTCAAACTGTGTCCCCTTCTCACGAATCACAGCAAGGGAACCTCCAAGCTGGCGTGTCAGCGTACTCACCAGCTGCAATCCCAGGGTTTCCGTCGTCCAGGGATCGACGTCCGGCGGGAGGCCGACGCCATCGTCGCTTACCGTAAGCACATGCGCAGCTCCGTCGCGCTGCAGTCGGATCGTGATGGATCCTTCTGCGCGCCCATGGAACGCATGCTTCAGAGCGTTTGACACAAGCTCATTGATGATCAGGCCGCAGGGGATTGCCGTGTCCACGGTGAGATACACGTTCTTCACATCCACCCTGAGCGATACAGCCACCGGGCCGGTCTGATAGGTGTGGAAGAGATTGGCTGTCAGCCTCCGGATGTAGTCTGCAAAGTCTACCCTTGAGAAGTCCTCCGATTGATAGAGTTCTTCATGGACAAGCGCCATGGATTTCACGCGCGTCTGGCTCTCTTTCAGGATGGCCTGTATCTCTGCACCGGGAATTTTGGCGCTCTGCAGACTCAGCAGGCTGGTGATGACCTGGAGGTTGTTTTTGACGCGGTGGTGGATCTCCTTCAGGAGTACTTCTTTTTCATGGAGTGACGCCCGGATCTTGTCCTCCGCGGCTTTCCGTTCCGTGATCTCCCGGGCAACCCCGACAAGGGCAACCGGCTCACCCTGGTCATTCCGCACGGTGGACGTCCACAGTTCAACCGGGAACTCCGTCCCGTCCTTCCGCCGGTTCATGACCTCGCCGCTCCATCCCGCACCGCGGGTCCCCTGGCGGATGCGCTCCGACAGTTCCGGCGGTGTCGCAAGAGACCGCACCATCGTCACATCGTTTCCTATCAGCTCCTCTTCGGTGTAGCCGTACATATCGGTGAATGCCTGGTTGACGTACAGCACATGATCGTCAAGATCGCTGATGACGAAGGCATCTTTTGCGCAGTTGAGCGTGAATGCCAGAAGGCGGAGCTGCCGTTCCGCCTGTTCTGTTTCGCGGCGGGCCAGTTCGCGCTCCGTGATGTCCTCTCCGATCAACAGCATGCCCTGGACGGCACCGGCGTTGTCGTGCTGCGGGGAGAACGTCACGCGCAGCGTACGCCGCCTGCCGTCACGGTGGATAAACGGCATGATGTGCGCGACCGTCTCCCCTCCACCCAGCACACGCATCATGACTTTCATCAGCACTTCCTGGGATGATGCATCATCGGAAGGAAGGAGCTGTTCGATGGTCTTCTGCCCCACGCTTTCGTCTGCATCGAATCCCAGCACATTGCCGGCGCCGGTATTCCAGAACAGCACAAGCCCCTGGCGGTCAGTACTGATGATCGCCACCGTGGTGGAACTCTCGAGGATCTGCCGCAGGAACTGGACGGTGCTGCTCAGTGTCGCTTCCAGTCCATGACGCTCCGTGACGTCCCGTGTGGAGAAGGTGGCGCGCATTATGACGCCGCCGGGGCCGGGAACAGGATACAGGTTGTGTTCGAAGTGTTTGCCTTCATGCTGATCTTCCAGCCGCAACGGTTGCCTGCTGCGCATCACCTGTTCCAGCGCTGCAAGCCGCGATGTGGCGAGCGCAGGGGGGATGCGGGAGAAGAGCGATGAGCCCGCTGCGGGAACATCCGGAAGCGTCCGCGCCGCATGGTTCATCGCCAGCACGCGTCCAGCAGCATCAAGCAGATAGCATGGATCCGTCGAAGCGTTCAGCAGCGCCCGCGATGTCTCTTCCCCGAGCCGGGAATCGGTTCGTTGCCGCGAAACGTATCGCACGAGCAGCCACCCAAGACCGAGCACGGAGCATGCAACCAGAAAAAGCAGGATGAGCAGGTCGGATTGGACGAGCACGGCGCTATGCACACCGGAACCTGTGATGTGTGCAGGAAGACTGGTGAAGAGGATGGCCAGACCGACTCCGTTCTTGTTTGCGTCCGTCGCGTTCAGCTCCGTGGTGAGGCAGCCAGGGCGGCGCCAACAATGCCCGCCTCGTTCCGGAAGTGCGCCGGCACAACCTCCGCTTCGGTGGTGATCGCAGGAAGAAACCGTGAAGCCTTGCGGCTCACCCCGCCCCCGATGATGATCACATCGGGCCACATCACCTGTTCCAGTGCGCGGAGAACTGTATCGACACGCTTCCCCCAGTTTTTCCAGGAAAGGTTCCTGGCTTTTCTGACACGCGCAGAGGCCCGTTGTTCCGCACTCTTCCCCCTGACTTCCATCTGCCCGAATTCCGTATTCGGCACGAGATGCCCGTTCACGAAGACAGCGCTCCCGATACCTGTCCCGAGGGTGGTGAGGATGACGACTCCTTTTCTTCCCTTCCCCGCACCGAACCGCATTTCAGCCAGTCCGGCGGCATCGGCGTCATTGATGACAGTCACCGGACATCCGCATGCCTTCGTGTACACGGCAGGGGCATTCACCTCCAGCCACGAGGAATCGAGATTGGCCAGCGCACGCACACGTCCATTCTTGATCGGTCCTGGCATCCCGCATCCCACAGGTCCCTTCCACTTGAAATGACGGACGATGCGGGCGACGACTTTGGCAACGGCTTTGGGATCGGCCGGATCCGGCGTCTTCACTCTGATCCGTTTCGAAACAAGCGCTCCTGTCTTCACATCGACAATGGCGCCCTTGATGCCGCTTCCGCCAACATCGATTCCCAGTACCAGATGTTCCTGTGCTTTGCTCATAGGGCTGTGCGTTTGGTTTCGAGATTCTTCAGCAGGCCGTCGAAGGATTTTTCAAATGCCGCCACACCGTCCCGTTCCAGGGTGTCCAGCACCCGGGCCATGTCGATCCCCTCCCTTTCCAGTGCGGCAAGCGTTTGCCGCGCACCGTCCAGGTCGCTCTCCACCGTGAGGGCCGCCTGACCGTGGTCGAGAATGGCGGCATACGTCGGAGGCGGAACAGTATTAACTGTGTGCGGTCCGATAATGGTATCCACATACAGGAGATCGCTGTACGCGGGGTTCTTTGTCCCTGTGCTGCCCCAGAGAGGCCGCTGCACGGTCGCACCAGCCTTCTGCAACGCAATGAACCGCGGTGACGAGAAGATGCGTTTGAACGCCTGGTAGATGATTTTGGTGTTCGCCACCGCGGCCTTCCCGGCCAGCGCACGAAGCCGGGCTGCTTCCTCCGGCTGCGCGGTCCGCGCCTTTGCTTCAAGCTGCGCATCCACCATGGTGTCGATGCGGCTGACGAACACGCTGGCAACCGACGCAATGCCGGCAACTGGCTTGCCAGCACGGACACGCTGCTCCAGCCCGCTCAGAAATGCATCGGCCACCTCTTCGTAGCGTTGAACCGAAAAGATGAGCGTGACGTTAATATTGATCCCCTCGCTGATGGACCGCGTGATCGCGGGAAGGCCTTCGCGCGTGGCCGGGATCTTGATCATCGTGTTCGGCCGCCCGACAAGAGTCCACAACTCCTGCGCCTCCTGAATCGTCGCCGCGGTGTCTCTTGCCTTGGTCGGAGTGACTTCGATGCTGACGTACCCGTCGCGCTTCCCGGTGCGCTGGTACACAGACAGCAACACATCTGCCGCCGTTCGGATATCCTCAACCATCAACGCCTGCAGCAATGCACCCGTCGCCATGGAAGGCGTGGCGCGGACCGAAGACCGTATCTGCGCATCATAGGCGTTGCTGCCGGCTATAGCCTTTTCGAAGATCGTGGGGTTCGAGGTAACACCGAGCAGCCCTTGCGTGACCATCTGCTGCAGCTCGCCGCTGCTGAGCACGGTCCTGCTGATGTTGTCATACCAGACGCTTTGACCCAGGGATTCCAGTCGTTGAAGAGGATTCATGGCCATCTCATCTATCGTTGCCGGTTTTCGATATCCAGGATCTTGTTCAGTCGCCGCACATGTCTGTCCTCATACGAGAATGCAGCACCGAGAAACGCATGGACGATGTCCAGTGCGAGAGAGGTCCCCACAATACGCGATCCCATGCACAGAATGTTGATGTCGTCGTGCTCCACTCCCTGGTGTGCGGAATAGGTATCATGGCAGAGGCCGGCGCGGACGCCCTTGATTTTGTTTGCCGCCACACAGGCGCCAACACCGCTGCCGCACACCAGTATGCCGCGGTCAGCCCTGCCTTCCCTGAGGGCATCTCCCAGGATGCGGGCATAATCCGGATAGTCGGATGGCATCGTGTCGTACGCGCCAAGATCCACAAGGTCGACACCCTCTTGCCCCAGCCGTTCCATGAGGAACTGCTTGAGCGCAAAGCCGGCATGATCTCCGGCGATGGCGATTTTCATGTGCGGAGCCTCCGGACTGCTTCAATGATGGCTTCGGCGGTGATGCCGAAGTTGCGGTATGCGATCTCGTATGGGGCCGAAGCACCATACCCTTTCATGCCGACAAATGCACCCTGGCAGCCGAGATAGCGTTCCCACCCCATCCCGACTCCCGCTTCCACGGCAACGCGAACAGTCGCGGATGGCGGCAGGACATCGTTGTGGTACGATTCCGGCTGTTGATCGAACAACTCCCACGACGGCATGCTCACGACACGCACGCGCATGCCTTCCGCTGCCAGCGTTTCGTATGCGGCAAGGGCGATCGCCACTTCGGATCCCGTCCCGATGAGAAGAACCTCCGGTTGAGCATGTCCGCACAACGTGTATGCTCCGCGGACAAGGTTCTCCGCCGGCGCGTACTTCGTCCTGTCAAGCACCGGCAGCTTCTGACGGGTGAGTGCCAGCACAACCGGTCCGGACCTGTGCTCAAGCGCATACTTCCACGCTGCCGCGGTTTCGTTTGCATCCGCCGGCCTGATCACCGTCAGCCCCGGCATGCACCGCAATGATGCGAAGTGTTCCACCGCCTGGTGTGTTGGCCCGTCTTCACCCAGTCCGATGCTGTCGTGAGTATAGACAAAGATCGAGGGGTACTGGGAGAGCGCGGCAAGCCGGACCGCAGCGCGCATGTAGTCCACAAAACAGAAGAATGTCGCACCATACGGCACAAGTAGGTCGCTGACCGCAATGCCGTTCAGAATAGCTCCCATGCCGTGTTCCCGGACGCCGAACCGCAGGTATCGCCCGCTCCGGTTTGTGCTGCTGAAATCCACCGCGCCTTTGAACCGCGTGTTGTTCGAAGGCGTCAGGTCGGCGGACCCGCCCAGCACCAGCGGGAGGTGCGGCATGATCGCATCGAGGATCTTTCCCTGCGCCTCACGGGTTGCCATCGCGGTGCCGGCTTCGAAGCGCGGCACATTCGACCGCCAGAGATCCTCCCAGCCTGCAGGCATTTTCCTCTCTGCCGCGGCTGCGAACATCCTGGCCTGCTCGGGATACGCTGCAGCATACCGGGCAAAGAGATCGGCCCACTTCTGCTCCAGCTCCCGCCCTTTCGGCACCTGCTGACGGAAGTTGGCAAGGGCTTCCGGCGGGATGTGGAATGAAAGCGCCGGATCCCATCCGTAGCGCTGCTTTGTCAACGCAATTTCTTCCGGACCAAGCGGCGAACCATGTGCTTCGTGCGTGTCCTGCTTGTTCGGGCTGCCAAAGCCGATGTGCGTCCGGAGCTTGATCAGGGAGGGCCGGTTTTGCTCTGCTTTTGCCGCGGTCAGCGCCTTCTCGAATGCCTCCATGTCATTCCCGTCACCGTCCACCGTCTGCACGAACCACCCATAGGCTTCAAACCGCCGGGCAACATCTTCACTGAACGAGAGCGACGTCGGTCCGTCAATTGAGATCCTGTTGTTATCATACAGAACAATGAGGTTGTTGAGGCCGAGATGCCCAGCCAGCGAACAGGCCTCGGAGGCAACGCCTTCCTGCAGACAGCCGTCGCCCGCCACGACGTACATGCGATAGTCCACAAGCGGGAAGCCGTCTTTGTTGAAGAAGGCTTCAAGATACTTTTCAGCAATGGCCATGCCCACGGCATTGGAGATGCCCTGGCCGAGCGG
>JAGDMK010000045.1 GCA_017860635.1 Bacteroidota bacterium
AGTCTGACATTTGAACCCTGGCCGTCATACGACCCGGCAAAGATCGCCAGCGATACCGTCGAGGTGGTGCTCCAGGTCAATGGCAAGGTCCGCTCGAAAATGTCCGTCCCGGTCGATGCCGGCGAGCAGGAGCTTGAACGCTTTGCCCTTGCCGACGAGAATGTCCGGCGGCATGTGGAGGGAAAACAGGTGGTAAAGGTGATCGTGGTGAAGAATAAACTCGTGAATGTTGTGGTCCGGTGACGCATGGAAAGGCTCTCTGTTGTCCTCGTGACCTACAACGAGGAACACAATATCGACCGGTGTCTCGGCAGCATGAGCTGGGCTGATGAGATCGTAGTTGTGGATTCATACAGCACAGACCGGACCGTTGAACTGGCCAGGAAGTACACGGACAAAGTGTACCAGCATGAGTATCCCGGCACGAGCAGACAGGTTGAGCGGGGGATCGGCTATGCCACCGGCGACTGGATTTTCGTTATCGATGCCGATGAGGAGATTTCGCCGGAGCTGAAGGAGGAAGTGCAGAGCGTGCTCAGGGAGGGAACGGACAAGGACGGGTTCACGTTCATCCGGAAGCCTAAAGCTTTCGGTCGCTGGATCGAACATGGAGGATGGTTCCCGGATCACCAGTTCCGCTTCTTCCGCCGGGAGCGGTATTATCCCGAGCACCAGGAAATCCACGGGGGCTTCAACACGAAGGGGCCCAAAGGGGCGCTACAGGGGTATCTCTATCACCATACCTACGAGACCATCTACGCCTACGTGGAGAAGATGAACGAGTACACATCGCTCCACGTTTCCAACAAGCTGAAAAGTCCGCCCATCACCGATGTCCGGTGGACCCATTTGATCCTGCACCCCCTGTCGCATTTCCTTCGCATGTTCATTTCCCGCAAAGGGTACAAGGACGGATTCCACGGGTTCGTCCTTGCACTCCTCGATGCGAACTATGCAATGCTGATGTATGCCAAACTCTGGGAGTACCGTATGCGGCAGAAGGAAGGGGAGGGACATCTTCCGCCCATTACGAACGCGGAACTCAATGTCCTGAAGAAACGGAAATGATGATCTATCGCAGAGTCCTTCGCTATCTCCAGCCGTACTGGCACAAACTTGCCGCGTCCATGTTTTGCTCGGTCATGTTCTCCCTGGCCAGCGGTATGTCCATTTACCTGACGATCCCTCTTTTGGAAACGTTGTTCTTCAAACCCTCCGGCGCGACCACTGCTCCCGCCGTTGTTCCGACCTCCGTTTCTCCTGCGGCAAGCATCCTTCCGGACTGGCTTGCCGGACTCAAGGACCGCATGGCACAAATGTTCCAGGAGCTGGTATTCCGGGACAATCCCGCGGATTCGCTGCTGAACATCTGCATCATCGTCGTCGCCGCGTTCTTCCTGCGCAACATCTTCGGATACCTCCAGTCGAATCTCATGATCGCCGTGGAGCAGGGGCTGATCCGCGATCTGCGCAATGAACTCTACCGGCACATCCACGCGTTGCCGCTGGCGTATTTCACGAACGAACGGACTGGGAACCTGATCTCGCGCATCATGAACGACGTTCCGGTGATCAATACCGGCATTAGCGCCACGTTCCAGACACTGATCCGCGAACCGCTGCTCATTATCGTGTATCTGATCATCACGCTGATGATCAGCTGGAAGCTGACCCTCATCGCATTCATCGTATTCCCGCTCGCCTTGCTGGTGATTACCGGCATCGGACGCCGCGTGCACAAGGAATCGGGGTTTGTACAGGAGCGCATCGCCGATCTGACCTCTGTGCTGCACGAGACTATCTCCGGAGTGAAGGTGGTCAAGGCGTTCGGCATGGAGGACTTTGAGAACCGGAAATTCGCGCGCGAGGGGCAGGGGTATCTCGACACCATCCTCCGGGTCACCCGTATCCGGAACCTCGCTTCCCCCAGCACGGAATTCCTGAGTGCCGCGGCCGGGGCCGTCATCATCTGGTACGGCGGCATGCAGGTGCTCCAGGAAGGATCGCTCAAGGCCAGCGAATTCCTCGGGTTCCTCTTCGCCATGTTCCAACTGATGCCCCCCATCAAAGAACTCAGCGGCGTCAATAACCGGATTCAGGAGGCGACCGCGGCGGGGAAGCGGGTCTTCGAAATCCTGGATACGGAACCCGGCATCACAGATCCTCAGGTCCCGGTGCCGCTGCGCGAGTTCTCCTCGTCAATCGACTTCCACAACGTGGAGTTTCATTACGTCGAAGGGGATCCGGTGCTGGCGGATGTTTCCGTGACCATCCGGAAAGGAGAGGTCGTCGCGATCGTCGGTCCGAGCGGCGCCGGCAAGTCGACGCTCGTGGACCTCGTCCCGAGATTCTATGACCCGACTTCCGGATCGATCACGATTGACGGGGTGGACCTGCGCAATCTTGAGCTGAAGACCCTCCGGAACCTGATCGGGATTGTCACTCAGGAAACCATTCTCTTCAATGATACCGTTCGCAACAACATTGCCTACGGTCTGGACAACTGCTCCATGGACCGCGTTGTGGAAGCCGCAAAGGCGGCGAATGCGCACAACTTTATCTCCGAAATGCCCGATGGGTACGAATCCCGCATTGGCGAGCGGGGAGTGAAAATCTCGGGTGGCGAGAGGCAGCGCCTGGCGCTGGCGCGGGCGATCCTCAAGAATCCCCCGATTCTCATCCTCGACGAGGCAACGTCTGCGCTTGATACCGAATCCGAGATTCTGGTTCAGGAGGCCATCGAGCGCCTCATGGCCGGCCGTACGTCGATTGTGATTGCGCACAGACTCTCAACGGTGCAGCACGCTGACCGGATCGTTGTCATCGAAGGGGGACGCATTGTGGAGAGCGGCAAACACGCCGACCTTGTGAAGAAGCGGGGAGGGCTGTACAAGAAGCTGTTCGACATGCAGTTCAGGATCTGACGATGAACGCGCTCCGCACCGCGATCACTGGCGCCTTACTGCTGTTTGCGGCATCATGCTTCTTTTCGATTGCCGTCAACTCTCTCGCCCTGGGGTTGATAGCGATTCTATGGATTGCCCTGATGATCGCGGAGCGCCGGTGGGATGTCCGGTCCACGCCCTACGACTTCTTCTTTCTGGCCTATGTCATTGCAGAACTTCTGGCAACGGCCTTTTCCGTCAACCAGCCACAGTCCCTGCTGTTTTCCAAACGCCTCCTTCTGATCGGCGTGGTCTATGCCATCGTCACGCACTGTGCTCAGGAGCGCCACCTGCAGCGATTCGTGGCGGTCCTGCTGGCCAGCGCCACGATTGTGGCCCTCATCGGGGTGGTGAAGCTGCTTCTCGCCGATCCCGCGGATGTCGTGCGGCTCGGGATCTTTCAGTTCTACATGACAACGTCAGAGCTGATGATGATTGCGCTCCTCCTGGTGCTCCCGTTTGTCATCTCGCCGGGCACCCCTCGCGGCGTCCGCATCGCCGGTCTCCTTGCACTCATTCCGCTCGCAGTGGCACTGTATGCGACGGTCACACGCGGCGCGTATCTGGCTGCAGCGGCCGGTGCGCTGTTCATCGGCGTCGTGCGGAACAGGAGGATGATCCTCCCGCTGCTGCTGATCATCCTCCTGGTGATTCTGCTGGCTCCGCCCTATGTTGAGCAGCGCCTTGCAAGCATTGTTGATCCGGCGCATCCCGAGAATGCAACGCGCCTGGCCCTCTGGCAGACGGGCTGGACCATCTTCACGCACTATCCGATATTCGGCGTCGGAGACATCGACCTCCGGGAACTGTACGATCAGTATGCGACGGTTGAAAATCCCGAGCACCACGGCCACCTGCACAGCATCCCGCTGCAGATCCTTGTCACGCTCGGCCTGGCAGGATTTGTTGCGCTGTATGCCCTCTTCGTGAAGATCGCGATCACGGAGTGGCGTGTCTATCGCGCGGTCCGGGATGACTGGTTCCGTGGTTCGGTGGCGCTCGGCGCTCTTGGCGTCTTTGTCGGGTTTCACGTCATGGGACTGACCGAATGGAGCTTCGGGGACCAGGAAATTGTCATCCTGTTCTGGATCACCGTCGCCATGTCCCTGGCTGTAGGACGCATCCCTCCGGCGAGTGTTCCTGAACAACTGCAGAGTGAGCGCGCGTGGCAACGCTGACAGTCATAACCCTGACGCTGAACGAAGAGAAGAACATCGTTTCCTGTCTGGAGACTGTGCGCTGGGCGGACGAAATCCTCGTCATTGACTCGGGGAGCACCGATGCGACCCTCGCTCTCGCCCGCACGTTTACCCAGCGGGTCTTCACGATCACATGGGAAGGGTACGGCGCGGCCCGCAATTTTGCGCTGGGCCAGGCAGCAGGAGATTGGATCCTCTGGCTGGATGCGGATGAGCGTGTGACACCCGAGTTGGCCGATGAGATCCGGGAGATCCTCCGTGCCAATCCTGAGGGTGTGAACGGCTATGAGATCGCCCGGAGAGCGTACTTCCTCGGCAGGTGGATCCGGCACTGCGGCTGGTACCCCGGACGGGTGACGCGGCTTTTCCGGAAGGGAAAGGGAAAGTTCAACGAGACCCGCGTGCATGAGCATCTTCATGTAGAAGGCCGGACGCTCCGGACGCGCCATGACCTCCTCCATCTGACGGATCCGGATCTCCAGCATTACCTCTACAAATTCAATCGCTACACGTCTCTGGCGGCCGAGGATATGGTTGCTGCCGGCCGGCGCTTCTCCTTTGCCGATCTGCTTTTCCGCCCGCCCTTCCAGTTTGTGAAGATGTATGTGCTGAGAGGAGGATTTCTGGATGGCGTCGAGGGGTTGATCCTCTCGGTCCTTTCATCCGCCTACGTGTTTACAAAGTATGCAAAGCTCTGGGAGAAAACGCACAGGCAGCGCTCCAGGACAGCACCTGAATCCGCTCCCTCGTCCGGACACCGAACAACTGTTCCCGGCAAGACTCCGCCCCCGGGGGATCAACCGGCACACACGGGTGACTCATCGCCATCCTGACATCGACCAACTGAGGCCTCGTATGGAAGAGAATCAGAAATTGCAGCTGCTGTTTACCCAACTCGTCCTCATGTTTCACGCCGCATGTGCCCAACAACTGGGGAAGGTGAAGCATCCCATTACCGACAAGCTCGAAAAGGATCTCCCGGCTGCGCAGAGCACGATCGATATGCTTGACATGCTTCACCAGAAGACCAGGGGGAATCTGTCGGCGGAGGAGGAGCAGCTGCTCACACAGGTGATATCTGAACTCAAGCTGACATACGTGCAGGAAGCCAGGACATGAAACTCGCTATCATCGGCAATCTCGAGAAACCCGGCCTGGGGGATGCGGTCGCAAAGCTGGTGAAGGAGCTGGGGAACGGAGCTGGTGAGTATGTTATCGATGAACAGATGGTACCGCTCCTGCGGGCCTCGGGCGTACACATGGGCGCGGACCACCCGCGCTCGTTTGCAGACTGCGTGAAGGAGGGGGATCTGCTTGTTGCGTTCGGAGGAGACGGGACCATCCTTGCCGCGGCGCGCGCAGTGGGATCGCGCGGCATCCCGATCCTCGGCGTGAACCTCGGGAAGCTCGGCTTTCTTGCGGAACTTTCACCGGAAGAGCTGCCGGCGGTGACGGGGGATCTCCTGGCGGGAAAGTTCCTGGTCGAGGAGCGCCTCGTCCTCGAAGCGACGTCGCCCGCACTTTCGGGGAAGACCATTCACGCGGTGAATGACATCGTGGTCGACAAGTCCCGTTCCTCCCGGCTCATCGACGTGCACACGCACATCAACGGAGCCTTCGCCGTGACCTACCGCGGCGACGGGCTGATCGTGTCGACGCCAACGGGGTCCACCGGCTATGCGCTGTCCAACAGCGGACCGATCGTCATTCCGACGTGCGGCGTCTTCGGCATCACGCCGATCTCACCGCACACGCTGAATGGCCGGCCGATCATCGTACCGGACACGAGTCTGATCCGGATCGTGGTGGAATCGGACAGCGATGAAGTGCTGCTCTCCAGTGACGGTCAGGCGGATGTGTTCGCGAAACCGCCCCTTGAGGTTACGATCAGCAAAGCGGGATTTCCTGTCAGGCTGGTGAAACGGGTGGACCGGTCGTTCTTCGATGTTCTTCGGGCGAAGCTGTTCTGGGGTGCCGACGCGCGCGTGCTCTAGACCCGTTGCGACCGACTCGTCGGATGCCCGATGACTTCATTCATCGGTGGAACGCGTCCGCCTCTGGCGGATGCCCACGTTGTGTAAGACTGATCGCGCTGGACAGGCACTAGTTGTTCAGCGCTCCTTCCCCAATCCATGCGCGGATGCCGGTGATCTGATTCTGGTTGAGCGACCGGCGATCCAGAGGCATCCGTGAGCCGACCCTTCCTTCGATCCTCATGACCAGCGTGCTCTGCTCGGGCTGTCCGCGCACAACGACAAGCTGACCGCCGTACATCAAGTTGTCGTACGATGTGAGGCGGAGACTGCTTTGTTGCGTTCCTTCGCCATGGCATCCCGTCAATGCGCACGTCTGGTTGAACAGCGGCTGCACATGCTGCCCGTAGCTGACGCCGGCTGCGGGGAAGACAATGTTGGAGGGGCTGTCGCCGTCGATGGGATTGTTTTCATCCTTGCATCCGACGCCCAGCAGGCCGCTCGCCACGACAACCAGAAAGCCCATGCGGAGCGTCACGGCGTTTGATCCCGTTTGAGTGAGCTCAGACCCAGCAGACCGCTCATGTGGGCAGTAACGACCAGACTGTAGAAGACTGTGAAGAATATGCCGACGCCGAGAATCATGAAGCCTACCGGGGCGATCGACTGAATGCCGATGCCGATCAAAGCGACAGCAAGAGTGTTCTGCCAGTTTTTTCCGAACTGACGGACGACACTGACGAATTCGGCTGCATCACCGATGCGCTCGCGTTCGGCAAACCGGTAGAGGATGATGGGAGACACGAGGCTGAGAAAGAGTCCATAGGGGATCAGCAGCAGTGTCACCGCGAAGGTGTAGATGGAAAGAATGATGGGAATCGTCTCGGTCTCCTCGCCTCCTCCCGTGAGGAGAAGAATGAAGAATACCGGGAAAAGGAGGAGGAGGACCGGGATCAGATAGACCAGATAGACCACGCAGAACTTGAAACCGACGGCGATCTTCCTGCCCAGGCCATCCCAGCGTGGAAGCACGGGATCCTCGCGGCGCATCGCCCGTTGCGTAATCTGGACGAAGTACCCGGCCAGAACAAGGATGCCGATGCCAAAAACGCTCAGGATCATGAACAGTGCTGCACCAAGGGTCTTTGTGAACCAGGCCGGATCTTTGAAAAACGAGGAGAATGCTTTGCCGAGGTCGTTCATCTGTTCTGAGAATCTGTCCTTTCCTCCTTAGTATACGGAAGCTCGCCCTTGTTTTCAAGCGGTTAGTCGATTTCCATCGTTTCGTAAGCCCGCCATTCGAGCCGGTCGTCCCGATTGCATGCGGTTGGTCGCAAACAGGGCGTGCGCAACGAGGGTACGCAACGAGGGGTTTTCTCTGCTTGCGTTTGATAATCCGGGAGAGTATCTTGATCCGTCATTTCTGTCCAGGCGGCAGCGCCGCCGGAAGCGGCCTCTGGAGAAACGATGGAACACATGCTGGATCTCCGAAGCGGGCGCATTCTCCCTCCTGTCCTGGCCTTCCCATCCCATCCCTGTAGTCTCACCCTTCAAGGAGCTCTCCCATGCTGATTATTGTCAAGGATGATTATGAGGCGATGAGCAACGAGGCTGCGCAGATTGTGGCGGATCGTCTTCGGAGGAAGCCTGATCTGGTCCTGGGACTTGCCACGGGCACGTCTCCGCTGGGGATGTACAGGGCCCTGATCCAGATGCACAAACAGCACGGGCTCGATTTTTCCAAGGTCACCACATTCAACCTGGATGAGTATGTCGGGCTTGCACCGACTCACGATCAGAGCTACCGATACTTCATGAACGTGAACCTGTTCAATCACATCAATATCCCCGAGCGCCATATTTTTGTGCCGGATGGGATGGCCGACGACATCGATGCCCACTGCGAGTGGTACGAAGAGGAGATCAAGAAAGCGGGGGGCATTGATCTACAGGTTCTGGGGATCGGCGCAAACGGCCACATTGCATTTAACGAGCCTGGATCTTCGCTCGGATCGCGCACGAGGGTGAAGACGCTCACCGACACGACGCGGTGGGACAACGCACGCTTCTTTGAGCGGAGGGAGGAGGTGCCGAAATACGCCCTCACTATGGGAGTCGGCACAATCATGGATTCGAAGGAGTTGTTGCTCCTGGCAAATGGTGCAGGGAAAGCAGCCGCGATCAAGGCTGCGGCAGAAGGTCCCATTACGGCACAGGTTCCTGCCTCCGTGATTCAGCTCCACCGGAAGGCCTATGTGATTGTCGATAAGGATGCGGCGTCAGGGCTGAGTGGTCGTTACCCGGGTACGTGGCGGTCGTCATTCACGCTGGAAGTTGTGTGATTGACATTTTAGGAAGGTTTCTGTATCTTGGTTTCGATACCAGCGTGATTTGGGGCTGTAGCTCAGCTGGGAGAGCGCGTGAATGGCATTCACGAGGTCAGGGGTTCGATCCCCCTCAGCTCCACACAAGTCCGCCTGCCAGGGATTCCCTCTGACGGGCGGACTTTTGCATTTTGAGACTCCGGCCCTCTGAGACACGAGCCCTCTGAGACGCCAGCCCTCTGGACGCCAGCCCTCTGAGACACGAGCCCTCTGAGACGCCAGCCCTTTGAGACACGAGCCCTCTGAGACACGAGCCCTTTGAGACGCCAGCCCTTTGAGGCCCCAGACCTCTGACCTGAGTCCATCGGGATCCGCGCCTCCCCCCCCCCCGTGCATAGTTTCCCACAAACAACGCATACTGGCCCCTCCCGGGAGAAACGGACGACAATACCGTGGCGTCCCGATATACCACGTCCGCATAGTGATTTTCATCATAATTACTGCCTTTGTAACGTCTTACGAACTCCCCGCTGCATTTATTCGGCCCTTTGCCCGGAGGATGACCCTCGGGACTTGACAAAGCAAATGCGATCCCGTACTTTGGGGCGTCGAACGCGGAGTTGATCGAGACAACTTCCAGCGTGGCACGTTACCCACCTCTTGCTTAAGCGATTGCCACGAAGTTGTTACTCCGCGTTCTGCGAGTTCTTCAAACTGCAGTTGTACCTTCAGGCAAACCTTTCATGCAGCGCGATTCTGATGAAAGACCAAGCCTCAAACGCGGTTGCTGTATCTGCAATCCTCTTCACATATCCATATCCAAACCAACCAACAGCGTAGGGAGGAGCACTATGAGGCAACAATGGTACGCATTTCCGTTGTCCTTCCTGCTCATGACCGTGCTTGTTGCGGGCGTGGCTCTGGCGGGGAACGGGAAGCTCAGTGGCACCGTCAAAGGTGCCGATGCGCAGCCGGTTCCGGGTGCCAACGTGGTGATCGAGGGGACAGCACTTGGCGCCTCCGTCGATGTTGAAGGACGATACTTCATCCTCAACGTCCCGCCGGGCACATACCGGGTCAGAGCGTCCGCAGTGGGCTATGTGCAGAAAGCAGTGACTGAAGTCCGTGTGGCATCGGACCAGACAGTAACACTCGATTTCAACCTCCAGAGTGAAGCAGTCGGATTGGAGGAAGTGGTCATCACGGCCGAAGCACCTCTGGTCGACCGCACCCGCATCGCGACGAAGACAACGTTTACCCGCGATGAGGTGAGTAGCCTTCCGGTGATGACCGTGTTCGACGTCATCAACACCTCCGCCAGCACGTACAAAGGTTTCGTGCGGGGTGGCAGGTACGTGGAAACGAGGACACTCGTGGACGGGATCGACATCAGCGATGCCTTCTCGCCCATTGACGCCGACTCGCGCGGCATTAGCAACGTCCAGGTGACGTACTCCGGGGTGGTGCGCCAGTATGACCGGAACAACGCACAGGCAGGTATTTCCATGGATGCCGTTGAAGAAGCCTCCCTTAACACCGGTGCCGTGGGGGCCGAATACACCTCAGCGACTGCCGGTGTGATCAACATTGCGCTCAAGGAAGGACGCGGGCCGCTCGCCGGCCGGCTCTTTGCGCGCAGCAGCATCGGCGGACTGGCGCATGCAGGGCCCGCTGTGTATCTCGACAAAGACAAGTACTTTGCGGAGCGGGACAAGCCGACGTCGGTGAAGGGGAAATACAGCTGGAGCGATGACAAGCTCACAAAGGAAACCTATGCGTACGACCCGGCGGTACCCGGTTCACTCCTGCCAACTATCGACGCGGATTTCTCCCTGAGCGGCGGCGTGACGAACGATCTCGGGTTGTACCTGGCCGGACACCTCTTTAATACCTACGGCTCCTACCCGGGCGAATTCTACCGCGAGTTGGACGTCTCCCTCAAGGGGACCTATCAAATCACCTCCGCCGTCAAAGCGTCGGTCGTGGGACTCCTGCGTGACCGGGGCAAGCTGTTTGGATGGAAGAACCGGTCCTTCAACGACGTCTACCGGTACCTACTCGAAGGCGTTCCGCAGAACGATGGGATGGGAATCACGGGCAGTGTGAAGCTGACCCACCTCCTCTCAGCGACGACGTTCTATGATATCCAGGTCAGTATGGTCTCCAATGAGAACAGGCTTGGCTATGTCGATGGTGATGGCAACGGCTACATTTCGTTTGCGGAGAAGGGCGACTTCCTGACCTTCGACACGCCCGAGCAGAAGGCGATGTATCTCGACAAGTACTTCAGCTCGGGTCCGAAGAACGGTCCAGACCTGACCGGCTTTGGCAGCCCCCCCCACCAATTGAGCGGTCCGGGGATCTATTACGAGCGGTCCAAGATCAACACTTGGACGTTCAAGGGCGATTTCACCAGCCAGGTGACGTTCAACCATCAATTGAAAGCGGGTGGCCAGGCGCGGTTCCACAAGATCGAGAACGTCAAGCGGTCCAGCCCGGTCGGATTCGTTGCCGAAGACTACGCCGTGTCACCTTCCGAGTTCGGGTTCTATGTTCAGGACCGCATGGAGTACGCTGGTCTTATCCTGAACGTCGGGGCCCGTATCGATGGACTCTCCTATAATGAAGGGGAGTTTGCCAACTTCTTCTATCCTGCGGTCAAGGATCCCGACCCGCCGTTCGGCATCTCGCGTGCCATTGCCTCGCGCGGCGACGCGCCGAAGGTGAAGTGGTACTTCACTCCCAAGATCGGTGTCTCCCACCCGATTGCTGAAGACGGGGCGGTGTACTTCTCCTTCTCACGGCAGATGACACCTCAGCCATTCGCCAACGTGTTTGCGGCCTACAACCTCTACGGAACGAGCCCGATCCTGCCGGGTGCTTCACGCATCGACCAGGATCCGTTCGTCTCCACAAACTATGAGCTCGGCATCCAGTGGCTGTTGCTGCAGGATCTGTCGCTGGACGTCAACGCGTACTTCCGCAACATCGAGAACTACGGACTCGATGCCGCCATTGTCACATGGCGCGCACCGTCCGGCGTCCCCAACTACTACAACGTCCAGTTCAGCGGCGGCTATGCCGACGCGCGCGGTGTGGAGATCACGCTCACCAAACGGACGTCACAGCTGTTCAACTTCCTGGATCTCTCCGGACGCGCGAGCTATGCATTCAGCTATGTCAAAGCATCCGGCGGGCCTCTGGGAACGACAATCGACAAGGATGACGACACCCAGTTCTCCACTGCCGGCGGCGACAGCGTGAGATACCTCGGTTCTCTTCCCTTTACCGATTACAAGTTCTACAACCGTATCCAGCAGAATGTGATCGGCGTGAACAGCACTCTGACGGGAGGCTATGACCGGACGCACCGCATCAATGCGTATCTATTCTTCGGTCTGCCGGCTGATATTCACCTCACGGTACTCGGGAAGTTCGCGAGCGGCTTCTTCTATAACCTCGCGTATGCCGAACCGCGCTCACGGGAGCAGGGAACTTCCCCGTGGACCAAGCAGGTGGATCTGCGCCTTGAAAAGGGATTCTCGTTTGCCGGACTCCGCCTGATGGTCTTTGGCGAAGTGAAGAATGTGTTCGATTCGGAGAACATCCTGACCTACTTTGCGTCACCCGACGGCAAAGGACAGGAGCTCTGGGAAAAGTCCGGTGACCCCACGGGGCCGGACAAGCGTTCGACGACAACCGATGGAAGCCCGATCTATGATATCGCACGCCAGATCTATGTCGGCGCCAGCGTGGAATTCTAACAGAAGGAGACAAGCAATGACTGGACGAACTGAGTATTTCTTCCGCTCCATCGTTCCTGTCGCCGCGGCTGCGATACTGTTTCTTTTGACGACGGGATTCCTCGGTGGAACGGATGGACAACGGCCAAACACGATCACACGGGTGGTCCTGGGCCACGGAGTCTTTGTGGCAGGCGACTTCTGGTGTGACGTGATGCCGATGAACAAAGAAGTATGGTACCGACAGGTGACGCCGAATTTCGACGCCGCCGCAACAGGACCTACGTCTGCATCGCAGAACCAGCATCTCTTCCATCTGGGAAACGCCACACGGAACTGGGAAGAACCTGTCCCGCAGTGGCCGAGCGGCTTTCCGCAGGGGAACTACTGGAACTGCAATTTCGAGGGAGTGGTCTATGATCCCAGCGCGACTTTCAATCCCTCCACGAAGAAGTCACACTGGACTGTCGCCGGTCCGAACTATGCGTTCATGTTCTTCACAAATCAACTTCCGGGCGCGAGTGACGTGGCGAGGAACTACGCACGGGACGTGAAATACATCGACGCCACCCGGCGCGACCAGGTGATCTATGAGTGCGGCTTCCCGACGAACGTCGGCATCGACATCAAACTGACTGCCCGCCAGTTCACGCTCAACTGGAACAACATGAACGACTTCCTCCTGTATGAGTTCACATTCACCAACACGGGAGTGGTCGACATAGAGGGCGACGGTGTGGTGGATCAGACCAACCACAAGATCGAGGCCTTCTCGTTCGGCACAGCACGCGAGGTCGCGATGGGAAGCGGCGGGGCTGAGCTCTCGGGGACCCGGGGGACGGATTATACGGCTCCTCGCCTCGGGGGATATGTGGGCGACGATGATCCCGACGGCAACCCGTGGAACATGACCGTGTCGTTCCCTGGCGCCAATCCTGCCGTAAATCCCACGAAGGCAGATTTTGGCATGAACAACTACAGCGCCAAGACCTTCTTGGATCGGTGGATGGGGATGAGCTTCCTTGCTGTCAAGCAGGGAACAACAGGGAATCCCGCAAACCCCGACAAGATGACGATCTTCGGAACCGATCCCATTGGCAAGGGGAAGAACCGGGGTTGGTTCAATGCGTCGGGCAATGGGACGAACTTGATCATGGGGACACGGTTTGATGCCCTCTACAATTCTGGTGTCCCGATCAACGGTCCGAAGATCTGTTTCATCGGGTACAGCGGTGCGTTCTATCAGGACGGTGGGAAGAAGATGGATGCCAGCAGCATCCGTACTCCTGTGCCGAACGCGAAGTTTTTTGCTTCCGGCAACGGCGAGGACCCGCTGTCGTGGGTGGTCAGACCCTCCATTGCAGCGAAGCTGGCAGCTGGAACGGCACTGGATGAATCAGAACGCCCTGACGGCGATCAGAAGCTGAATTCGCTCGATCCGACGATTGGCGCCGGCGCATTCCGTCAGAAATGGGAGGATGGCACTGAGGATGCCGGCAAGAACTATCCCGCAGGCTGGGGAAACTGGACCAAGGGTTTTTCCTGGGATCACAATTTTGACTGCGGCCTCTACACAGGTGTAGGTCCCTTCTCCCTGGATGTCAATGAATCGGTAACAGTGGTATTCGTTGATTATGCTGGCTACCGGCTGCAGGGCATCCAGCGTGCCCTGCGCTCCGCCCGGTGGGCATATGAAACCAAATGGGCGGCTCCGGCAACGGCGTTCAACCTCGGCTTCACAATTCCCAAAGCTCCGGATATGAAGGTGGAGATCACCACCGTCGGTACAACGAATATCCGCTGGGATGACAGAGCCGAATCGGATGCTGACTTTGCGGGATACAAGGTCTGGCGCTCCACCAACGCGCCGCCAAACTTCAACTACATCGATGGAGGCATGCGCCTGGTTGACCGCTACCAGGAGCAGATGGATGTGGGTCCCATCAAAGACGAGTTCAAAAAACCTGTCAACCCGAAATTTGCCGGCAGGTCCGACATTGCGGCGACATCGACAAAGGGCGTGGGGCAGGGACGCGAATGGGGACCCTACGATCTGGTCGCAGTCGTGCCCAAGGCAAACCTGGCCTCGGTGGCGAACACATCAGGGACATACAAGTACCTCTACGAAGATAAGACCGTGATCTACGGGTTTGACTACTGGTACTATGTGTCCGCCTACAAGGAAGGCTCGTACGCGATGTACCCGGGTGAATCTATCGCCCGGATCGAGAACAGCAATCTCAACCGCAACGGCCGTACCGGACTCTGGATGGGCACCTATTCGTATGCGGACAACAACTCCAACTTCCCCACGACCGATGCCGGCAAGAAGGACATCGGGGCGCGGTTCACCGTCCGTAGCCGCTCGGCGACACTGGCCGATCTGAACAATCAGGTCATCACACCGAAGGTGATCCCGAACCCCTACAAACGGGCAGCATCGTTCGACAATATCCAGAATTCCGCTGACCACAAGATCAAGTTCTTCAATCTTCCGGCCCGCGGGCGCCTGACCATCCTGGATGTCGCAGGTCAGATTGTGGATCAGATTTCGTTCGACAATCAAACCGGCGTGTCCGACGTGACATGGACGATGTTCTCAAAAGACGGCATCGAGGTCGCCAACGGCATCTACATCTTCGTTGTCGAGGCCGGTGAGGGTGTAGGCATCCCGGCCGGAGGGTTCTCCTATGTGGGCAAATTCGCAATTCTGCGCTGATGCAGCGCGTACAGACTACGCACGTACGATAATAGACAGGTGACGCAATGACTGCAAAACGAATCGTTACGATAGTCGTGCTGCTCCTGATCGCCTTTCCCTTGACGCTTGCTCAGCGCAAAGCGGGAGTGAACGGCGCCGCATTCCTGAAGGTCGGAGTGGGCGCACGTTCGGTAGCGATGGGGTCCGCTGTGACCACCCTTCGCGGCGACGTGGAGCAGATGTTCTACAACCCTGCAGGGATTGCGACGACTGGAGATATGTTCCAGGCGTCGTTCTCCTATGCCAGCTGGCTTGCAGGGATCAATCACGCGGTCGGCTCGGTGATGTACAATGTGAAGGATATCGGGACCTTCGGGATCGGCATCATCTCTTTCGGGGATAATGACATCCCCGCGACCCGCGACATCACCGATCCCATCACCAGCACGACCTTCGACTGGACGGACATGGCTGTGCAGCTGACGTTTGCCCGCTATGTCACCGACCGTCTCTCCCTGGGGATCACAGGGAGGTACATCTATGAATCCATCGATGACAAGAATGCCTCCGCAGTGGCGTTTGATGTGGGCTCCCTCTATGACATCGGGCTCATGGATTGGCGTGTCGGCGCACGGCTGAGCAATATCGGTTCCGACATCACCTACTATGACTACGGCTCGCCGATCCCCATCACCTTTAGCATGGGAACGTCCATCATGCCGCTGAACACTGAGGATCAGCAGTGGCGGGTCTCTCTGGACGTGGTGAAACAGCAGGACTACCTGCCGTATTTCAATGCCGGATTTGAATATACGGCGATCAACATGCTGACCGTCCGGGGAGGGTACAAGCTGAATTACTCCGATGTAGAAGATGCGGGCAGGACAGACCGCAACCCCATACAGACGAGTATTGAAGGATGGTCAGTCGGTGGTGGCGTCCATATGGATCTCGAGGATCTGCATCTG
>JAGDMK010000203.1 GCA_017860635.1 Bacteroidota bacterium
ACAGGTAGACAATGATGGCAATGCTGGCCGCCAGTGAGAAGAGCGAGAAGAACAGCTTGCCGCCGACATCGATGCCGAATGCCATCCCGGGGTTTTCGATGTATGTCAGCCGGAAAAAATCGCCCAGGATGGGCTGGCTCGTGCCGTACGGCAATCCCTCCCAGGCGATTCCCAGCGCCGGGATGTGTATCCCCCTGACCAACAGCTTGCTGATCTGGTCGACGAGGACGATGCCGAGTGAGAGAATCAGGACTCTCACGTGTTACTTGCCCTGCTTCAGGCGGGCCAGTGCCTGCCGTCCGCGCTCGCACGGAACGCCCGTATTCTTGAACTCCGCACAGGTTTGCGCGGTGGGCACCGCCTCCAGCCGCTCTTTGGGCACGAGGAGGTTGCAGACCTTGCACACCCCATACGTTTTGTTTTCGATCCGCTGCAGCGCATCGTCGAGCTGACTGACAAACTTGCTCCCGCGCGATGCGAACAGGAATGTCTTCTCGCGCTCCATGGCATCCGTGCCCTGCTCCATATGCAGCGAGTAGTTCGAGCTTTCGCTGACATACTCTCCGGTGGTCACGTCCATGATGCTCTCTTTGAGATTGTCCAGCTCTTCGAGGGTCTCCTGGCGCTTGAGAAGAATCATCTCTTTGAAGCGCTTGAGATCTTCGGAAGAGTATGCCACGGGCCCGAGCGTTTCGCGTGAGAGATGTTTGCCCTCTGCCGCTTTTTTGGACCCCGGCCGTGCTGCGCGGGCGACAGTCTTCCTGGATACCACGGCCTTGGTTTTCTTGACCGCAGGTTTCCGTGTCGCGGTTTTCACCGATGCCTTCTTGGGGGCCTTTTTTACCATGCGTCTACCTCTCTGTGCTTAAGTGATTAACCTCGCTTCATGCGCGCAATCGATACAACAACAGTTACACCATTCACATCCAGCGTGGCTGTGTGATCTCCGTTCGCTGTTCCTGCAACACATCGTTCTGCAAGCGTTTCGCTCATAATATACTGCTTCTGTGCATCCACCCGGCTGGCTGCTGCACCCTGTGCATCATACGTGATCGTGATGCGGTCCGTGACGTCAAACCCTGCGTCCTTGCGCATATTCTGAATGCGGTTGACCAGCTCACGGGCGAAACCTTCGGCAAGCAGCGCATCATCCACTGTGGTGTCCAGCGCCACGGTCAGGCCTCCGTCCGCCTCCACCAGCCATCCTTCGATGTCTTCACGCAGGATCTCCACATCGTCCTGAGCCACCGTCCATTGCTGTCCCCCCGATTCCAGAATCACTTCTCCGCGCTGCTCCAGGGCCGATATCTCCGCACCGTTCATCTCCTTCACCCGTCCTGCAACCTGCTGCACGGCTTTCCCGAACTTCGGACCCAGGGTCTTGAAATTCGGCTTGGCTTTCTTCCGGACGATCCCCGAGGCATCATGCACATACTCGATGTCCTTTACGTTGATCTCATCCAGAATGATCTCCTGCATCTTCTTCACGCCTTCCCGTTCCTGCTCATCGGCAATCGGGAGGATGATCCGCCGGAGAGGCTGCCGGACTTTCAGGTTTGCTTTCATCCGCATTGCGCGGACAAGGACCACGATTTTCTCCGCGCGCTCCATCCGCTCCTCCAGCTCCCGGTCGATCACCGCATCGTCGGCAACCGGCATAAAGGCGAGGTGGACGGACTCCGCAGGATCGCGGTGCGTCACCGTATTCAGGTTCCTGTAGATCTCCTCCGCCAGGAACGGCGCAAACGGAGCCATCAGCTTCACGACCGTATCCAGGCACTCCTGCAGTGTCTGGTATGCCGCGAGCTTGTCACGCCCCATCTCGCTCTTCCAGAACCGACGCCGGTTCCGCCGCACGTACCAGTTGGAAAGCTGGTCGATTGTGAACTCGCTGATGCTGCGCGCGGCTTTGGTCACATCATAGGCGTCCATGTACTCCACATACCGCTTGATGAGCGAATGGAGTTCGGACAGAATCCAGCGGTCGATCTCCTGACGCTCCGCCACCGGCACAGGCGGAGTGTCCCACGCGGGCTTGTCGATGTTTGCGTACATCGCAAAGAACGCGTATGTATTCACCAGGGTTCCGAAGAACCGCCTCTGCACTTCCTGCACACCCTCTTCATCGAACATCGTCGGGCGCCACGGCGGACTGTTTGTCACGAGGTACCACCGTGTGGAATCCGCTCCGTATCGCGAGAGGATCTCAAAGGGATCCACGGTGTTCTTCCGCGATTTCGACATCTTCTGGCCGTCTTTGTCGAGTATCAGATCGTTGACCAGAATATTCATGTATGCCGGTTTGTTGAAGAGGTATGTCCCGATGGCATGCAGCGAGTAGAACCACCCGCGCGTCTGATCCACCCCTTCACAGATGAAGTCTGCCGGATACTGCTCGCCGGAATCGATGAGCTCTTTGTTCTCAAACGGATAATGCCACTGCGCAAACGACATCGCGCCGGAATCAAACCAGACATCGATGAGCTCCGGAGTACGGGTCATGATACCACCGCAGGAACAGGTGAACGTCACGGCATCCACAAACGGTTTGTGCAGGTCCAGAGGATCGGGGACGTTCGCTCCTTCCCTGAGTTCGGCTATGCTGCCCACACAGCGCTGCGCATTGCATGTGGTACACACCCAGATCGGGAGCGGTGTTCCCCAGAACCGGTCACGCGACAGGGCCCAGTCCTTGTTCTCCTCCAGCCAGTTGCCGAACCGGCCCTCGCCCACTTCCGGCGGAACCCAGTTGATGGTCTTGTTCAACGCGATCATCCGGTCTGCATACCGCGTCGTGCTGATGTACCATGATTCACGAGCATAGTAGAGGAGCGGAGTCCTGCAGCGCCAGCAATGGGGATAGCTGTGCGTGATGGTCTCTTTCTTGTAGAGGATCTTCCGCTCTCTGAGGTTCCGGATGATGTCGGCATCGGCATCCCGGACAAACTTCCCCGCAAACTCCGGCACATCCGGACCGAACTCACCGCTCTTGTTGACCGGATGGATCGTGGGCAGCCCGTACTGCTTTCCTGCCTGGTTGTCGTCTTCACCATACGCAGGGGCCATATGGACGATGCCCGTGCCGTCCTCAGTTGTGACAAAATCCGCCGTGACGACGTAGAACGCTTTCTGCGTCACTGGATGATACGAGAAGATCCGTTCGTATTCCTCCCCGAGCAGCGCACTGCCGGCAAATCGCTCAAGAACCGTGTACGGACCTTCCAGTACGGACAATCGCGCTTCGGCCAGAATGAGATATTCACCGTGGTGCTCAACTTTCACATACATCACATCGGGCGCAACGGCCAGCGCAACGTTGGAGATGAGCGTCCACGGCGTGGTGGTCCAGACCAGGAAGCTTGTGTCCGGGTGCTTCCGGCTTTTCATCCGGACATAGACGCTCTGGTCCTTGATGTCTTCGTAACCGAGCGAGACTTCATGGGATGAAAGAGGAGTCTCGCAGCGCGGGCAGTAGGGCTGGATCTTGTGTCCCTTGTAAATCATCCCGTCGCTGTGATACCGCTTGAGCGCCCACCAGATCGACTCGATGTACTCGTTCTCAAACGTTACGTACGGACGTGTAAGATCGACCCAGTATCCCATCTGCTCCGTCAGCAGTTCCCAGTCGACCTTGTATTTCCAGACCGACTCGCGGCATTTGCTGTTGAATTCGGCAACGCCGTACCGGACGATATCTTCCTTGTGTTTGAATCCGAGCTGCTTCTCGACCTCAATCTCAACCGGAAGACCGTGCGTGTCCCATCCCGCCTTGCGGTGCACCTGATACCCCCGCATGGTCTTGTACCTGCAGACCAGATCCTTGAGCGTACGGCTCATCACGTGATGAATCCCGGGGCGGCCGTTTGCGGTGGGCGGACCTTCGTAGAACGTGAAGCCGGGTTTCCCTTCACGGGAGGAGATGCTCTGGCCGAAGACCTTGTGTTCCTTCCAGAAGGCAAGGATCTCCCGTTCAACGGCAGGATATGAGATTCTCTCCGTGAGCTCTTTGAATGTCGTCATACCTTCTCTGCTACCTTCATCAGAGGCGTTCGACAACGCCCTTCATAATCGCGGTTAGCTTCGGTTCGGCCTCATTCGCAACAGCAATAATCTCTTCCACGCGTGCTGGCTTCAGGGCATCCGGGAAACATTCATCGGTAATGATCGAAATCCCCATCACCGCCATGCCCATATGCACCGCCACGATATCCTCGGGAACGGTGGACATCCCGACCACGTCAGCCCCGATCATACGGAGGAACCGGTATTCCGCCCGCGTTTCCAGATTCGGACCGGGAACAGCGACGAAGACCCCGCGTTCGAGGCGGATCCGTGCATCCAGCGCCACCTCTTCGGCAAGAGCATTCAACTTCTTGCTGTAGGGTTCAGACATATCCGGGAACCGCGGCCCCAGCGTATCGTCATTCGGCCCGATCAGCGGGTTGTCACCGAGCAGATTGATGTGATCGGTGATGAGCATCAGGCTTCCCTTGCGGAACAGGGGATTCATCCCGCCGGCGGCGTTGGAGATCAGCAGGGTTTGCACGCCAAGCGCCTTCATGACGCGGACCGGGAAGGTCACCTGCCGCATCGTGTACCCTTCATAATAATGAAAGCGTCCCTGCATGGCGACGACCTGCTTCTTCCCGAGCATGCCGAAGATCAGTTTGCCATGGTGGGATTCAACGGTGGAGACGGGGAAATGCGGGATGTCTCCGTAGTCGATGACGGTCTGCACCTGTATTTCCTTCACAAGTCCGCCAAGGCCCGTGCCCAGGATGATGCCGATTGCCGGTGTCGCTGCGGTTCTGGTCCTCAGGAACGCAACGGCTTCGTCCCTCTGTGTCCGTAAATCAGTCATGGTCAAGTGTCCGTGCTACACGTTCCAGATCAATCGCCGCCTTGCCGGTTCCTGCCGGAGAGGGCTCTCTGAGTCCTTCGGCGGTCCCATGTTCAAGCGTCTTCAGAAGATCCAGTTCTGCATTCAGGATGACGCGCAGCTGATGCACCAGGGCTTCTTTCCGGGTCGCGAGTTCCTGGAGCTCTCTCTTCAACTGGGAAAGGTCGAGATGCGCCTGGGCGATGATGCCTGCCGCTTTCTGTTCGGCATCGCGGGTGATCAGCTCCGCCTCCTTCCGTGCGGTTTCGTAGGTCTTCCCGGTGGTCTCCTGCGCCTGCAACAGTGTCTGCTGCAGCGTCTTCTCAATCTGCCGGTAGTCCTTGAGCTGGACTTCAAGCTCAATGACCCGGTCGCGCATATCTTTTTGTGATTTCAGCAGTTCTTCAAACTCGTTTGCAGTCATCTCCATGAACGTGTCGATTTCCACGGGGTCATAACCGCGCATGACGCGTTTGAATTCCTGCCTGCGGATGTCGAGTGGTGTCAGTTTCATAGTATCATTCTCCGGTGTACCGGGATATCCCCTCAGCTCTTTCTGGGCCGGGAGCCAAACAACGCGGTGCCGATTCTGAGCAGCGTCGCGCCTTCCTCAATTGCCACTTCAAAGTCTCCGGTCATTCCCATCGAAAGGTGGACGGGGTCCAGGTTCTGCTGGCGGTGGCGACTCAGGGTCTCCCGGAGTTCACGGAGAAGCCGGAACATCGGCCGTGATCCTTCCGGATCCGGGAGAAACGGTCCGATCGTCATCAACCCGCGTATGCGAATTCCCTTGAACTCCTCCAGTGACCGGACAAAGGGGAGGACCTGATCCGGGGCAACGCCATATTTCGACGCCTCACCGGTTGTATTGACCTCTACAAGAGCGTCGATCGTGCGACCCGCCCGTGCGGCGCGGGCATCGAGTTCCCGCGCAAGCGATACACTTTCCAGCGCCTGTACCATCGTCACCCAGTCAGCAAGATACCGGACCTTGTTCGACTGCAGGTGCCCGATAAAGTGCCACCGCACAGGCTCTTCCGCAAGCGCCTCGCGCTTGGACAGCAGCTCCTGAACGTAATTCTCCCCGATATCGCAGACCCCAGCCCTGACGGCTTCGCGGACCCGGTCGGGCGGGAACGTCTTGGTCACCGCCACGAGAGTGACATCCTCCGGCCGGCGGCCAGCACGCATGCAGGCGGCCGCAATCCTTTCCCGCACCCTGTCAATATTAGCAGAAATCATTGAAAACCAAGGTACAAATATACGGTCTACCCCCCTCAAAATCAATCGCTTGACTTCCCCCGCTTTTTTGATTTATTGAGGTTGAACGAGGGTCCAACGGAGCAGTAATGAGCA
>JAGDMK010000046.1 GCA_017860635.1 Bacteroidota bacterium
CGTCGCCGCGGCATCAAACTGCGAGAGGGGAGCCAGTCCAAGTATCAGTTCGATCGTCCGGAGAATGCTGCTGGAACTGTAGAACTCGCTGTCCACAGAGCGGTGCTTTGTGTAGGGACTGATGACAAGCGCAACGGTCCGGTGCGCGTCGACGTGATCCGGCCCGTTCTGTGCATCGTCTTCAAGCACGAAGATGGCGCATTCCTTCCAGTAGCGGCTGTGGGAAATCCGGTCTACCACCATGCCAAGGGCAAGGTCATTCTGCGCGACGAAGGCGCGGGGCGTGAGACTTCCCTTGCGGGTGCCTTCGGTATGATCGTTCGGCAGTTTGATGACCTGGAACTGAGGGAGCCCGCCGGTGCGGTCGTATTCGTCGAACTCGCTCTGCCACTCCTTCGCCCGGTTCACATCGGAGTAGCGAAGATCCCACCCCCGGAAAAACGGTGCGACATGCCCCTCGAGTGCGGGCGTGAGTCCGCGAGCCGAGTCACCCGGACTCTTCGCATTCTCGGCAAACTCGCCGTACGAACGGTAGGTAACGCCGGCACGGTGGCACGCATCCCAGATATAGCCGCTTGCCGGGTAGACAATCGGCACGCCGCCCTCATACTGGTATTCGCCGCCGCGGCCTCCGTACATCGTGGGCCAGGTCTTTTCGACGTAGTCAGTGGCATACGCCCCCATAGACCAGTTGTGTCCGTCGGCGCTGACTTCGGCCTCGTGATAGAGATTGTCCAGAAGCACGAACTCTCTTGCAAGAGCATGATGGTTGGGCGTTACCTCCTCGGGAAAGAGGCAGAGAGACGGATCCCCGTTGCCCTGCGGGAGGTCTCCGAAGACCTGGTCATACGTCCGGTTCTCTTTGATGATGTAGAAGACGTACTTGAGAGGAGTTCTCCCGTTGAATCGATGGGGGATCGGATTCAGAGAATCCCTGCCGGGAGTGTCCTTGCGCTGATCGGTATACCGGGTGTTCCGATAGACTGCCTGCGAGTAGGAAGCGAGCTGCTCCGGGCCCGGAGGAGAGATGATGGAAACGTTCCCCATGAAGAGCGATCCGATGTATTCTTCCGTGCTTGATGGACGCGACGGATTCGGGCCGCCGGGATTGGCTTGCGATCCGGCCCCCTTTCCGTTGGCAACCAGTATGTCTCCATTTGAGGCCACTTCCAGAGCGGTGGGATACCAGCCGACAGGGATGAATCCGAGAGACCTGGTCCTGCCCGACTCTGTCACATTCAGGACAGCCAGGCAGTTATTATCGGCGTTCGCCACATAGAGCGTCTTGCCGTCCGGGCTCAGTGCCATAGCATTCGGCGTGCTGCCGGGAGGGGCGTTAGGCGACAATGCCACACAAATCGTCTCGTGGACGCGGGCACGCTCAAGATCAATCACTGAAACGGTGTTGCTGTTAGCGTTGCTGACGAACAGGCGCTTCCCGTCGTGCGACAGGGCCATGTCGCATGGATGTTCGCCTACAGAAATAGTGCCTTTGAGTCCCAGCGTCCCGGGATCAACTAGTGCGATAGAGGCGCCGCCCCAGAGGCTGACGAAGAGAAGATCGCCTGCAGGGGAGAGCAGACACGCATACGGAATCTCCGGCAACTCAACTGTCGCCGCCACACGACGTGCCTCCGTGTCGAGCTTGTACAGCGTCTTGCTCTCTTTTCCCACGCAATAAACAAATTGGCCCTGTGGGTCGGCATCCAGTCCTGCAATCCAGATTTTCTCGTCGGGCCAGGGCTTGCCGATCACGACAGAATCGGCAAGCGAGAGACGGCCGTTCGCAAACGAGAACATGAACACCCTGTTATCGTTTCCTCCCGACACCAGAACCGTCTGACCTCCGCGAACGGTCTTCAGTCCTACCCAGGACTTTCGCATCCGGACCGTCTGCTTGACCTCCCATCGTTCACGATCGATTACTGTGAGGCTGTGTTCGCGCGTGCCATTGTTGCTGACGAACACATATCTGCTGTCCGGCGTGAGAGACAAGTTCAGAGGCAGTTCGCCGACGGGGAGGTGCCGGCCGGCCGGAGAGAGAGACCAGCCATTGGGCAGCAGAATGCGGCCGTCACCGGTATCACCGGGTACGACGAGCTCCCGCTGTGAGGAGCATCCCGCGACACCTGCAATGATGCCCAGGATAGCCAGAAACGTCGTGAGTGTCTTCATCATGTGCCTTTGTGAACAAGTGCCGATTGTTGTATCATCATCTGCTCATGTGCGCGTGCGCGCTGCGACGTGCTTGTTGCGAAATGCTTGCAGGTTTAGCGTACGCCGGAATTGCTGCTGCGGCATACCCGTTGCGGTCTGCCTTCTGCGACATTCCTGATGCGGCATGATTGCTGCGCTGTCCCCGCTGTGACATGCCTGCTCCGACATTCCTGCTGCGGCATCCTTGTCAGCTTCAGTGCGTCATCGGCTCATCGTCGCGAAATCCGCACTCCGGAGTTCCTACTCGCTCACGTATTTCAAAAGCGTGAAGTCCTCGAAGAGCCCATAGCCGACGGTGGAGTATTCCCTTCCCGCAGCAACGCCCTCCGTGGCCCCTTGCTGGAACTGTGAAGGCCAGGCACGTCCCAGGGACGGGTTGTTGTGATGCGGGCCGAGTGTGTTTTTAAGGGAACCAGAGACGTTGATGCATATTGAGTTTTTCCCCGGCTTCAGCGCCTTCGTAACGTCAAGTTCATAGGGAGGGAAGGCGATGACGCCTGCATCCCTGCCGTTCACAGAAACCGTCGCCATCGTACCGTTCCATTTCCCCAAGCGAACGGCGAATCGGCCGGACTTCACCTGTTTGCCCGTCAGGTCAAACGTCCGGGTGTAACCAACCACGTTCGCATAGAAGGGCAATCCCTGTTCATTCCAGGCCCCGAGACGCAGTGCTGATTCCGGCACAACGCGGAACCCGCGTTCCCACGGTTCCAGCGAGAAGTTGCCGAGAATATACACGGGTTCGAGTTCGCTGTGGACTGTAAACGGAGAGGATGCAACCGTGATCCGATTGTCGCCGGAAGCAACGGACTTGCCGATATCGAACAGGCCGAAATCTTTGTCCAGCCACCATGCGCCCTTCTGAGTTGTGACGCTCTTGCCGTTGACCGTCACACGGAAAAGCTCCGGTTGCTCCACAACGGCGCGCAGAGATTTCCGGTCGACACCTTCCGCCACCACGCAATGGAAGGTTGCATCGAAGCCACTCTCCGTCGCGAATGTGTCCTTCTCGAGGATCGTCGACTTGAACTGCACCGCGCCATCCCAGGGATTTCTCTCGAGGCCATGCCGGCCGAAAGCCTTCTGCTGGGCCTGGTAGAAGTACAGGTCTCTCTCTGTTTTGCCGTTGAGTGCAAGATCACAGTAGTCGACCGTCAGCACGTTAGGAGCAAGGCGTTTGACGATGGTCTCTCCGGACGACGGTATGTCTGTCATGTGGACTGAGCGAACCGCAGAAACGGTCCTGGCGGTGTTGCGAAGGCAGAGGAGCATGCTGCCTGAGGGTGGAATCGACACGCGGATGCGGATCTGTTGCTTTTCGGCAACACAGGGGTAGGGGGCTGAGGACCCGGTGAAGAGATCCCATGTGTCGCACGACTGCCCGGGTGCCAGAATCTCTCCTTCATACTGCTCTGTCCGGGTGTTCGCAACAAACAGGATCTGGCAGTCATCGAGAACCCTGCGATGGTGGAAGACGAGGGGAACTGAGGATGCAGTGCCGCGATTGTCCCGGAAGGTCATCACGGGAGGAGAGAGCCGGTTGACAGCGGCGATGGTTTCGTCGTCCAGACATTGTGTCCAGGTGCCGGAGAATTCCGTTGAGAGCGCGAGAACGCGGTCGCTTCTCCTGCCATCGACGTACTCGGGAGGATTGCCGTAGCAGATCACATTTCCGCCATTCTTCAGATACGTTTGGAGGAGCACGACAGTCGGGTCGTCGAGATTTTCCATCCCTGGAGGGAGAATAATCAGATCGTATGCCCGCCGGCCGACCACAAGATGTTTCTGCAGTACCGTTCCGTGGTTACGGAGGATGTCTTCGCTTCCAAGATCATACTCCACCTGCGCCGATTCCAGCGTATTCACGAAATTCTGAAATGTTGTACCGATGGTGTCGACGGGGCTGTTTTTCCACTGCGGACGGCTGTACATCCATGCGGTGGTTGTGGGTTCGAGCAGAAGTATTCTGTTGATCTGCTCGCCAGCGCAGAGTGCCACGCTGAGCCTGCCGAAATAGTCCGCCAGGATGTTGTAGTGATCCCACCAGGGCGCGTGATAAGAAAACGACGGCGGATGATCGCGCTTTCGTGCGCCTTTGATCGAGACGTAGTTCAGATGTTGATTGAGGAAGTTGACACCCAACGCATACTCCCAGTCGCCGATCCTTTTCTGATCGGCAAACGAAAGGTCCCAGCCGCTGGCTCCGTATGTCTCGGAGAGCGTCCGTTCGTATCCCATCTGATTCGCGACGCTGCGGATCTCCTTCACGATGCGCGCGTTGCCGAATTGGGCATGGGTCTCCATTTTGAATTCGTTCATCAGGACATCAATGCCCGGCATCTGTGCGTACGCAGCGCAGGCCATGTTATCCGGATTCATGACGGGCCTGGGCCACTCGTGCTCCCAGTAGTGTCCCGTCAGCTTGAGGTTGTGTGTTTCGCAGTACTCGAAGTATGGCTTCGCCCATCCTTTGATGAACAGTTCCAGGACTGTGGTAAAGAAATCGTGGCGCACCGTACGCCACTCCCCGGTCTCTTCGAAGAGGGAAGGGAGCGCGGTCTTCAGATCGTATCTCCACTTGGTCCTGAACGCATCGAACAGGGCGGGTGTGTACGTGACGACTTGCGCCCCGGGATCGCTGGGGGGGTGGATCTCGGCTTCGTCCTGGAACACTCCGGGAATAGCGCGGCCGAATTCCTCGCCGAGAAGACGTTCGTAGGCCCCCATGGTGACGTTGATGAACTCCCGTGTCACTTCAGGACGCAGGAGGTCGACGTATGTGAATCCGCCGTGCCAGGGGCTGGGCCGATCGTAGATGCGGGTGAATATGCGGTACTCTCCCGGGCCGAACGTCCGCGTCTTCAGATGAGGGGTGATGTCACTGAATCCTGCAGAATCCTTTGCAAGGACAACAAGCGGCTCGACCGGAAACGAAGGAGGCAGCTCTGTGGCGCTGGTCATTTTCAAACCGGTCCGCTTCGCATCCGGCAAGTTCGCCGGGACATGTCCTCCGGCAAAGCCGGACGGATATGAATTCTCGTCGTAGAGCCAGACCTGCATGCCAAGGCGTTTTGCCGATTTGACGGCATGATCGCAGAGGGAGAGCCATTCCTCGGAAAGATACGGCGTGATCAAGCCGGGGCGCGGATGGATGAAGACCGCTCCAGCTCCATGGCGGTGCAGGTCTGCAAGCCCCTCGTCGACAAGCTCCGGAGTCATCCGGTCATTCCAGACCCAGAAGGGGGTGCTCCTGTAGGATGCGGGCGGATTCTTGAACGCTTCCAAGAGGATGGTGGAAGTCGGGAAGGCATTCCTGGGATTGTCCATTTGCGCTGCGCCGCTTGTGGTAGACAGGATGAGAACTGTGAGCACGGACAGAAGAGTCCGGGTGTACGGAGTGCCTATAGAACATTTCATAGCATACTCCGGAAGTCTCGGGGTCGTACCTGGTGGAAGCGTGAACGTCAAACGCCAAGATCGGAAATTCCTTCACAAAATGCAGCATCTCCGCAGTTGATTGCATAACTCTGTGGCATTTGGTATGTTCGTGTACAAGAAATGGAGGATTTGAAAATGTCAAGAAGCTGTGTCTTTCTGTCGTGGGTTGCACTGGCGGTCTGCGCTGTGACCGCGCAGGCGCAGCAGGCCGTGCAGCCTGATTCCCTGGGACTGCCCGGCGATAATCTCAACCTGTATGCCGTCTTGACGGTCTTCCAACAGTCTCCAACTCTCGAAGAATTCGAGAAGAGACTGAATTCTGATTCGCTGAACATCAACAACCTCGATCTGAACGGGGATCAGAGGATCGACTACATCCGTGTGTACAACTACGTCGTAGACAACGGACACAATATCGTTCTGCAGGTTGACCTCAGCGAGAGTCAATCTCAGGACGTGGCGGTCATCGAAGTCAAACAGACCTCTGAGAACAGAGTGTACGTGCAGATCATCGGGGATGAAGCCCTGTACGGCAAGGACTACATCATCGAACCCAACTATGATCCCGCCTCCGAAACGGCCGAGGGTACAACGGCCAATCCGGGATATACGGGTTCGACCGTGGAGACCGGGCAAACGTTCGATGGGCGGCCAGTCGTCATCATCACCACCACGCCATTCCATGTTGCGCGGTGGCGACTCGTCAGACACCTCTACGAGCCGGGATACCGGCCCTGGCATTCACCCTGGCACTACTCGTACTACCCTCCCTGGTGGCGTCCGTGGAGACCGTACTACTGGCATTCATACTGGGGATATCAGTACAAGCATCATCACTACTATTGGGCACACTTCAGGCGCTGGGAGCACTACCGCCAAAGCGCTGCATACGGGCACTACTACCGCCATATGCGGGCTCAGGCACCTGTCGTCATAGAGCGCGTGAAGAAGAATGCATACAGGGACATGTACTCGAGACCGGACCTGAAGAAGGAGGGCCTGCGGCGATACGAGAAACAGAATCCGAGTGGGCCATGGAAGCCGGAGACCCGCGCAGCGGAGAGGAAGCCCGACGCCGGCAGGCAACCTACGGTGAGACCCGGTGGCCCTGTCACGACACAACCGCCTGCAGACCGGCAGGGAGAGGGGAAGTCCGGAGCAACCCCACCGAAAGAAACCAGACCAACACAGCCAATCGGCACGCGGCCTTCGACCGGTGGCCGGACATTACCAACTCCCACGCCTACGCCGCCATCAACGCCGGCACCCACACAACCCGGCGGTCCGGTGACAACACAACCTCCTGCAGACAAACAGGGAAGCTCAGAGGCGCCTCCGCCGAAAGCGACGTCACCCACGCCCCCCAGACAACCTGCTGGCACGCGCCCGTCAGGCGGTGAGCGAACTTCGCCGACGCCTGCCCCGACACCGCAATCCGGGCAGCAGCCGGGCGGAACGCAGACGAAGGAAACGAAACCCCCACAGCCCGCGCAACCCGCTGGGACACGGCCTTCGACTGGCGAGCGGACGGGGAAACCCACGCCTGCGCCGCAGCCGGACCAGAAGCGTGATCAGATCACTCCGCCGACGACGAGAGAGAGCAACAAGACCGCTCCTGCGGATACACCACCCACAACCCGAAAGCGGTAACGGAGGAACCCATGAACGACTCGCTCCGAAGTCTGCGAACAGACATCGATCGCCGGGAGTTCATCTCGAAGGTCGGAAAGGGGATCGGCCTGGCCGCGCTGACATCAGCGACCGTCGCAGGATTGTATCAGGACGTGCAGGCAGCGGCCGGGAGAGTCGCACATCTCTCGGCCGCCGACGCGGCAACCGACGAGGATTTCTGGTTCTCCATCCAGCAGGCGTTCAATTGCACGCGCAGCATCGTCAACCTGAACAATGGGGGAGTCTCACCCTCGCCGCGCATCGTTACCGAGGCTTTCGTCCGCTATACCTGGGAACAGGAAGACGTTCCGCCCTACACGATGTGGCAGATCCTCGAGCCCCAGAGTGAGACCGTGCGTGCCGGTCTCGCCGGACTCTTCGGTTGCGATCCCGAGGAACTGGCGATAGTGAGGAATGCCTCAGAAGGACTGGAGGCCTGCCTCTTTGGCCTGGACCTGAAGCCCGGCGATGAGATTCTCACGACGACCCAGGACTACCCTCGCATGCTGACGACAATCCGCCAGCGCCAGATGCGTGAGGGCATCGTGATGAAGCAGGTGAAATACCCCACACCACCCCGGACTCTGCAGCAGATCACCGACGCGATCGAGCAGGGGATTACACCACGGACAAAGGTGATCCTGATCTCGCATGTGATCTTTCTCACCGGCCAGATCACGCCAGTGCGCGCGATATGCGATCTTGCACGGAGCAGGAACATCGAATGCATCGTCGATGGCGCTCACTCCTTCGCTCACCTTGACTTTGCGTTAAAGGATCTGCAGTGCGACTACTTTGCGAGCAGCCTTCACAAATGGTTATACGCTCCCAAGGGAACGGGCCTGCTCTTCGTCAAGAGGGAAAAGATCGAAAAGGTCTGGCCTCTCATGGCTGCAGAGCAGAAGCAGCGGGCGGATATCCGCAAGTTTGAGGAGATTGGAACACATTCGGCTGCGATGCGGCTGGCAATCGGAGAGGCGATTCTTTTCCATCAGGGAGTCGGAAGCAAACGGAAGGAAGCGCGGCTGCGGTACCTGCGGAGTTACTGGGCTGACAAGCTCAAGAATCTTCCCAATGTGCGGTTTCACACTTCCTTCGATGCCGACCAGTCGTGCGGAATCGGGTTGGTCGAAATCGTGGGAGTGGATCCTGCTGCGATCACGACGTATTTGATGGATGCGCACAAGATTTTTACCGTCGCCATCAATCATGACGAGTTCATGGGCAACCGGATCACTCCGAACATCTATACGTCGCTCAGCGAACTGGACCGCTTCTGCGACGTCATGGAAACGATCGCAAGGAAAGGACTGCCCACATCGTAGCAGCCGCGGGACCCGAGCACTTCATCCCGGCTCCGGGAGATGAGCGAACAGCTGACCGGTGAGCGATTTCCCTGATACAACTCCGTCAGCGGCTTCGCGGTGCCATCCGGATCTGTGTGTGATAGTCCGAGAAATGGATGTACCGCCCGTGCATCCACAACACGTGATCGGGTGAACCTGACGCGCCGTGGGGCACAACCGGGCGGACATTAAGGCCGTGCTGCGCGGTCTCAACAGGACGCGAGGTCCACGTCAGCCCCCGGTCGTTCGTGCTCCATCGCTCGATGACAAAACCGTCAGCAGACTGGCGGGAGAGGTAGAGGACTGAGGGATCCTGCGGGGCCAGGGCCATCCCGCCGGAATAATGGGGTTCCGGCTCTTCCGCAGAATCGGGTGTCTGGGGAAACCACCGGCCTCCTGACGTGACCTCTGTGTCAAGCCATCGATCTCCCACCCATCGTGCATAGTGATACCTGTGGTCAGTGTCGGCAGGAAGCCGCGTATACGCGATGCACGGCTGACCCTCTGCGTCGATGGCGATATCCCAAACCCAGGCACGGATTCCGGTTCGTTTGCCATCGTACACACAGTCAGTCTGGCGGTGAGAGACGGGAAGCTCCTGGATTCCCGCTATTTTCGTGCCATCGGCTCCCAGGAACACGCCGTCGGCATACTTGAGGTAATACAGAGAGTTGTGCGCCTCATTGCGAGGATGGCCGTCGGTGAATGCAAAATGAATAGTGGACTCTCCGTCTGAAGCTACCTTCAGGTACGGCCGGATGTCACGCGCTTCCCGGCCTGCATCTTGCACGAGAACCTGTGGCGGACTCCACACACGCCCATCTTTAGATGTGCAAAACGTCGGTTTCCATGTCTCTCCCCGGAAGAAGACGTAGTAGGTCCCTTCCCGTTTCAAAAACACCGGGTGGCTGTACGTCAGCCGCGGAGCATCCAGGATCAGGACTTCATCCTCCCAGGCGGTGATGTCGGCCGGACGGACCGTGGTGCGGCAAAAGAGGCCGCGTTTGTTGTGCCGCGCGTAAAACACCATCAGCCGATTGTCGGAAAGGACAAGGATCGAGGCAGCGTTGTGGTCATCCACATCCCATCGCTCCTTCAGGGTGAAGATCTGCACCGACTTGCGGACATGATCGAACGCACCTATCTGGAGCTTGCCCTTGCTTGTCATCCAGCATGCATATGTGACAGGGGGCGGTCCGTTCACGAACACTGCCCGGGGATCCTGAAACCAGCACCATGCTCCATCCGCGGTGAAAAGGACGGAATCATCGATCGGCGGTGAGTCCGGGATGGTCTGCCGGGAGGCCGGTTCATCCGGGGCCGGGGTGCTGGCGCCGGCAGCTATAGCCGAGCAGAGTAGAGCGGGCAGAATCAGTGTCATCATCGTCTCCGCAGTTGTTGCTCCCGTCAGAAGAAGCTTGTTCGTGCGATCAACGGGGCTCGCCGAAGATACGAACTGCCGGCAAGAGGCGCAAACTGAGAAAAATGTAATGTTATTGATTTCAATGTTGTCGATTCAAGTGCCCCCGAATCTGCTGTAACCGATTCGCGGACTTTTCGTATCTTTGTATCATGGAAACACGTTCCGCTGCACTTCCGGAAGAATGGGAGTTTGAAGGTGCGATCTCCTCGCTAACCGCGCAGACGGTGCATAAGTGGGAGACTTCGCCTGCCGTCTTTCCCACGAACATGCCGACGTATGGGCGATCAGAGAAAGGGGCAAACGAGAAACGCATACTCCGGGTGCTTGATGATCAGGACAAACGGAGAGACCTGCAGACGCTCTTCCGTAATCCAGGTGGAATCACAGGCTCCACGCTCCGGCGTTTGGCGATAACGGATCTTTTCGTGCTCCCGGACCCAGGGAACTCTCCTGCGCTGCCTTCCGGCCAGTTCGCAGATGCAACTGCGGACTTTGTGCGGAGAGCTCGCATGTTCGATCCGGATATCCCATCCGACCAACTCGCCCAGGCGCTGAGAAACCTGTGGGTGTTTTGCAGCTTCCAGTACCTTGCCGATCTGCCAATTGCAGTGACTCCCTCAGCAGTGGCCTATAGCTTGCTTTATCCATATACGGATAACTTCCTGGATGACCGTGAGGTTAATGCCGATCAGAAGAAGCGGTTCGGCGCAAGGATAGGGACTGAGCTCCAGAGTCCGGGGCAAGAGCCGGAAGACGCACGTGAAGCCGCAGTTTTCGCGCTCATCGGCATGATTGCCGAGGAGTTCCCCCGCACGGCGTACCCCCTCATCCACAAGAGTCTCCAGGCAATTCATGCAGCGCAGTGCTGCTCGATCGGCCAACAGGGCTCAGCAGCACGTGCCGATGTACTCCGGACATCCATGATGAAAGGGGGGACGTCGGTCCTTGTGGACGCGCTGATTGCCGGGAGTGTCAGGGATTGGGCCTGGCTGGACATGGCGTTCGAATATGGGTGCGTACTTCAACTGGTAGATGATTTGCAGGATGCGAAGAAAGATACAGAACTGAAGCACAGAACCATATTCGCTACAGAGAGTTACCCTCAACCGCTTGAATCTGAATCTCTGCACTTGCTTAAGTTTCTCTACGACCTCATCCCCTCATGGGAGTTGCCCACGAAGAGGGACCGGCCTTCATTCACCACCTTGATGGCGGGAAGCTGCTCATTTCTGATCTTCGAGGCCGTCGCGAGGGCAAGGCCTCTTTTTTCCACTTCGTTCTTGCGCCGAGCGGATACGCATGCTCCAGTGAGTCTGGAGTTTCTTGCAGGCCTGCGCGAGCGTGCCCAACACTGACCTACGGATTTCTGAGCGGCCGCAAACCTCTCTGAAGAATCCGAAGGGCTTTGGTCAGCTGATTCTCGACGGTCTTCTCGCTGATCCCCATGCGTTCTGCAATCTCTCTTGTGTTCAGCCCTTCGATTCTGCTGAGTTCGAAGACGATTCTGCACCGATCCGGAAGTTCATCGCGAATGATGCGCCGGACCGCGTCCGACAGGAGCGCGTGCTCCGCAGCCCCCAGGGGATCTGCATCGGGGGGAGGAATGGGGGGCGGGATCTGGTCACGGGATCTCACTTTTGTCAATTCATGACGCTGCTTGTCTCTGACGAGGTTTGTGCTGATGCGGAAGAGGAATGCCACGAAACTGAGCCCGGGCTTGAGCGATGCGCGGCCTTCCCACACCCTTAGAAAGGTCTCCTGCACGACGTCATGCGCATTATCTGAATCACGCACCTGGTAGAGCACGCTCCTGAACAACACCGGCTGGTACCGTTCGAAGAGAAGCCTGAAGGCTTCAAGGTCCGACTCCTTCACACGTCTGACAAGCGTTGTTTCTTCGCCCTGATCCGGCACAGAGATTTCCCGAATGATTGTCTCAAAATAGCGCCGGAATAGCTCATCTGCAACTGTTGTTTGCGGCTCAACTGACCCTGTTGGTCCAACCTCGACTGAACACGGCTCGACAGAACACAGGCACCCGTGTATACGGCCCGGGCAGAATTGGTTTCGATTCGATAGGGGTAAGCGGCGGCCTGTCCGTTAATAGTGCAGGAGGCGGTGAACACAATGACGAATTTGCTCTCACGATTCTTTCCCTCGAAGCGGGTGAACGATCCTCTTTTGCATGAGACTGGTGCGGAAGATGCCCGCACACCGGGTGTTCAGAGCGGTCCTGCCAACCACGCAGGAAGCACCGGGCGCGATCTGGCGCGAATCCTGGATGAAGATCGGGAGTGGCTGCATGCTCAGGATCCGGAAACGCACCGCCAGTGGCAGTATTTGCGCAATCTGCTGCCGGACGAAGAAGCGATATCGCAGCGCGTCCCGGTACCACGCTATGCCCGCTACCTGCGGCCGGTCCTTCTGGCAGGCATTCTTGCGACGGCGGGGGGCGTGGTTGCGGTCCTGCACTTCTCTTCGCCTGACAATACTCTCGTCTACTCCACAGGGAAGGGCGAGATGTCAACCGTCGAGCTCGCCGACAGCAGCAAAGTGATTCTCAACCACACGTCTGAACTCATGGTGAGCCGGCACGATCCGGGGGATTCACGTGCCGTACGCCTCAAGGGTGAAGCGTTTTTTCATGTGCAGAAGACCGGGACATCGTTCGTGGTGGAGACTTCTTCAGGCGCTGTAGAGGTATTGGGGACAGAGTTTAACGTCCGCGACCGGCGGGGATGGCTCGAAGTGGCTGTGCGGACCGGAACGGTGCGCGTTGTAGTCAACCGTGATGGCACGCAGCAGGCCACGCTGCTTCAGGCCGGGATGATGCTCACGGTCCCGCCCGGAAGAGCTGCATCCGCACCGGAACCGATCATGTACGAAGACTATCCGGGCTGGCTGCATGGCAAACTTCTGTTCCAGAAAACACCGCTGGCTGCTGTGTGCGAGGAGTTGGAAGCACGTTTCAACATAAAAGTCCGCGTTGACCATCCGGTACTGCCCGCCGAGCACATCAGCGGGGTGCTGGACAGCCGCAACGCGGAGTCGGCTCTGCGTACGCTCGCTCAACTTACATCCCTTCGACTCCGTCATGACGCGAACACGTTTGTTCTCTATTAGTATTAGTGTTCTCCTCCTCGCCGTGCTGCTCCAGGCAGAGGCGCAGAAGCGGGAATTGAAGTTCTCGCTCCCGCGTCACTCTCTTGCTGCGGCGATCGATTCACTCAGCAGATGGTATGGTGTGCCGATCATCTATCTCGACCGGGACGTGGAGGATGTCGTGATCAGCGCTTCAAGTCCGGGCTGCACGTTTGAACAAGCGCTTCAACTGGTGCTCCAGAACACGCCGCTTGAGGCCTACGCATCGGGATCCCAGGTCATCCTCAGACAGAAGCGGATAGAACCAGTGCGGGTCACCGGCACTATCTCAGGAATAGTCTCTGACTCCCTGACAGGCAACAGCCTGGGAGGCGTGAATGTGGTCCTTCGCGAACAGGCAGGGGAGGAGGCGGGGACGGCGATCCGCTGGTGCCCCACAAATACATTCGGGTTCTTTTGCCTCCGGCGGGTACCTCCTGGTGCATACGTCATGGAGATTCGTTCCGTGGGATATCACACGGCGAACGTGCCCGTGACGATTGGGGGGCCGGATCCTGTGACACGGGAAGTGGCGTTGGTTCAGGAGAGTATCCCGCTGGAGGAAGTAACGGTTGAAGGGCAGAGAATGACTGACGGAACCGCCGGGGGCATGACACGCGGACTCTTCGTCCGCTCTTCTCCGACCGACCAGAATGAATACCTGCTGGACGGTGCACGCATCTACAATCCGGCCCACTATGGAGGAGTCCTCAGCTCGTTTCATCCTGAAGTGCTCAATGAAATCGAAATCAGCCAGTCCGGGCTCCCCCCCTCGTACGGTGGGCGGATTGGAGGGATCCTCGATCTATCGCTCCGCGACGGGACACGGGAACGGTTTTCGGGCATTGCCGGAACGGGATTTCTGGGTTCCCACCTCGCCATCGAGGGTCCGATCGGAGGCAACACGACGTATCTGCTGTCCGGGCGCAGAGCGTATCCTGACGTGCTGGTGCCGGGGCTGGATGAGCATGGAATGCCCAGCCGGCTTGGATCCACAGAGTTCATAGCCAAGGTGAGTCACCGGATTGCCGGGGACTCGCGCCTGTCGTTCAGCGGCTATGCCGGGCGTGACCGGTACACGAACAGTGCGGCGGCAAACGGCGCGATTTTGAGCAACGCGTTTTCGTGGGCGAACACGACGGCAAACCTCCGATGGATGACGGTAGTCTCTCCCTCGGTCTTCCTTCACGCCTCAGCCGTGTACACACGCTATAGTCTCAACCTGGACCATGTGTCGTCAGGGATACTCGGACTCGCGGCGAGCGGTCCGCTGAATTCACACTATAGAATTGAGGACGCGTCTCTTCGGGCTCACGCCGAACACTACTACGATGAGCACCATACGCTCCTCGGCGGGGTTGAGGTGGTCCGCCATGGGATCAACGGCATGCTCAGCAGTTTCGACACGCAACTGGCTCCGCTCTCGCTTCAGTCGCAGGCGGCATGGGACCTCTCAGTGTACATCCAGGACCGTTGGGCGATTACCCCGCGGCTCGAGGCCGAGGTCGGGGCACGCGCAACAACATTCACCGGACCGGCAGAGTCATTTTCCGCAGTGGACCCGAGATTCTCGCTGCTTTTCACTCCCTCGGATGGTACACGGATCTACGCCACTGCCACTTCGGTCAACCAGTTCCTTCATCCATACAGAAGTAGCGGCGTCTTCCAGTACTATCCCGCGCTGTTCTGGTATCCATCCACCGATGCAGTATCCCCAACAACATCCCTCCAGTTCACGATCGGAGGCAGCCAGGGGATAGGGAAGGGCGACGTCGCGCTCTCGGCCGAGGGCTTCTACCGCACGGTGACTCATTTGCACGATGTGCAGTGGGAAGATTCACCGCTCGACACGGGTGGCCTGTACTCCCGCATGGTAACGGGATCCGGGAAATCGTACGGGCTGGATCTCTCACTCAGGAAGCGCACCGGCTCCTTCACGGGCACACTCAGCTACACGCTCTCGTGGACAGACCAGACCTTTGCAGAACTGAACGGGGGCACCGCGTTTCCTCCGCTCTTTGACCGGCGCCATATCATCCATGCTGCAGCCGCATACATGCCCGATGAAACCTGGATATTCAGCATCCTGGCGGTTCTCGCGGCAGGCGGGACGGATGCCAACCAGTTCATACAGAGTCATTCCATTCCCCCGGAGATGGACAATGCGGGTGTCCGGGGATCGTATGCCAGCTACAGCGGGATCATCGATGTCAACGGGGGGCGGTTTCCGGGGTTCCAGCGTCTCGAGCTGCAGGTCATGCACCGGTTCGCGCTTGCAGGGGTTCGAGGTGAAGTGTCGCTCCAGCTCATCAACGGATATGGTCTGCTCGATCCTATGGCCATTGAGCTGAGACCGGACAACGGAGACCGCATCGTGTTCGACCAGCGCCTGGTCTGGCGGGCGCGTGTGAAAGAGATCCCGTTGTTTCCGCTCTTTCCGGTGGCGGGGGTGACCGTACGATTCTAGTTTCTCGCGTTGCAGCTACCGATACCTTGTTCGTGCGGCAGGGCTAACACGGTGTCCAGCATCATGAACAGGTTCAACAAGGAGTGCGTTATGAAACACACGATGCTCTTCGTC
>JAGDMK010000204.1 GCA_017860635.1 Bacteroidota bacterium
ATCTTCGGCTGGAACCAGCCCGGCACATCGCCGACAGGCATGAAATACACAAAGCGATTGGCGGCTACTGCCATCACGCGGTCGCTTCCTCCGCCTGCGACGGCCAGACCTTCGAGGTTCGTCGCATACCCGCCGGAATCATACAGTGCGACAAACATGGTATCGGTATGGTAACGGAAGATCTGCTTGTTGTCGCGTCCGATCAGGTATACATAGCCCGCTTCATCGGATTCAGAAGAATAGCGGAGGTTGGCCGGGCCTACGACAGCGCCGGTATTGTTCAGCTTGGCCACACCCTTGCTGTTGCCCCACTGGCGTCCGTCGGCGGAATGGCGGGCGACACCTGTTGCATATCCTCCATTGTCAGCCGCATAGATGAATCCAAAATTCTTGAGTTCAGGATTCTGGATCGTCGTGACGCCGCGCGTGAAGATGGCGGGCTGATCGTAGAAGATCTCCGTGTATTTGGAGTAACCCTTGTCAAATGCGGTGACCATCACTGTATAGTCTCCCGTTCCCACAGCCACTCCGCCGTCATTCTTGCCGTCCCACACCAGCACTGTATCACCTGAAGAGAAATTCGTACCCCTGAGTGTGCGGACCGGCGTCATGCCGAGAGAGATGTTGACCACGACCGAGTCTGCGTGGTCAGAAAGGACAAAACGGATCCCCGCGCCTGTGCCATCGGTGAACTTCGCATCGAACGGAGCGTCAGAGGCGGGTTGAGTGATCCGGATGTTGTGGGCAAAAACATTTGCTGAAGCTTGTTGCGCCGGCGCGAACAGCAAGAATGCGCACAGGACTGCCAGGCAAATCGAGAGAGAAAGCCTCATGGATACCTCCTTGTGAGAAGATGGGACGTTGGGGAACCCCTACTGGAAGTTAACAGAGGAAGTCAAAAATACAAGACCAAAGCGAATTGGAAGTTCCACTAATGAACAACTGCAGAGTTGTACTTGACATTCCAGAGGGAGAATGGTACAATATACCTTATATAGGTCGCCAAGGGCTCGAAGTGTCTACCCTGCTCTACCGTCCTCCGTCGGAGCCGTGATTTCAGCGGGAGCGTCCGTGCGCAGAGGGAGTTCAGGATTGATCATCACGCCATTGCAGTCTCATAGACCCGATTCTCCAGCATTGAATTTCAACTAACCCAACCTCATTCAAGGAGTCATCGCATGAAGAGAACCATTACGATGTTGCTCGTTCTTGTGCTGGCCGCAACGGCTGCATTTGCTCAGCTGACAAGCGTTGCCACGCACAATTCATACCAGGCCAAAGCGACGTGGACCGGCCCGGACAGCACCATGCCGTACCGGAACGACCAGGGTATCCGCAGTGCCTGGGTGACCAAAGACATGGACAAAGACGGGAAGCCGGAGATTGTTGCGACAGATTATTCCAACGGCGGCCGCGTGCATGTGTTCGAGTTCAAAGCCCCGAACATCCTCGAGCTGGTCTGGTCGTCTCCGAAGATGTACGCCGCCAACCCCAACTCCACTCCCCGCTGGGTCCGTGACGGCGACCTCGACGGTGACGGAAACCGCGAAATCATATTCCCCGTTGGCGCGCGGTACACAGGCAAGGTGGCTGTTTTCGAGTACACCGGCACCGACAACTCGTACGGAGTGGTTCCCGGTGTTCCCGACCTTGAACTCCCGGCTACACAGTTTGACGCACTTCTGGGAGCCGGAGCAGCCATGCGTATGGATCGCGAAACGGGGACCGTCGAGGATCTGGACGGGGACGGTCGCGATGAGCTCATCATGGCCAATCAGAACAACAAGGTCTATATCCTTGGAGTCGCAGGCGATGTCGGTGGCTTCGGATCATGGGACATCGAGGGCGGAGATCCCGCGACCTATCCCGAGAATGGCTTCTCAGGCGGTTCCTGGTGGCATTCACTTCCTGCCGACATCGACGGCGACGGCAAGAAGGAAATCGTGAACCACTACTGGAACTTCTACGGATTCTGGTCCATCGATGTCAAGGGACCGGATTCCTACCGCTATCCCACTCCAGGCATCGATACACTGACCAACCCGAAGGCGAAGAATTTCTACCACGAGTACTACCCTGAGGATGCCACTGCCTATATGGGCGTCCAGGCTGTCGACCTGAACGGCGACGGTGCGCAGGAAATCGCGGGAATCAGTTACGTTGACAATACCACCGAACCCTACAACTCCAGGGTCGTCCTGGTCACTGTTGCGAAGGGAGACACCGGCGTCTATGTGTGGAAGGACTCCACACAGTTCGGCATCATCGGTGAAAAGTTGTGGGAACTCGCCGGCAAGACCTCCGGATCGCACTGGGGTATCGGCGCCTACGACTTCAATGGCAATGGTAAAGAAGAGCTGCTAATTGGCGGGTCGGCCGAATTCAACGTTACCGCGCTGGAATATAAAGGGACGGGCAAGTTGACCGATGCAGCCAACTATACCAAGACGATGTACTATCCCGGCGAAGTGGCGTTCTATCACAACGTCGACTACTATGACTCCCTCGGCGTATCAGACACGGTCCGCTATGAGAGCCCGTTCGTGTCCAAGATGTTCACCGGCACCGATGTCAACGGCAACGGGAAAAAGGAAGTCATGTTGTCGTATCAGAGCGTTGCCGACTCCGTGACCTATGTCCGGTACACCTGGGACACGACGCAGACCCCGGACAATTGGAGAAAAGACAGCACCTGGAAAAAGGTGAACACGGTTGCCACGAACCTCCGCATGCTCGAATGGACCGGCTCCACGTTTGCGCCCATCGACATGATGGTGGTCACGCCTGACCAGTATGTGCTCGATCAGAACTACCCGAATCCCTTCAACCCCTCCACCTCCATCCGGTTCAGCCTGCCGGTGGAGAACAGGATCTCCCTCGTGATCTATGACATGACGGGCCGCGAAGTGAAGACGCTGATCGGCAGCCAGCAGATGGCAAAGGGTGCCTACCAGGTGGAATGGGACGGCACGAACAATGCCGGAACCGGCGTGGCAAGCGGCAGCTATGTCTACACGCTGAAGTTCGGCAATTTCAGCACGTCACAAAAGATGATGTTGGTCCGGTAGTCCGTTCACCGGATTTCTGAGGCGTTGATTGACAACCCGGGCCGTGGATGGACAACCGTTCACGGCCCTTTTTTGTACTCACCCCGTTAAGGCCTGACACCACAGCGTCGGGAGATCCTCCCGCAGCAGCGAGTGTGCGCCGGGGCCTGCAGCGTCCGGGCGCACAGTCGTCCGCAACGCTGCCGGCTTCTCCGCGGCAGGCCCGCAGAGTGAGCATCCACGGAGGCCTGTATGCTACGACGCGTCTGCTCTGTACTCTTCCTGATTCTCCTTCTCACCTCCCATGTTCTTGCGGGCACAACCGGCAAGATCGCCGGCCGTGTGAAGGGTGCCGATACCGGCGAGCCGCTGGTTGGCGTCAGCATCCTCATCGAGGGCACAACCATGGGGGCGAGCACGGATGTGGAAGGGGAGTATGTGATCATGAACATTCCCCCTGATACATACACCGTGGTCGCATCCGGCGTCGGGCTTCAGAAAAAGCGTTTCACCAGTGTGAAGGTCTCGGTCGACTTCACGACGCGGCTGGACATCAAGCTCTCCACCGATGTGATCGCCCTCGAGACGGTGGAGGTTCAGGCCGAGGCGCCGATGATCCGCCGGGATCTTACGTCGTCGCATACCAACATCGACGCGGCATCCATCGAAGCGCTGCCTGTGGAAAGCGTCACACAGATCCTCTCACTCCAGGCAGGGATCACGCAGGGCTCCGGCGGTGAGCTGCATATCCGCGGTGGCCGTTCGAGCGAGATCTCCTATACCGTCAACGGCGTCTCCATCTCCAACCCGTTCGACAACAGCAAGACCGTCCAGATTGCCACCAACGCCATTCAGGAGCTCTCGGTGGTCAGCGGTACATTCAATGCCGAATACGGCAACGCCCTCAGCGGAGTGGTCAATACGGTGACCAAAGAAGGGGGAAACAAGTTCGGCGGAAGCGTTTCTTTCTATACCGGCGACTATGTCAGCGGACACGACGAAATCTTCACCAACATCAATCAGGTCAAACCGTTCAGCCACACGGTGACAGAACTGACGTTCAACGGTCCGGTGATACCTGAGGCGCTGACGTTCTTTGTGTCGGGCCGGCTGGATGACGAGAAGGGATACCTGTACGGCATCCGCCAGCATCTTCCGTCGGACTATGCCAACATCAATCCAATGAATCCGAATGACATCACGGTGCATCAGAGCGGAGACAGCGCGCTCGTTCCGATGAACCCGAGCCGGGAATTCAGCGGGACGGGGAAGTTGACGTTCACGCCGTTCTCTACCGCCAAGATTCGATACGATGTCCTCTTTTCGCGATCCAACTGGAAGAGCTACGCCCACAGCTACAAGTACAACCCGGATGCCAACTACAACAACAACGAGTGGGGGTTGTTGAACGCACTCGAGTGGCGTCATTCCCTCAATCCGACGACGTACTATACGGTGCGGGGCTCGTTCAACATGAACGACTACAAGCAATACCTGTATCCGCTTCTGGATGCCTCGGGCAATCCCGTGGAGTACTCCGCGGGGACCGGGATGGATATCAGGGATTACCATGCCGACCCCCGGTATGAGCCCGACTACAAGAGTGTCGCCGTCGCCCCGTACACGTTCCTCTCCGGTGGGACACGGAACGGACACTATTACCAGCGGTCCACCACGTGGAGCGGCAGGTTCGATATCACAAGCCAGTGGACGTCGAACCACGAGGTGAAGCTCGGCGCGGAATTCAAGAAACATGCCCTCTACTACGACAGCTTCACCGTCCTGCGCGATACGGTCCGGTATTTCACCCCGACCATTCCGAGGACAAACACGTCGTATCATGACGCCTATTCACGCAAGCCGACAGAATTCTCCGCATATATCCAGGACAAGATGGAGTTCGAGAGTCTGATCCTCAATGTCGGCCTCCGGTATGACTATTTCAGTTCAGATGCCAACTATTCGACGGATATCTTCAATCCGTCTCCGAACAACCCGTCGCTTCCCACGACTGTGGACCCTTCCACGCTGCTTGCTCGGGCCAAGGGGAAGCACCAGTGGAGTCCGCGTGTGGGCGTCTCGTTCCCGATTACGGACAAGGGGATCATTCACTTTTCGTACGGGCACTTCTTCCAGATGCCCCCCTTCTCCTATCTCTACGCAAATCCGGATTTCAAGTACAGCTTCTCATCCGGCACGCCGAGTTTCGGCAACGCCGATTTGAATCCGCAGCGAACCGTCACCTACGAGCTCGGCCTCCAGCAGCAGCTGATGGAGAACCTTTCGTTCACGATGACGGGATTCTACAAGGATGTACGGGATCTGCTTGCGCAGCAGCAGATCCGCATCAGCGGGGATCAGACCTACTACAAGTACGTCAACAAGGACTACAGCAACGTCAAGGGACTCACGTTCTCGCTGACAAAGCGCCGGGCACCGGGCGATCTGGTGGGCGCCACGCTGGACTATACGTTCCAGGTGGCTGAAGGCAACGAGACCGACGCTAATGCGTTCTTCCTCGATCTTTCCTCCGGCCGGCAGAGCGAGAAGGTGCCAGTCTATCTGGACTGGGATCAGTCGCATACCCTGAATGCGACAGTGTCGGTGGGTGAAGCCAATGACTGGAACGTCACGCTTGTCGGCCGTCTTGGTACCGGACTCCCATACACACCCCAGATCCTCACGCAGACCGTCTATCTGATCACGAACAGCGCTCGCAAGCCGTCGCAGATCCGCGTGGACCTGCTGGCGGACAAGACATTCACCGTTCAGGGATTCCGCATCACCGGTTTCCTGAAAGTCTATAACCTGTTCGACAGTCTGATTGAGCGGTTTGTGTACGATGACACCGGGCGCGCGACATACACGCTGGTGGCCACCCAGGGAACTGCGGAGGAGACTAATGCCATTGCCAAACGCATTCCCGGCGTGCATCCGGCGAGCGAGTGGTTCGTCGTGCCAACCTACTATGCCGCTCCCCGCGAAGTGCGTGTGGGATTCAATCTTGAATGGTAGACTGCAGGTATCCGTTGCGATACTGTACGAGCAGGAGATTGTCGAAGTTCGAAGGAACAAAGGAAGAATGTGCATGAAGACTTCAACACGTTTCTGGTCCGGAGCGCTCTCCGTTGTGCTGATGGGATTGATAGCCGGCGTTGT
>JAGDMK010000205.1 GCA_017860635.1 Bacteroidota bacterium
GATTTCGTTGCACTGTACGGACTCATCCTGATGCCGATGGGCGCCGTGATCTTTGCCGATTACTGGATCGTGCCGAAACTCGGACTTCGTCCGTATTTTGCCGAAGTCAGAAAACTCCTCGTCTCCTGGCCCGCCCTCACTGCATGGGCCGTTTCGCTTGCGGTCTGTTTTGCCCTCCCCGTTGAAATATACTTCAAGGCCCTTCCCGGCTGGTTTATCGCAGTCATCATCTACGTTGCCGCGAGTCACATGCAGCAACGGTCCGCGGAGAAAGGAGTGAGACCATGAAACTGTTCTGGAAGAGCGCTTCGCTGATCGGGCTCGGGCTCACGATCATCCCTGCGATCCTGGTTGCCGCGGGGAACCTGTCATGGACCACACATGCGAACCTGATGACGGCAGGAATGATTCTCTGGTTTGTTTCCGCTCCATTCTGGATGAAGAAGAACTGAGAGGATGCTATGATGCGCAGAGTAGCGGCTTGCTTCCTTCTCCTCCTGCTTGCTGCCTCTTCCGGTCTGGGGCAGCCCGCAGCCCAACCGCGCGTGCGGGTGGGTGTATTCGGGATAGGGCTCGATACCTACTGGGAGCAGTTCGCGGGACTGCGGGACCGGCTCGAAGGGTACCTGCACCGGATCGAATCGGGACTCGGGGCGCCTGGTGTGGAAGTGGTATCGGGGGGTCTCGTCGACAACATCGATAAGGCCGGGCAGACTGCTACTCTGATGAAGACCCGCGATGTGCGGATCCTCTTTCTCTATGTGTCAACCTATGCCCTGTCATCCACCGTCCTGCCCGTAGTGCAACGGGCAGGAGTTCCTGTGGTCATCCTGAACCTTCAGCCCGAGAAGGCAATGGACTATGAGAAGTTCAACGCGCTGGGTGACAGGGGTACGATGACGGGCGAGTGGCTGGCCTACTGCCAGGCCTGTGCGGTACCGGAGGTTGCGAACGTCTGTCTCAAGGCAGGCATCCCGTTTTCGCTGGTTACGGGCACGCTCGATGACTCGTCATCATGGAAGGAGATCCATGAATGGGTTGAGGCCGCCGGCGTTGCGGAGGAGATGCGCCGGAACCGGCTGGGTATCCTCGGCCACTATTATAACGGCATGCTCGATGTCTACGCGGATGCGGCACTGCAATCCGTAGTGTTCGGGACCCACATAGAACATCTCGAAATAGGGGCACTGAAGCTGCACAGGAATAAGGTGACGTCTGAGGAAGTCGAGCGCAAGGTTAGGGAAATCCGCACGGCCTTCAACGTGATGCCCGAGTGCCCCGCGGCCGAGGTGGAGCGGGCTGCGCGTACGGCGTGTGCGCTTGATCGTTTGGTGGCCGACAAGCGCCTTGGTGGACTTGCCTACTACTATGAAGGCAATCCGGGGAGCGAGGAAGAAGACATCGTCACGTCATTGATCGCGGGCAATTCGCTGTTGACGGCGCGGCACATCCCTGTCGCTGGAGAGTGCGAAGTCCGGAACGTGCAGGCGATGAAGATTCTGGATGCCTTTGGTGCCGGGGGCTCATTCAGCGAGTTCTACCTGATGGACTTCCAGGATGACGTCGTGCTTCTGGGTCACGACGGCCCGGGGCACATCGGCATTGCGGAGGGGAAGCCTTTGCTCCGGCCTCTTGGCGTGTATCACGGAAAGCCAGGCCGGGGGCTTTCCGTAGAGATGAAGGTGAAGAACGGCCCGGTGACGCTGCTCTCCGTGGTGCAGACGCCGGCCGGAAAACTCAAGCTGCTGGTGGCGGAAGGAGAATCCGTGCCGGGTCCGATCCTGGAAATCGGGAATACGAACAGCCGTTACCGGTTTGCGTGCGGTGCGCGGACGTTTGTCGACTCGTGGAGCAAAGAGGGCCCTGCCCACCATTGTGCGATCGGTACCGGCCACGTGGCTTCGCGAATCAGAAAGCTGGCCGGGCTGCTCAACATTGAGTGTGTGGAGGTGCGTTAGGGTTCGCCCTGGTATTGACAAAGCCCGAAACCCCTCGTATCTTCTTAAGGTAGATTGTCATTGCCCCCCCTGCGGCGCGTGCTCCACAGCGGCCCTTCTGTTCACCGACGGATCTATGTCCTCGAACGTTTTCCGTATAGCGCTTCAAGCCGGCGCGGCATTCCTGCTCATAGGATGCCTCTGGGTACTCCTCGGGGATCCTCTGCTGCGCCTGGCGCTTCCCCCCGGCGACGAAACCGGCCCATGGCTCTGGGGACGCATCGGGATCGGGCTGCTGGCCTGTGCCCTGGCGCTGAGCGGAACCATGTACTTGCTGCTGCGCGAGCACCAGGGCCGAACGAATGCCAGGAGCCGGGGAAGATCTGCTGCGTCAATCCCGCTGGATCGCCTGCAGGCCCTGGCTGAGTTCGCTCCGGACGTTTGGTGGGTTGTCGACGTCCAGACGTCTCGATTCGTCTACGTGAGCCCGTCGGTCGAACAGCTGCGCGGCTACTATGCGAACGAGGTCCTGCTCCAGGATCTTGACACCGCGCTGACGCGGGAATCACACCAGCACATGATGCAGGTACTTCCCCCCCGCATTACCGCCTTCCGGCGCGGGGATGCAGCAACATACACCGATGAACTCGAACAGACGTGCAGAAACGGCGGATCCGTCTGGACGGAAACGGAAACGAAGTTTTTCGTGAATGAGGCAAACAAGCGGCTGGAGATGTGCGGCATCTCCCGCGACCGGACAGCGAAGCAGCGCGACGAGGTGATCCGGCGGGAAAGCAAGACACGTCTGGATCTGATCCATCATTGCGCCCGTCTTGGCTATATCGACATCGATGCCCGGACACTTGAAGTGTTCTGGTCTGACGAGACCTTCCGCCTCCTGGGCTATCAGCCTCAGTCATTCACACCGTCGCACCGGAGTTTCCTCGAACGCGTGCACCCCGACGAGCAGGAGACAGTTCAGGAGGACTTCTCCGCGCTCCTGATGGAGCAGACGATCTCGGACTCCGAATACAGGATCGTCAGGCCAGACGGCGAAATCCTGTGGGTGTACGGGAGGGGGGATCTGGTCCGTGATGAGAGAGGGAGGCCACTCCGCTACATCATCGTGCTGTTCGATGTCACTGCCGGCAAACGCCACGATCAACAGCTGAAAGCGTCTGTGCGCGAAAAAGAGGTTCTGCTGAAAGAAATCCATCACCGCGTGAAGAATAACCTCCAGATCATATCGAGCCTGATCAGCCTGCAGGCAAGCCGTGTGAAGGATGAGGAATCCCGGATGCTGTTCGACGAAAGCCGGTCGCGCATCCGCGCACTTGCCCTTGTGCATGAGCGGTTGTACTGGTCTGAGAGCCTCGCCAATATCGACTTCCGGGAATACCTCCGGGGCGTGATTCAGGACCTGCTGCACGGGAGAGGGAATGAGCAGATCACGATTACGCTGGATGCAGAGCAGATCGCACTCGACATCGACCAGGCCATTCCATGCGGGTTGATTGTCAATGAACTCTGCTCCAATGCGCTGAAACACGCATTCGTCGACCGCCCGGGCGGAACGATCACCGTTTCGCTCCACCGGAGCGGAGAGAGTATGGTATACATGGCCGTGAGGGACGATGGTGTCGGCCTTCCGGCTGATCTCGATGTGTACCGCGAGACGTCGATCGGCATGACGCTCGTGACATCCCTGGTAGATCAGATCGGCGGATCGCTGACCGTCGAACGCGTCGGAGGAACTGCATTTGAAATAACCTTCCGCCCGCAGTCCCACCCCGTGCCAGAGCCCAGCACAACTCCGGTTTGAACAACCCGCAGTTTTTCCGTATCTTGAGATATATGTACTGCCACTTCGGGGAACACCATGTCCGTACCTGAGAAAACAGATTTCATTCGCGACATTGTTGCAGAAGATCTTCGCACGAACAAATATGGAGGCCGGATCCATACCCGTTTCCCTCCCGAACCCAACGGCTACCTCCATATCGGTCACGCGAAGTCGATCAACCTGAACTATGGGATCGCGCGGGAGCACGCCGGCGGCATCTGCAATCTCCGGTTCGATGATACCAACCCGGAGAAGGAAGAACAGGAGTATGTGGATTCGATCATCGCCGATGTCAGGTGGATCGCCGGTACGATCGATGAGCGGATCTACTACGCGTCGGATTATTTCGAACAAATGTATGAATGGGCTGTTGCGCTGGTACAGAAGGGGAAGGCCTACGTCTGCGATCTGAATGCGGACGAGATCCGTGAATCCCGCGGAACGCTGACTGAACCCGGAACGGACAGCCCGTACCGCAACCGGTCGGTGGAGGAGAACCTCAATCTGCTCACGCGTATGCGCAAGGGCGAGTTTCCGGACGGTTCGCGGACGCTGCGTGCCAAGATCGATATGGCGTCACCCAACATCAATCTGCGTGATCCGATCATGTACCGGATTGTCCACGAAGACCACCACCGGCAAGGGAGCGCCTGGTGCATCTATCCGACGTATGATTGGGCGCACGGCCTCGAGGACTCGATCGAAGGGATCACGCATTCCATCTGCACGCTGGAGTTTGAGAACCACCGTCCCCTGTATGACTGGTTCCTTGATGCCCTGGAGATCTATCATCCGCAGCAGATCGAGTTTGCACGTTTCAATCTCAGCTATACGATCCTCAGCAAACGGCGGCTCCGACAGCTGGTGCAGGAAGGGCATGTGTCCGGGTGGGATGATCCCCGGATGCCGACGATTGCCGCCTACCGCCGGCGCGGGTACACTCCCGAATCCATCCGCACGGTCTGCGAGAAGATCGGCGTGTCGAAGAAAGACAGCATCATCGACGTATCATTGCTCGAATGGAGCATCCGGGAAGACCTGAACAAACACGCACAGCGGGCAATGGCCGTCCTCAACCCGGTCAAGGTCGTGCTCACGAACTATCCGGAGGGACAGACAGAGGAGTTGCCGGCGATGAATAATCCGGAGGATGAGTCGGCAGGGACTCGGAACGTTCCGTTCGGGCGGGAGCTCTACATCGACCGCGACGACTTCCGGGAAGTGCCTCCGCCAAAGTACCATCGCCTGTCACCCGGCAAGGAAGTCCGCCTCCGTGCCGCGTACATCATCAGATGCGACCAGGTGATCAAGGATGCCTCAGGTGAGGTCATTGAACTGCGGTGCACATACGATCCGGAGACCAGAAGCGGGGGCCCGGCGGCCAACCGGAAGGTGAAGGGGACGATTCACTGGGTTTCTGCGCAGCATGCGGTGGACGCGGAAGTACGCCTGTACGACCGGCTGTTCCTCAAGGAAGACCCGAATGAGGCCCCGGAGGGCAAGAGCTTCCTTGTGAACCTCAACCCCGATTCACTCCAGGTCCTCACGGGATGCAAGCTGGAACCCATGCTGGGCTCAGCTGCGCCGGGAGACCGGTTCCAGTTTGAGCGGGTGGGATACTTCTGCGTGGACACGGCCAGAACCGCATCCGGCGCGCCAATCTTCAACCGCACGGTGACTCTGAAGGACGCCTGGGCGAAGATCGAGCAGCGGGGGCGGGAGCTAACGCCGGCACCGTAAGTTGACGTCGGCATCAGAAGTCGACGCTGGCATCCCGAGCCGAGAACGGCATAGGAGGTGTAGGCCGGCGTCGCAGGTTTACGCCTGCATCGGAACCTGCCGCCGATTGCGGGGGCTTGCGCCGGTACCGCAGGATTACGCCGGCGACGGAACTTACCGCCGGTATCGTGAGATGAACTCCTCGACCTCGGGGATCCCTCCCTGGAAGATGAGATACCCGTTGCTGGGTTCGCGGTCGGTGATCTCCCCGGCAACGGGCGTCATCATGATGTTCCGCACCGTCTGCTGGTCTTTGCTCTGTCCGAGGGCCCACCCCAGCTTCATGTAGGCCACCTCGGGAAGCATGTTGGCCCCCGGTACGACTCCCAGTTCCATCATATCGCGTCCCGTGTCATACACGTACATCTGAACATAACCCCAGAGCGTCTGGACGGTCATGTAGACGGAGATGCCTTCCTGATGCGCGCGCCGGAGTGACGGGTAGAGGGGTTTGTTCACATGACCCAACCCTGTGCCCGCTATCACGATTCCGCGGTATCCGTTGTCGATCAGCGAATCGATAATATCCGGTTTCATGTTCGGATAATAGTACACGATGGAGACTTTTTCCTCGAAGGCCGTGTTGACGATGACCTTCCGGTCCTTTCTGCGGGTCCGGTAGTCGTGGCGG
>JAGDMK010000047.1 GCA_017860635.1 Bacteroidota bacterium
CTCATGCACACCGTCACTGCGGGTATCATCAGTGCAAAGGGACGTTCGTCCATGAACCTGGCAGACTATGAAGATTTTATTCAGACCGATGCTTCCATCAATCCGGGGAACAGCGGCGGTGCACTGGCAGATCTTGACGGGAACGTCATCGGAATCAACACCGCAATCCTTAACCCTTCAGGAACGGGCGGAAATGTTGGGATCGGTTTTGCAGTTCCGGTCAATATGGCGAAGAGTATCATGCACCAGCTGGTTGCGAACGGAAAGGTCACCCGCGGGTATCTCGGATTGCTGCCCCAGGATATTGATGATGCCCTGGCTGGCGCATTGAAGTTGAAGGGGACAAAGGGGTCACTTGTAGGTGACGTCACCGCGGGCGGTCCTGCCGACAAAGCAGGGATCAAGCGGGGCGACGTGATTATCGCCATCAATGGAACTGAGGTCGAAGGCAGCGCCCAGCTGCGCAACATGGTTGCCGAAGCCGAACCGGGGAAAAAGGCGACCGTTCGTCTGTTGCGGGATGGAAAGACGTTGGATGTTGATGTCCTGTTGGGAGAGCGCCCCAAGGATCTTGCTGGCCGGGAATCCAGTACCGCGTCTCCCGACCAGAGCTCGATAAAGAGATTTGGCCTTTCAGTGCAGGATCTGACGCCGGAACTTGCCAAGACACTGGGCTACGGAAAAGAAGCCGGCGTGATTGTGACAGTCGTGTCGCCCGGAAGCACTGCTGAAGACGCGGGTTTGAAGAAAAACGATCTGATCAAGGAAGTCAATCGACAGCCTGTGCGTTCAGTCAAAGAGTTCCGGGACATGATGGAGGTGGCCGGCAAAGAAGGGAGTATGGCACTTCTTGTCAGGCGTGGCGACAATACCTTCTACGTGGCTCTGCAACTGCAGTAACGAAGTGTATGTGCATACTTTTCATCTGCACGCCGGCGGGAGGAGAAACCCGCCGGCGGCACATATGATGTCTCCACAGGTTCCTGGTACACGGTACTGAGTTGACCCGAAAAAGCACCGTTCTGCATCCTACCTGCAGGGCTATCACTATGACAACATCTATAGGCTACCTTGTTCTTGGTCTGGTTGCGGGAGGATTGAGCGGCCTCGTCGGAATCGGGGGAGGAGTGATCATCGTCCCCGCCCTGATCTTTCTCTTCGGCATGTCGCAGCATTCTGCCCAGGGGACGACCATAGCGATGCTCGTTCTCCCTGTGGGCGTTCTTGCCGCGTGGGTCTATTTCCGGCAGGGATACGTGAATGTCCCGGCAGCGGCGCTGCTCGCTGCAGGTTTTTTCGTCGGCAGCCTTGCCGGAGCCCGCGTCGCCGTGGCAATCCCTGAAACAACGCTGGCAAGAGTCTTCGGGGCAATGATCATCCTCATCGGCTTGAAGATGATGTTCAGCCGGTGACGATCTTTCATATCCGATTTACTATCCGACCGGACTCTTCATCAACGCCGCCCCCTCTATGGCCTTTACTGCCAGGGCCTGTATTTGAGCCTTAGCGGTGTAGTCATCCGACAACAAATGTTCAATACGCCCGTATTATGAAGAGATTTCCGGTCAATTGTCGATGGGGAAAATTCTCCGTATGTTAAGCAGGCAACTGTACCAATCACTCTGGAGGCATCCATGGGCTTTCTTCTCGCGATAGGGGTACTGGTGGTGTTGATTGTCTGGGCCATTGCGCAGTACAACAGGCTTGTCACATTGCGAAACCAGGTCCAGAACGGATGGAAGCAAATCGACGTTCAGCTGAAGCGCCGTCATGACCTGATTCCGAATCTGGTCAATACGGTGAAGGGGTACATGGAGTACGAGCAGGACACGCTGAACAAAGTCATTCAGGCGCGGAATGCCGCAACGACGGCTTCCGGCGTCGCCGACTCAGCGGCCAAGGAAAATGCCCTCACCGGAGCCCTCGGCAAGCTCTTTGCACTTGCCGAGAACTACCCGAATCTCAAGGCAAATGAAAACGTGAAGCAGCTCCAGGAAGAGCTCTCGAGCACCGAGAACAAGATCGGATTCGCCCGGCAGTTCTTCAATGACATCGCGACGAAATTCAACATCGCGCAGCAGGTGTTTCCCTCGAACATCATAGCGCGCATGTTCGGATTTCAGCCTTCAGAACTGTTCGAGGTGACCGAGGCAGGAGAACGGGCCGTTCCGAACGTAGATCTTTCTCTGAAGAAGTAGCCGCACTGATGCCTCTCACACCGAGAAATGTTTACGAGCAGCAGGCCTACAACAGGCGGCTCACCGTTGTGGTGTTGGCCGGCTTCGTCCTCTTCGTCGGATTCCTTGGATTCGGGCTGGATGTGTTCCTGCTGGGCTTCGGACCGGGCAGCGAGGAGGGAATGGGCTTTCCGTTTCCGATTGCGACGGTGGTGGCTATGTCGATTGCGGGAGTCAGCGCGACCCGCAGCGCGCTCAACGGCGACGTTTCAGTCCTGGCCTCAGCCACCGCCGTCCCGGTTTCGGATAACGATCCGAAGTACCGTCAGCTTCTAAATATCGTCGACGAGATGTCGATCGCTTCAGGACTTCCGCGGCCAAAAGTCTACTCTGTGCCGGACCCGGACCCCAATGCATTCGCCACCGGCAGGGATCCGGCGCACGCGTCTCTCGCGGTCACCGAAGGACTTGTGGAACGGCTGAACCGCGAGGAGCTCCAGGCGGTCGTAGCTCACGAGATGGGCCACATCCGCAACTATGACATCCGTCTGATGACTGTCGTTGCCGCGCTTATCGGAACGGTCTTGCTCATCACGGAGTTCGGAACCCGGATGCTCCGGTTCGGAGGAGTCAGGGGAGGAAGTGGAGGGAAGAGGGACTCGAAAGGTGGAGGTGGGGGGCTCGGGATTCTGATGGTGTTCTGGGTCATCGCGCTCATCCTTGCGCCCATCATCTCTCAACTCCTTGCCATGGCGGTCTCACGCCAGCGGGAGTTCCTTGCCGACTCCTCCGGCGCGGAGTTGACCCGGAATCCGCTCGCTCTTGCATCCGCGCTGCAAAAGATCACGGATGCAGACGATCCGACAAAGGCCATAAAAAAGGGAACCGCACATCTCTGCATTGCGGATCCCCTGGGACGCTCAGCCAATGAACGTGAGGGGTTCATCGCAGACCTTCTGGCCACACATCCACCCATAGAAAAGCGGATCACACTTCTCAAGGCGATGGCCTACCAGCACGCTTGACAGCCCTGTCCCTCTTCACAGTCCGATTCTGGCTAGCGTTCCGAATTGAAGCATGCGCATTGAGCGTGCGCCAAATACGGAATGAGGTGCAAGCATGAAGAAATCGATCGTTATCTTTGGCGCATCCGGCGACCTTACCTACCGCAAGCTGATCCCTGCGTTGTACATGAATTTCCGGAAACGGCGATTGCCGGCGGACACGCAGATCATCGGGTTTTCACGGCGTCCATTGTCCGATGATGCGTTTCGCGACAAGATGAAGGAAGGTCTGCTCGCATTCGTCCCGGCGGAGTTTGCGCAAGACGAATGGGAGTCGTTCGCACGGCTCTTGTCTTACCACCCCGGCGATGTTGAAAAGCTCAATGACTATCTGGCCCTTGCGGGAAAAATCAACAGCACTGACGGCGAGGATGCAGACGGGCTCTTCTATCTGGCCATCGCGCCGAAGTTCTATCCCATCGTTGTCCGGAAACTGGACGAGGCTCGTCTGCTAACCCCGATGGGCAAGGTTGGCTACAGGAGAATTGTCGTGGAGAAGCCGTTCGGCAGTGATCTGCAAACGGCAGAATCTCTGAATGATGAATTGCTGAAGGTGGTGAGCGAAGATCAGATTTACCGCATTGATCACTACCTTGGCAAGGAGACTGTACAGAACATCCTGGTCCTCCGTTTCGGCAACGCCATCTTCGAACCGCTCTGGAATCGGAACTACATCGATCATGTCCAGATCACCGTTGCGGAAACAGTGGGCGTGGAGCACCGGGCGGAGTTCTACGATCAGACAGGTCTCCTCCGGGACATGTTTCAGAACCATGTTCTTCAGCTTCTCGCGCTGGTGGCGATGGAGCCGCCGGTCGCCATTGAAGCAAACGCCTTGCGCGACGAAAAGGTCAAAGTGCTCAGGAGTATCCGCGAGATCCCCGAGGAGATGTCATCCCGTTTCACAGTGAGGGGACAGTACCACGGGTACCGTGATGAGCCGGGGGTGAACCCGCATTCTGAAACCGAAACGTTTGCGGCAGTCCAGCTCTTTCTGGACAACTGGCGCTGGCAGGGAGTGCCGTTTTACCTCCGTTCGGGAAAAATGTTGAAGGAGAAATTGACCGAGATCGTCATACGCTTTCGTCGACCGCCGCTTCAGATGTTCGACGTCCTTTCGGGAGTGACGGAATTGTCGACCAACCACCTGAGCATCACGATCCAGCCGGACGAAGGGATTCACCTTCGCTTCATGACGAAGGTGCCCGACGGAGGAATGATGATGCGGCCGGCAGAATTGGACTTCCATTACAGTGAGACCTTTCACGAAACGCCGATTCCTGAATCCTACGAACGGCTGTTGCTCGATGCGCTAAATGGAGATGCCTCGTTGTTTGCGCGAAAGGATGAAATCGGACTTGCATGGAAGTTCATCGACGGCATCCGGCGAGGGTGGATCGGGGAAGCCGCTCCTGCCCTCCAGCCGTACGAACAGGGATCCTGGGGTCCGCCAGGTGCCGATCGATTACTTTGGAAAGATAGCCGCTGGTGGGAGCAGGAGGACACGCTCCACAGGTCGGAAGGGGACAGTGGTGAAAGGACCGTTCCGTGACCGGAAGTCCGGATATCTCGGTGTCGAAGGACGCCGAGCAGTTGAGTCATCTGGCTGCGGTGACAATCCGTGATCTCATCGGCCGTGCGATTAAAGCGCGTGGATTCAGTTTTGTGGCGCTGGCGGGTGGAGAGACGCCGCTCCGGGTCTACCAGATGCTGGCCGCTGACCCTGTGCAGAGCACCATCGACTGGCGTCATGTTCACCTGTTCTTTGGCGATGAAAGGATGGTCCCGCCCGATGACCCGGCAAGCAATTACGGTATGGTGTTCCGTGAGATGGTGAGCCGCATTCCGATCCCCACGGACAATGTCCATCGAATCCGGGGGGAAGCATCCGCGTCAGATGCGGGGAGGGAATATGAAGCGGAACTGCAGAAGTGGTTCGGCGGAAGTGTGCCTCGCTTTGACATTGTGCTGCTGGGCGTCGGCGAAGATGGTCACACGGCATCGCTGTTTCCCGGCACCGACTCGCTCAACGAAGTATCGAGGATGGCGATCGGATATTTCGTCCCCCAGCTCAAGAGCTGGCGGGTGACGTTGACGCTCCCGGTCCTCCTCAGCGCACGCGAAACACTGTTCCTGGCAGCAGGGAAGCGGAAGGCATCGGTGATTGCCCGAATCCTGGGGACAGGTGAACCACAGGCAAACCTCCCGGCGTCGATGATCAGGCCGACGCACGGGACGGTTCGCTGGATGCTGGACGAGGAGGCAGCGTCTCTGCTGTGATGTCAGTATAGGACCATACCGATCACTACGCCCTTCGGACTCTGTCGAACCCTTACCAGCTTAGAAGAATTTACACGGCTACCCTTTGAGCCGGATTTCAACCTGTCGATCCACGCTCCCTTGCGTCTGAATGTAGATGATGTTGTGCTGCGAGTCGAACCAGAATCCTTCCGTTGTTCTCCGAAGTTGATGCAAGCTCTTCGCAGATGATGCGGTAGCACTGCCAATGATTATCTGTCGTGGTGCTTTCGGGATAGTGTGGACCTCAAACAGATACGTGCGGCTGGTCACCTGACCAGCAAAAGAACCCCTGGCCTTCCCCACCGTCAGCACCAGCTCGTCAGCGTTCCCGCTGCGTATTCGCGTCTGGGAAAGGGTGGTAAGCGCGAAAGCTCCGTGTTGATATTCCAGCGATTCTCCGTCGTCCTCATACAACGTAAACGAATCCGCTGCGGCCGTGGTCGGGTACACCCGAATGATCAGCGTGTCGATCTGCCGTTCGTCCGTGTGTGACATGACCGGCACCATCGGAATGATGCTCCCGGCCCGGACAAACAGGGGCATCCGATCCAGCGGAGCGCTGACACGAAGGCTGTCTCCCCCCGTGAAAACGTCATCCGTCCAGAAGTCTATCCACTTGCCTTTCGGAAGGTAGACCGTCTTCTCGCGTGCTCCTGGCTCGACCACGGGAGAGACAAGAAAGGCGTCTCCCCAGAGATAAGAGGAAGCATCGTTCAGGAGCCGGGTGTTCCCAGGATCGGCAAAGAAAAGGGGACGGGCGAGAGGCATTCCCGTAACAAAATTCTCGCGGGCGAGCGTGTAGATGTAGGGAAGAAGGGCGTAACGAAGACGTATGTACTCTCTCGAAATCCGCTCAGCTTCGGGTCCGAACATCCACGGCTCGGTGGGGTACCCGTGCACGATTTCCCCTGCGCCGTGCGCCCGGGCCGTCGGTGAAAACATTCCAAACTGCATCCATCGTATGTACAGCTCAGGCGTCGTGCGCATCCGTGCGTAACCGCCGAGATCGGAACCATGATAGGCGATCCCGGACATCCCCATGTTCAGGAGCATGGGAAGCTGGACACTGATTCCTCCGAAGCTGCGGGCGACGTCGCCTGACCAGGTGAGCACTCCGTAGCGCTGAATTCCCGCGAAGCCCGACCGCGTAAGATTAAAAACGCGTTTCCCGGGACGCAATGTATTGAATCCATCGAATATCGTCTGCGCCCACAACAAGTTGTATGCATTATGGATGCTTTCAGCCGTCCCCAGATGGTGACGCATTTCCGGGGGATGACGTTCGGGTTCCCCCAGATCCGTCCAGACGCCTGCTACCGAAGTCCCGAAGGCCGCAGGATGCCTGCTCCACCACCACCGTCGTGCTTCGGGATTTGTCATGTCGAGCAACGCCGCGGCGCATCCCCGGCACGACCACCAGTGCTCGAGGAGAAACGGCTTCCCCGTGCTGTCGGTGGCAAGGTATCCCTTCCCGGCGGCCTGCGCGAACCCGATCGATGGCTGTACGATATAGGGTTCGGTGATCAGAACGGTCTTTATCCCATCGGCCAACAGGTCATCAACGAGCTTTTGGTGAGTCGGCCAGGCCGTGGTGTCCCATGCCAGATCTCCCATGTACTTGAACCAGGCCAGGTCCAGCACGATGGCGTCACAGGGGAATCCCCGTTCGCGGATAGTCCGGGCAATCGACCGGACTTCGGTTTCATTTTCGTACCGGTTCTTCGATTGGATGAATCCCAATGCCCAACGCGGCGGCAGAGGCTGGCGGCCGGTGAGCCAGGTATATTTCTCCAGCTGGCCCGGAATGGAAGGGGCGGCCATAACGTAGACCGGTATCTCTCCCTCTGCAACGGTATACGAGAACGTCGTGCTGTCGGTTCCCCCGAGATCGAATGTTCCTCTGGAGAAGTTGTCGAAGTACAGGGCATAACCGTTTGTCGAGCAGAGGAGGGGGACGTTGATGTTCATCGTCGGGAGCGGAGTCTCGTACCCTCCCCGCTGTATGTTGTAGCTCTCGAATATCAGGCCCCGCTTGTCGAGGGCCGTCCCTCGTTCTCCGGTTCCATAGAAGTGATCGGCCGCGTGCAGGCGGAACGTTATGGCGCGCGAACCGCCTTTCCCCGCGGTTTCCTTCAGCGATGCCTCCGCGAGCAGTACCCGGCCGGTGGAGTCTGAGATCGTGATGCGGAGCGGATGCTTGGAGCACTGGATCCGGAGTGTCGTCGTTGAACAGACCAGCAGAGAATCCGTATCGAGGACTGAGAGAGGGAGCCGGTCGAGCGGGTCGCGCACAACGACAAGCGAAGACGATGGCGGAGCGGACGCGAGGGAAACGAATTCGATGCGCACGATATCCGATGTGTAGAATGCCAGTCGCACCGCGGAGGAATCCGAATGTACCAGGAAAACGCCCGGCTGTTCGGTCAGACCGATTGGTTGTGCGTTTGACGATTGCGCGAGGGATTCACAACACAAGAGCCCTGTGAGAAGAAGAAAACGCACGATCCTGAAGATCACTTTTCCTCCTTTGCCGGCACATGGAGTTGTCGGGGCCGGCCCACTTGTCGTAGTCGAAGAAACCCCCGGCGTCGTGCCCCCGGATATTGTGCCAATGTGTAGTTTGGATTTGACCCTATGATGCAAGCCCAATATACGAAAAGTTCAATCCACTCACGAAAAGCTCGCACCCAGAGCTGGCAATAGACCAAGACTCATCCCTGATCGTACATCCGGACCTCCCTGAATGACTTAGCGCTTGACAAGCGACATCAAGCTCAGTATACTATCGCTCAGCAACGCCCCAGGTCGGAATCCTGCCCGGGTGATATAATGGGTCCCGACACTTCAAGTGCGGAAAGTGATTTAATGGTCAAGAGTCCTATTAGCATCATTACAGGACATGTGATGGTGCCACTATGAATGCGGAGCGAATGACGAAGCGATCGGTGATCTACGGTCTGACTGCTCTTCTCATTGTAGCCGTGCCTCTCATTGGAGGAGGCCTGGGGGACAACGCACAGAGTGATGCCGTGAGCAGCGTGGGTCTCGCGATACTGGCCGCCACAGTCCTGGCTTTTGTCGGACACCTACTCAAGCAGCCGCTGCTGCTTGCCTATATCGCAGGAGGTGTTGTCATCGGCCCGCATATCGGTCTGGGGCTGATCAAGGACATGGCTGACATTGAGATCATCTCACATTTTGGCCTCATCCTCCTCCTGTTCCTGATAGGACTTGAGATTGACGCCAAGAAGCTCAAGGAGTCGGGGAAATCGCTAGTCGTAAGCGGCATAACACAGTTTCCCATCACGGTCATTATCGGACTCGGCTTCCTTTACCTCCTGGGGTATTCGCTGCGCGGTGGAACGTACGACCTCATCTACCTTGCCGCATGCTGCGCATTGAGCAGCACCGCCATTGTTGTCAAGCTGCTGTACGGGAAATTCGAGCTGGACACGCTGGCTGGAAGAATCACATTGGGCATTCTCGTGTTTCAGGACATCTGGGCGATTGTCTTGCTGGGTATACAGCCGAACCTCTCGAACCCCGACATTCTGACAATCCTCTTTTCTTTCCTCAAAGGTATTCTCCTGGTTCTTGGGAGCATGCTGGTCAGCAAGTACGTTCTGCCCCGGGCTTTCAAGACTGTCGCAAAAGTCCCCGAACTTATTCTTGTCTCTTCCCTCGGATGGTGCTTTCTGGTGTGTGGAGCGGCGGCATATCTCAATCTCTCTGTCGAGATGGGGGCACTGATCGCCGGCGTGGCCATCTCCACGTTTCCTTACAACATGGACGTCATAGCCAAAGTCGTGAATATCAGGGATTTCTTTGTGACGCTCTTCTTTGTCTCTCTCGGCATGCAGATACCCAACCCCCTGGATAATGTGCAGGTGCTCGCGACTGCGGGAATCCTGTCCGCGTTCCTGGTCGCTTCCCGTTTTGTTGCGGTCTTTCCTGTCCTGTATGCATTGAACAACGGCATCAGGGTCAGTCTCCTGACGTCGATTAATCTCTCGCAGATCAGCGAGTTCTCTCTCGTCATCGCTGCGCTCGGATTGGCGGCGGGACATATCTCACGCGACACGCTGACGGTGATCGTCTTCGTGTTTGTCATTACGTCTGTCCTGTCAACCTATACGATCAAATACAACGATTCCATACAGAAAGCGCTGGGTGCACTGCTGCGGAAATGCGGCTTGAGGGACATACGGTCGGCGGGGCAGGAGCCTCCGGACGCCGCCCGAAAGGAAATTGCACTGCTGGGATTTCACCGGACGGCGAGTTCTCTGCTGCATGAAATGCTCGAGCTCGATCAGAACAAGAGACCTCGCCAGCGCATGATTGACAAGCTTGTTGTCGTTGACTTCAATCCGGAGACGCATGAGTCTCTCCAGGACCTTGGCGTCAAGGTCATCTACGGCGATGTCAGCCATCTCGATACGCTCAAACATGCCGGTATTCAGGACGTCAAGATCGTCGTTTCTACCATCCCCGACAAAATCCTGGTTGGAACGGACAATGTGAAAATCATCAAACTGATCAAAACTGCCTGTCCGCACGCGAAGATCATCGTGACCGCGGAGAGCAGCCAGCGCGCGCTGCAGATGTACAAGGAGGGGGCTGACTATGTGTTGCTGCCGCATCACCTTGTGGCCGCAAATCTGATCGAGACGTTGACGATGATGCTCAAGAAGGAGCACAACGAAATGGCCTCGGTCGTCAAGAGAGAGATCAGGATGCTGGAAGAACGGAATGAGATCCTGCAGTAACGGTCGATCGTATTCCTCTCCCCAGGTCCTGTCGATCTGCACTATGCCATCAGGTGCACAATGCCGCCATGTCGTGAATTGAGCGTGGCATATTCAGCACCGCCTCCGCGGATCAGAATCGCACGCCGAGTTCTGCAAACACAGCATGCGTTATCATGCCATAGTCATCGCGGCGATCGTAGGTGGCAAGGAAGGTGAACTCACGGGTAATGAATATCATCAGGTCGGCGCCAAGTGTCCTTCCGTGCATCCTTTGGTCTGTCTGCTTGAATACGTACCCGTTCCCAAGGAAACGCAGGGTCACATCAATGCTGCGTGCGATGGTTGTCTGGACAGTAATACCATACCCTGTGACATTGGTATACTGGCTCGCAGTGGTGTTCACGTTTGCTCGTACATTGATGCCGGACGAGAACATGTCTGAGATACTGACTGTAGAAGAGTTCGAAAATTCTCGTCCAAACGGGCCACCGGACGATCGAGGCATGTAATTTTCATACAAAGCAATTCCCCATGGGAGGAACCAGTTGACGCTGAGATTCAGTCCGGCTCGCAGGGTGTTGACCAGCAACGAATCAGGAATATTCCGTACCGCTTCGTAGCTGTAGTAGGTGCGTGATGCTTCAGCTCCCACCCCGGCGCTGAAGCTGTTTGTGACACGATAGTGAAGGTTGGCGTACGCGCTTGTGAGCCTCGGTGCCAGCACAAAATCGCTGTTGACTTTCTTCCTCATATCCATCTCGGCGTTCCCGTAAAGATACAGGCTGCCGGCCAGAGCGGTATTCACCAGCAGGCTGAGCGCTTCACGGTCGAGGGCGGAATGAAAGTACGTCCGGGCGTACGCACCGGACACAAACAACGACATTCGATCGGGTGTACTGTACTGCGCAAACACTGCAACCTTCCTGTAGTCCGTGGTGACGTCCCGCATGGACCAATCCGGCTGGTATCCTACTGTTGTCCCGAAGACTACGTTGCCGAACCTCTTTGAGAAGAGGGCTCCGTCAATGTAGCCGATTGATGGAGAAAACGTCGGGATAACCCTTCCGAGCGTGGCAACTGTCCCGCCGTCGTCATAGCTCAACGCCATTTCATAGACGCGCGACTGATTGACCGCGGTTCGCGCAAACGGGCTCTGATTCCCAACAGAGAGCGATCGGAGATTGGCGTAGAGATCAAGCCTGAGTGGCACGTCGCGCAAGGTCCCGCGAAGGTTTATGACGATCCCCGGTTGGGCGATATTGAACGCCGGCTGATCGTACAACGATGTGATGTACTGGGCACTCACTCTTCCATGCAGGTCTGCTGCAGTGCTCGCGGCAACTGGTCCGGTCCTCCTCATCACCGGCAGGGGCGACTGGTCTGCACTTTGCGATTCGGAAGGGCTGCTGGGAGGACTCGGGCTCTCAGCTTCCTGAACGACATCTCCCCAGACGTCGTTGCCGATGGCGACAGACCTTGACGATGAGACGATGACGCATGAAGATGACTTTGAACTGGCGGCAATGACCTTCATGGTCGCTATCGTATCCCTTCCGGAAACGACGGCGAGGAGCGTGGAATCCTTCACACCGAGCTCTTTCCCCAGAGATGTGTACACCAGGCCGGCGGCAATATACGTGACCTTGCCGCGAACGGATTTCAATGCCGCATGTACGCCTGATGCCAGGAGCAAACACAACAGCGCGCCCACTATTCTTGTCATGCATCCCTCTCGCTACCGGACCATTATCCGTTTGGCCGAATCGGGAAAGCCCTGCTATTCGTTCCTGTGGCAGCCGTAGCAGTCTTGTCCTTGATTGTGTGCCGATCTGTGACAAGCGGTCGTACAACTGAACGATGCCAGATTGCCGGGCGTGGTATGGCACTGACTGCATTGGGTCCACCTGCCCCGGTGTTTGCCCGAGTAGATTCGGAAATAGGCAGCGTCGTGATTCATCGTGTTTGGCGTCCACGCGCTCGTGCTATGGCACATGACACAATCCGTAGGGAGCTGTTGGGCCACATGGTTCGGATTGCTCGGCCGGGCAAAGTCTACCGAATGACATTGGTAGCAATTTTGGTACGAGAGGGCATAGTTGCCGTTTACGTGACACTGAGTACACTGGAGGGTCGTATGGGCGCCGGTCAGGGCGAACTTCGTCGTAGCATGGTTGAATGATGCCGGCCTCCATGCCGACTGCGTGTGGCACTGCAGACAATCGTGGTTGAACTGACCGGCCACGTGACTGGGATTGACGGTTCCGTTGAAGGCCGTCGCATGGCAGTCCCAGCACCCGGCGTGCGGCAGCCCCTTGAACACGTTGTTCACATGGCACTGATTGCAGGCCACGGCCTGATGTGCGCCGACGAGCTGGAAGGCCGTCCTGGCATGGGTAAACGTGGACGGGCTCCATACGGTTGTGGTGTGGCAGGGGGCACAGTCGTGATTGAAGTTTCCCAGCACGTGGTTGGGATTGGCCGGCTGGGCGAACTTCGTCGAATGACACACGTAGCAGTCGGTGTACTGCAACTGGTAGTTGCCGCTCGTATGGCACCGGGCACACTGGGTAGCCGCATGCGCACCGGTCAACGCGAATTTCGTCGTTGCATGGTTAAACGTCGCCGGTTTCCATGCCGACTGGGTGTGGCACTGCAGACAGTCATGGTTGAACTGCCCGGCTACGTGGTTGGGATTGATTGCTCCGTTAAAGGTTGTGGCATGGCAGTCCCAGCAGCCGGCGTGGGGCAGTCCACTGAATACATTGTTCACATGGCACTGGTTGCACGCCACGGTCGTATGGGCACCGACGAGCTGGAAGGCCGTTGTCGCATGGCTGAACGTAGACGGCCTCCAGACGGTTGTGGTGTGGCAGGTCTGGCAAGTGGTCGCGATATGTGCAGACGAATGATTGGGGTTCCGGGTTGATGAATAGTCGTTCTGGTGGCACGCGATGCATTGAACTGAAGTCGATTTGAAGACCTGGTCCTTATGGCAATCGATGCATGCTATCGAGCGGTGAGCCCCGGTCAACGGAAATTGCGTGCGGTCGTGCTGGAATCCTCCTCCCCAATGCATAGCAGATTCCAGGTGGCATTGAGTGCAATTGGTAGAGAACCCTGCGGCGGAATGGTTTGGCGACGCGCTTCGGTTGAAGTCTTCCCTGTGACAGGCATAGCAGTCAGTGGGGGTTCCCGTGAATTGCTTTCGTCCGGCGTTGGCGTGACATACCTGGCAGTCTGCTACGGCATGTCTTCCCAGCAGAGGAAACCGGGTCACCTGGTGTTTCTGCACCATGTCGGAGACTCGCCATGACTGTGTTGTGTGGCATCGCAGGCAGTTGGTGCCCAGCTCGCTCTTGTGGATATTGGAGTGGCACGACAGGCAATCGGAGGACCTGTTCTTGAATTTCAGCCCCTCGTGGCAGTTCACACAGCGGAGATTGGTATGCTGCCCCGTAAGCGTGAAGCCGGTTGACTGGTGCATGAACGGCGCGTCTTTGGGCATCTTCCATGATTCTGGGGTGTGGCAGGATGAACACTCGAACCGGATTCTTCCGTGAGGGGATTCCTGTGCTGATAATTTGCCCGCCGGAGCGACGGCGCACAGCAGAATCAACAAGCCTAGGATTCCTCCAGCAGGTTCAGAGGCAGGACGCGGGAACGATTTGCGCGCGTTGATCGCTTTGCGCAGGAAACCGAGAAGTCGAGCCAGCATTGCCGTTCCTTTCATGTCAGCCTCTGCCTGCGCTTCCCGGCGCATGGCATGATTCGCACGTCATGGAAAGCGGTTTGAATCGTACGAGTGTGGATGATCCCATGCGTTCCTCACGGTGGCAAGCGCGGCACTCGATGCGCTTATGCGCGCCCGCAAGCGTGAAGGCGCTGTGAAGAGAATGGTCAAACAGGAGAGCTCTCCAGCCCCCCGGCTGGTGGCATTTCGCGCAGTCTGTTCTTCCGTCGACAGCAAACTGTCCGGCATGGTACTCTCTGTGGCAGGCGTCGCACGTTGATGGAGTCCCTTTGTACTGTGCGATTTCTACGCCGCCGGCATTCCTGGGTTTGTGGCATGCACTGCACTTTGCCCGTGCGTGTTTGCCCACCAGGAGGAACCCCGCCTTTGAGTGGTCGAAGGATTTCGGCGACCAGTCCTCGGTTGTGTGGCACGCACCGCAGCTGCGCCCCTTCATCTCTCCCGCAAATTGGCCGGCATGTCTGTCCTTGTGACAAGATTCGCACATGACGCCGGCGAGCCGAAAGCGCCTGCGTTCATCAGGGGCTCTGACATGACACTTCTCGCAAGGTGTAGCCAGATGGGCACCGGTGAGGGGAAATCGAGAAGCGTCGTGCGCCACGAACGAAAAGGTCGTCGGCGCAAACCCCTCTGGCGTATGGCATTTACCGCATTCTCCATTGTACTTCGGGATGAATTCCCCCTTGTGATAATCCGCGTGGCAGGCCGTACACTTCCCGAAGGGCAATCTCAGCGGTCCTCTCGATGAAACCGGACCTCCGGGGCTGTGGCATTTCGCGCAGGGCACGTCTGCATGACGGCCCACGAGCCTGAAGGCGGCCAGAGTGTGATTGAACGTTGCTCCTGCTTTCGGAATCCTCCAATCCTCCGGTGTATGGCATGAGCTGCATTCTCTCGCTGCCAGATCTTTCTTGTGTCGCGAAGTGTGGCAGGGTGTGCAGTCGTCATGACTCATCGTTGTGAAGAGCAATGGCTTTGTTTTATCCCTGGCATCTATATCCCGATGACATTTGCCGCAAGGCACGGTTGTATGTTTGCCGGCGAGGGCGAATTGAGATCTTGAGTGATCGAAATTCGACACCGGCGACCAACCATTCTGGCTGTGGCAACTCTGACAGTTGGCACCGACGGTGTTATTGTGGCGGTCTTCATGACAACGTGCACACGCTTGGGTCAGGCCACGGTACGTCTGTCGGCCACTCCTCGTGATTTTTTCCAAAACCTGTGGATCGACGATATTCTTTTTGGCGTGGCACGTGCTGCATTCAGTTGTGGCGTGTCTTCCGGTGCGAACGAAGCCCGTCAGGTTGTGATCAAATGTTCTCTTGTCGACCGCCGCAAGAGAATTGTTCGTCCCTTTGTGCTCCCGGTGACAGGCGATGCACTGCTGTGCAGAGACCTTGAAGTGATACCCCCTCCTCTCGGCGAGGGACGTCTGAATCTCCTTATGACAGAGAAGGCACTTCTTACCCGTGATCTCGTTCGCTGCGTCGTGGCATTCCAGGCAATTCTTCATTCCGTTCAGATGCTGGTGGGCGAGCGACAATTCTCCCGGGGAAAACTGGGCCGGCGCGACATGGGTCGCGCAAGTCCAGATGAGAGCCGCAGCCGCTATGCGGTGAAGTCTCATGACGGGGAAACCATTGAAGCCCGGGTCTCGAAGCAGATCTTTGATTTGAAGGGCCCTTTCGTCGATTGTGTCGTCAGAACATGATACCAAGGTAGAATCCCCCGGACGGATGTCAATACTGTTTTTTACCGATATTTGACTACATACATTCCCGGATGCCAGTCCCGGCGGTTCGAGCGCACAGCATCTCGCTTCCTGCCGACATCCGATCACACTTCATGCCATTTTGAGGCAATCCCCAGCCCGCTGGTCCTTGCCCGAAAAACAGTCGTTTCGTTGGTGCACAAGGTGGGCCGGCGACCTGACCCAATGGACGAACAGCGCATTTTCTTGGGAAGTTTTGGCCTTCCCTGG
>JAGDMK010000048.1 GCA_017860635.1 Bacteroidota bacterium
GCTGGGCATTGTCGCGCACAGCAACATCACCATCAAGGACAACTCCGCCACGAGCGACCCGAATTTCACCGTCATGGCCGCGCTCTTCAGCTACGCGAGTGCGATCGACGTCGAGAACTACAACTCCCGGCCCCTTGGAACTTTCTACACTCTAGGCGGCTGGACAGTGAATGACATACACGCCACGACCAACACCGCCATCACGAGGGGGTTGATGGTTAACGTCCTTTTTGACGAGCGTTTTCGCACGACATCGCCGCCCTATTTTCCGACGACCAATGCCTATGAAATCCTCGCGTGGTACGAATAGAGGGGAATATTCGCATGGTGGCCAATATTGGCCTTTCGACTCTGACATGCAGAAAAGAAGGTCTTCTTGTGAGATACTCTGAAGGGTACACGCTGGCATGAGTCTTGAGCTTACCAATGGAGCAGTATTGCGCGGAGCGTAGTGGATGATTGAAACTGCTGTAAAAATGCTGCAGGAAATCAGTGCCACCCTGCCCGACACGGCGCCGGGAATGGAACGCCAGATGTTGATTGGCGACCTTGTGTCCCGACACTCCCCGGCCGAGCGGACTGCGTTGCGCAAGCTCATGGACAGTTATCTGCTGCGCATGTCGCGCATGAACGCCTCCGACATCGATGTGGGCGGATACGGGACCTGCGGGTATATCTGGTACCGCGTCTACGGTGAGAAGCGTCCGGCCAAGGAACTCGGGAAGTTCACGCTGGATGAATTCAACGTGCTGATCCAGAGTGTGTTGATTGAGCGGCAGCGGCTTTTCCTGTATGAGAACCGGAACCTGGACTTCTCCTACAGCATCATGGAAGGTGACCGGATGTACCGGTTCCGGTCGAATGTGAGTTTCGATCTGGATCATCTCGCGATGAACATGCGGGCGATCAACAATGTGATCCGGCCGTACAAGAACCTCGAGCTCCACCCCAATGTCACCCGGGTGCTTAGCCTGGCGCACACGACCCAGGGCCTGACGCTCATCACGGGAATCACGGGGTCAGGGAAGAGCACCACGCTCGACAGCATCATTGATGCAAACAATCACACGGTTGACGGTCACGTCGTCATCATCGCATCCCCGGTCGAGTACGTCCACACGCCGGACCGTTGCATCATCCGGCATCGTGAGGTGGGCCGGGATGTGCTGTCGTTCAAAGAGGGGGCGATTCAGGCGCTGCGTCAGGACCCGGACATCATCGTGATCGGAGAGATGCGCGATCCCGATACGATCATGACCGCGCTGGAGATCACGGACAGCGGGCACAAGGTGTTCTCGACGCTGCATACGGCGTCCGCGGTTGAGACCATCGACCGTATCATCGGGGAAGTGCCCCCGATCGAGCAGGAACGCGTGCGCATCCGCCTTGCCGATACGCTGAGTTGCGTGATGTCGCAGAAGCTGGTCCCCACGCTGGAGGGGAAGCTGATGCTGGCCAAGGAATTGCTGGTGATGATTCCCTCCGTGCGTGCAGCGATCAAGAACAACAACACGGGCGAGATTTATCAGATGATGGCAGAGTCGGGGGATCTCGGGATGATCACCCTTGAGCAGGATCTCAAACGACTGTATGTGGCAAAAAAGATATCGCTGGACAACGCGCTGGTCGCATCGAACAACAAGCGGCGCTTCCAGCAGCTTCTGAACATGGCCCCGGTGGGGGATTAGACAGAGGCATTCGGGAACTCACAACGGGAAGAGACGTACTATGGCGACGGCGAAAGGCAGAGGAAAGACGGTACTCGGGCTGTTTGTGGACGGGCTGGATGTAAAGCTCGCCCACCTTTCGGTCCAACGCAAGCACATCGTCATCGAGGAGCTGAAGACGGCGACTCTGGTGACCAAACTCCACGATCGCAAGCTGGTGGAAGAAGGTGCCGGCTCAGTTCAGGAGGGAAGCGACGCCTTTTCGTTTTCGGCGCCGCCGCCGGCAGAAGTCACGGGCGAGAGCAACGGGGACGACAATAACGCCGTTCTGCTGGGCCTGATTGCCGGCTATCCCCGGCAGAAATACTCTCTCACCTACAGCCTCTCCGAGCCCGCGATCTACTATCACATCCTGGAAAGCGATTTCGGGCTGAAAGGGAAGAAGCTCAAAGATCGCATTCTGGCGGAGCTCCGATCGACCCGCGCATTCCAGCCGGCAGCGGACGCAGTCGATGCGATCAAGACCGACGATGGGAACCTCCTGTGCGTGGTTCGCGAAGACGGTCTGAGCCTCATCAACGCCCTTGAGAACATCAAGGGGTACATCGGGAACCGGCTGCCGCTGATATCCGGTGTGGACAGCGCCGACGTGTCCCTGTTGAACCTGGTGAAGGCCAACTACGACTTTGAGCCCCAGGATGTGTCGGTCATCATTTATGTCGGCACCGAGTTCACGCGCATGATCTTCATGCGCGGGGAGCATTTCCATCAGTTCGCTCCCATCATTGGCGAAGGATACGATTCGCCGAACCTGCAGAACACGGTGTACTCCCGGTTGCTTCTGGAGCAGGACAACCTGGCGATTCCGCACATCCGCAGGATCATACTTGCCGGCGAATGCCGCAGGGTGAACTTCAAGGAGTTCCTGAGCCAGCAGTTGCCTGACCAGGAGATTGACTACCTGGTGACGCCGCGGCTTGACGCAAGTCCGCTGAGTCCGGAAGATCAGGCGCTGATCTCCGAGTTTGCCGTCCCGATCGGCGCGGCAATGCAGATCCTGGACCAGCGCAGCGACGTCCTGTACCACGTCAACCTCCTTCCGGGATCGGTCCGCGAAGGACAGCGGGTGTTTAAACTTGCCTGGCACGGCTATCTGCTCATGCTGATGCTCTTCCTCACGACGTTTCTGTTTACTTGGCAGATCACGGCGAAATCCAGGGAGATCAAGGAACTGAGAGATGTAATGGTTCTTAAGGAAAGCCAGAAGGCGGAGAACATGACCCTGGCCAACTCCATTCAGGCTCTTGAGGACCAGCTCACGCGGTATCGGTCGTCCATGGCGCTGTATGACAGCCTGGTTCCCGGCAGCGAACGCTGGAGCAAAGTGCTGACGCAATTCAGCCATGGAGTCGAGGATCTGAATTCGATATGGTTAACCGACGTCACCGGCGCGAAGGAGACGGACATGGTGATGAACGGGTACACAACATACCGTACCCGCATCCCGCGCCTGGCGACGCTGTTTGACAACGCATTGCTGGAGGAAGTGAATGTGCAGGCGATCCGGGAGCAGACCGTGTACAAGTACCGGATCAAGGTGCCATCCGCATCCGCCGTAACGCAGTAACCAACACCCGGAAAGGAGTAAGGTCGTGTCATACAAATTACGCAATAGTATCGCCCTGGGGATCCTCTTGTTCTTGATCCTCGCGGTCGGCACGTACATCCGGGCGTTCAACCTTCCGAAGAAGATTACCGCCCTGGAGAAGGAAATCCAGAAGATTGACGAGGAGCTGCAGAACACGCCGAACCTGGTCAATCAGTTCAATGATCTGAGTGCCGTTCTGACCGACACGCAGAAGCGATGGGAAGGCCGGAACAAAGACATACCGCCGGTCGACATCACTGCCCAGAGCTACGCGTACTTCAGCCATCTCATCGACCTGAGCGGTGAGGTGAAGCTGGACATGGTCTACACCGGGACGACGTCCCAGACCAACTACGGTTTCAACACCTATGTGCTGAAAGGGGAGGCTCCGTTCGACAACCTGTACCGGTTCATCTGGTATCTGGAGAACGATCGCAGGCTCTACAAGGTCCAGACGATTGCGCTGAAGGGCCTGGAGGTGGCGCCCACCGATCAGGAAGAAGGCAAGGTGCTTGTCACGTTCGACATGACCGTGCAGGCGTTCTTCTCCTCGGTCTCGGAGCTCTCCAGTTCGCTGGGCGAGCGTCAGCGGCTGCCGAACGTGTTAACAGCGGATCCGTTTGAACCTGTGATCTCGGCGGGGCTGCCGCCGAATATCGACGGGCTCGTGGAAATCGAGCGGTCGGATCTGAAGGCGGTTATTCCGGGCAAGGCGTTTGTGCTCGACCAGAACAACACCATCCGCACGATGCACGAAGGGGATGAAGTCTACCTCGGGTACGTCACCCGTATCGTGCCGGACGAGGGTCGTCTTGAATGCACACTGAACAAAGGCGGGATCATCGAGAAGGTCGAGTTGAAGATACGCTACGGCCCGCAGCAAACTGCAAAGTCAAAATAGGACGAGGAGAGCATGAAAGCATTATCCGCAATAGCAGTAATCGCCCTGCTGTGGGTAGCGGGGCCGCTGGCCGACGCACAGACACAGGCCGACCGCAAGGCACTTCGTGAGTACACGTCGCCCCAGGAGCTGGTCTCCATCGCTCCGACAACGGCGATGGACAAAGCTCTTGCCGTCATCAGCGAGGTCAGCAAGAAAGCCACGAACAAGATCGTCATCGACGTCGACCGCCGCACGATGCCGATCAATGTAGACATCCAGGGTTTCCACTGGCGTGAGGCGCTGGAAACCATCTGCCGGAAGAACGGACTCGCCTTCACGGAATATGAGAACTACATCCAGGTGACCGAGGGAGCGCCCGGTGAAATGACTCAAGGCCCGCTCGGGACGGGCCGGCCGGTCGCCTCCGGCCCGGTCGCGACGGAGATCCAGAAGGAAGTCGCCACATTCCGCAGCCGTGAAATCAAGCTCTCCGCGGTCTTCTTCGAGGTCAACCTCAGCCGGCTGGACGAGGTGGGTCTCAACTGGTCATTTATGAAGAGCACGTCCGACTACTCTGTCGGCGCCGAGTTCAACGGGGCAGACGAAGTCTCCAAGAACATATTCAAGACCGAAGTTACGCCCAAAGTGAAATTCGCCAACATGAACTTTGTGGCGAAGTTCTTCTCCGACTACAAGCTCGGGGAAATCCTCTCCGGTCCGCAACTGATCGTCCGCTCGGGCGAGGAAGGACGCATTCAGGTCGGGCAGGACTTCTCCATCCGCGAGCGGGACTTTGCCGGCAACCTGATCGACAAATTCTACAGCGCAGGCACCATCATCAAGGTCCAGCCCCAAGTCATCATCGAACAGGGCGTGCCCTTCATTCATGTGGCAGTGGACGTCGAACGCAGCTCAGTGACGCCGGGACAGGTGAGCACCATCATCAACAAGACACAGGCACAGACGAACCTGCTGCTGCTGGACGGTGAGGAGACGCTGATCGGAGGTCTGTACAACAATGAGGTGCAAACCATCCGGTCGGGGATCCCCTTCCTGAAGGATCTTCCCTGGTATGTGTTCGGGCTCCGGTATCTGTTCGGATACGACAGGGAAGATGTGACGAAGAAGGAGCTGGTGATTCTTCTCAAGGCCGAGCTTGTGCCGACGCTCCAGGAGCGGATCACGCAGAAGGTGAAGGAAGAAGAGCTCGTTACGAAGTGGCGTGAGGACTGGAACAAGCATGATCGCAATGTTCGGACCTCAAAATAACCGGCGCACTATGCCCTGCACAGTCACAAGTGTGAGAGGAACTGCGATGTCACGAATAGGAATATGGACGGCGGTCACCGTGCTGGCCCTGCTGATCGCCGGATGCAATGAAGATGAAACCACGGCGTCACAGGGTGAGGGCGTGGTGAGCGGGCTGGTCACCGATGCCGCGACCCAGATCACCCTGCCTGGCGTTACCGTGCAAGCCGTGGATCTGGCGAACGAAACCGTCTCGACGACGACGGATGCGAACGGGAGTTTCCGTGTGGCGTTTCCCACCGACAGCCTGGGGAGTGCAAACATCACGCTGCGCAAGACCGGCTATCGCGACACGACGCTCGTCGTCCCGCTTCAATCGGGCACGGTCATCGTCCTGAACATCGCGCTGCAGCCCAAGTCGGTTGTCAACCCGGGCACCAGCACGAGCGGCCTCGCGCAGACCATCGCGTTTCTAGGCGCAACACCCCAGGAGGTCTCTGTCTATGGCGTGGGCGGCAAGGAAACAGCCATTCTGGCATGGGAGGTCCGCGACTCGCTCGGCGTCCCCATTGATGCATCCCATTCCGTTACACTGTCATTCACCTCGACGAACGGTCCGAATGGCGGCGAGTACATCTCTCCGGCCGAAGTCATGACCAATTCGAACGGTCAGGCATTCACGACGTTCAACGCGGGGACACGGTCCGGAGTTATGCAGATCACCGCGACCACTACGGTGGGGAGCCGGACGATCACGTCGAGCCCGGTGCGGCTGGTGATCAACGGCGGCTTCCCTGTACAGTCGCACTTCAGTATTGCCCCGACCCGGCACAACTTCCCGGCTCTGTCATGGCTGGGCGCGGTCGATCCGGTCACCGTGCTCGCCGGCGACATGTACAGTAACCCGGTCGCTCCCGGCACGGCGATCTACTTCCGCAGCAGCGCGGGAGTGGTGCAGCCGACAGTCTTCACCGACAAGAACGGATTCGGGGTTGTCAATCTGTACAGCGGCAACCCGAAACCGCTCGGTTCGTATGCTGACCCGACGAACGGCAATGGCTACCACTATGTCGTTGCGCGGACGCTGGGTCAGGGGGGCGTTGCAGTTGAGGACAGCACACTGATTCTCTGGAGCGGCGAGGGCCTGATCAGCAATGTGAGCCCGTCGAGCTTTGATATCGCGAACGGCGGCTCACAGGCGTTTTCGTTCAAGGTGGGCGATGCGCTCGGGCATCCTCTTTCTGCCGGCACCATTATTTCAGTGTCGGCCACCATTCCGCCCCCACCGTCCGATGGGATACAGCAGAACCAGGTGAGCATCCTGTTCGGTGCCAACGGGGCGGTTACGCTATCCGACGTCCTGTTTGCCGGCGCCGGTACAACGGACTTCACCTTCGTGCTGAAAGACGGGACCTGGAGTATCACGGATCCCACGCCGGTGAACATTGTGATCAATGTGACCGGGCCGAACGTACAGAACTCGATCGGCTACACGTTCGGAGGGACAGTGCGGTAGTTCACGACGGCCTGTATGGTGGACAGCGGCCCCTGCGGACACAGTTCGGAGGGGCCGCTGTGTTTCAGGAGTATCCGGCATCTGCCTCTGCGATGCGGGTGAGCAGCCCTGCGTCAGATGACATGCGTCAAATGGCACGGCCCGCGCAATTGCTTTTCCTGCCGAATTGCTATACTATAGTATTTTCCGTTTTGTCCCACTCTTCCTGAAGGTTCAGTGTTCGACCGCATCACGATCCGGGGAGCCCGGGTCCACAATCTCAAGAACATCTCCCTTGAGCTTCCGCGGAACGCGCTGATTGTCATCACCGGCGTCAGCGGATCAGGGAAATCCAGCCTTGCCTTTGACACGATCTACGCAGAGGGGCAGCGGCGGTATGTAGAAAGCCTGTCGTCCTACGCCCGTCAGTTCCTGGAGCGCATGGACAAGCCGGACGTGGATCTGATCCAGGGAATCAGTCCGGCCATGGCGATCGAACAGAAGACGAACACCCGGAACCCCCGGTCGACCGTCGGGACCTCCACCGAGATCTACGATTATCTCCGTCTGTTGTACGCGCGGATCGGGCGCACATTCTGCGCACGGTGCGGGAAGCCGGTCGAGCGGGATTCCATGCAGACTGTAGCGGCTGCTCTCACACGGAAGATGCATGACACCGGTGAACACGAGCTGCGCATCTATGTGACGTTTCCCCTCCCGGTCCATCCGAAAGAGTCGATGGAGCAGGCTCTCACGAACATCAAGAAAGAAGGATTTTTCCGTGTCGTGGTGGCAGGAGAGGTCATCAATCTCAACGAGCAGTCTGTTCCCGCCCGGACAAAGGCCAGGGAATGCGATGTGCTGGTCGACCGGGCTGTCTACAGGGGGGATGAAGCGGACAACCGGATTGCCGATTCGATCGAAACAGCCTTCGCATCCGGAAACGGCATTGCGGCGATACTGTTTCCCGGCGCTCCGGAGAGGATGAACTTCAATCGGAACTTTGCGTGCTCCGACTGTCACATCCCGTACGAAGAGCCGGATCCCCGGTTGTTTTCGTTCAACAATCCGTTTGGCGCCTGCCCGGAGTGCCAGGGATTTGGCCGTGCAATCGGTATCGACATGGACCTGGTCATTCCAAACAGGTCCAGGACTATCCGTGAAGGGGCAATTCAGCCCTGGTCGACGCCGAAGTTCAAAGAGCATCTCCGCGCCCTTCTGAGAGGGGCTCCGAAAACCGGACTCCGGGTGGACGTTCCGTTCTCGGTGCTGTCGGAGGATGAAGTGCGGATGGTGCGCGAAGGGACGGACGAATTCGACGGGATCGATGCGTTCTTCCGGATGGTGGAGAAGAAGGCATACAAGATTTACTATCGTGTCCTGCTCAGCCGGTACAGGGCGTACACAACCTGCCCTGCCTGCGACGGCACCCGGCTGCGAGCGGAAGCCCTGAATGTCCGGGTGTGCGGCAAGCGCCTTCCGGATGTCGTGCGTATGACCGTGTCGGCGGCGCGTCAGTTTATTGCGACGCTGGACCTGACCCCGTATGAAGCGGGCGTTGCACGGCGCATCATGGAAGAGCTGAACAAACGGCTGGCTTACCTCGACGACGTCGGGATCGGCTACCTGACACTGGATCGTCTTTCCAGCACGCTTTCCGGGGGGGAGTCACAGCGGATCAATCTTGCCACCTCGCTCGGTTCATCGCTGGTCGGCGCCGTGTACGTGCTCGATGAGCCGAGCATCGGGCTGCATCCGAGGGACAACGACAAGCTTATCGGTATTCTTCAGCGCCTCCGTGCGGCCGGCAATACCGTGATCGTCGTGGAACATGATGCAGACATGATGCGTGCAAGCGACCGGATCGTGGACATGGGGCCGCGCGCAGGTGAGGGGGGAGGCGAGGTGGTGTTCAACGGGACGCTGGCGGACATACTCCAGGATCCGGCGAGTCTGACCGGAGCCTATCTTGCAGGGAGGAAGCGCATCCCCGTCCCGGCAACGCGGAGGCCGGCAGACGGATATGCGCTGCGAATCCTGGGCGCTTCGGAGCACAATCTCAAAGAGATCGATGTAACGATCCCTCTCAATACGCTTGTCTGTGTCACCGGTGTCAGTGGAAGCGGGAAGAGCACGCTCGTCCATGAGGTGCTGCACTACGGACTCCTGCGTGCAATGGGTCAGGGGGGAGAGAAGGCCGGACGCCACCGTTCGATCGAGGGCGTCGGGCATCTGAGTGCCGTCGAGATGGTCGACCAGTCGCCTATCGGCCGCACCCCACGTTCAAACCCCGTCACGTACATTCATGTGTTCGATCTCATCCGCACCGTGTTTGCCAACACCGCAGCGGCGAGGGTGCACGGGCTGAAGCCCGGTGCGTTTTCATTCAACGTGCCGGGTGGACGGTGTGATGCATGCGAAGGGGACGGTGTCGTGAAGGTGGAAATGCAGTTCCTTGCCGACCTCTACCTCACGTGCGACGTCTGCAAGGGCAAGCGGTACAAGAAGGATATCCTGGATATCCGGTACCGGGGAAAGAACATCGACGACGTTCTCGGGATGACCGTGGACGAGGCCTGCGCGTTCTTTGGCCAGGAGGCAACCGGACGGAGAATCGCGGAGCGGCTGAAAGTCCTGCAGGATGTGGGGCTGGGATATATACGGCTCGGCCAGCCGGCCACGTCGCTCTCCGGCGGCGAGGCCCAGCGCATCAAGCTGGCCGATCATCTAGCGTCGCCGCCAGCAGACCGTCACACGCTCTTTCTGTTTGACGAGCCGACTACCGGCCTCCATGTCGATGACATCGCCAGACTGCTGCACTGCTTCACCGCCCTGATCGATGCCGGGAATTCTGTGATCATCATCGAGCACAACATGGATGTCATCAAGTGTGCAGACTGGATCATCGATCTTGGCCCCGAGGCAGGGGAAGAGGGAGGAGCAATCGTGGCCGCCGGAACACCGGAAGAGGTTGCAGAGGTTGCTGCCTCCCACACCGGAAGATACCTCGCCTCCCTCCTCAGCACGCAGGGGCGGAAGGATCGCGGAGTCAAAGAGCGCCGTCAGGACGGGTGATCAGAGGCAGGTGCGGTCGGATGCTGTTACCGATCTGTGTCGTTACTCTGAAGAGGTTCAAGCTCAGCGGCTGGGTGGGGGAATATTGCGTCGCGTGACCGGTGTCACGGTCGACAGCAGGGCGTTGTTGTATCTTGGTACTGCCGAAGCCTTGAAAGGCACTGATTGTCCGTGGAGGAGTTGGGGGGAACGCCTCCATGCGTCAGTGCCTTTCTCCATTCTAGACCGCTATCCCGATATTCAGGCAGATCACGAATCCGCCGAAATTCTTCTTTGTGGCTGAGACCTCGCCGTTGTATCCGTTGTACAGCGACGGCAATCCCTCGCCGTACAGGTGCGTTATGTAGTAGCGGAAATTCACGCCGAAGATATTGCTCCGTTCGGTGCCGAAATTCGCCCCGAATCCGACGAATCCGCCGACCGTATAATGCGGCTGCCCTTTTCCGAGGCTCTTGAAGAATTCCACCTGTTCTGCCCCGATCTGTCCTTCTGCATACTCCACGAACTGTACGTAGGGTGCCATGTAGATCATCGTCGGTCCCACGCCCGCGTTGAGATACGGCCGGAACGTCTCCACGATATCTTCGCGGAAGAGCCGGTACTGAACCCCCACCATCAGGGGGATGACGAGGAAGCGATTCAGCTTGCCCGGGGTATAGGAAATGCCGTAATACGGGTCAATGTATTCGAACTCCCGTTCATCTTTCGACTCCGAAACGCTAAGGCTGATGAACCCAGAGAGATCGTGTGTGAATGAACGGCGGTAGAATCCACCCAGTCCGAACCCATCGTTGGAGATCATGATATCCAGGCTCCAGAGATTGGGAAAGCGGTCCGGACCCGTTGGATCGGTTGGTTCGACGCCTGCGCGGGTGGTATCCGGCGGGGGTGCGGGTTCCCATCCGGTGCGGTACTGGGCCTGGGCGAACACAGCGGTGACCAGCAACAGGCACCAGAGAACGGGGAGCGTGTACACAATGCGGCGTTTCATTGGGCCCTCTCTTTGATCCTCCATCCTCAATAACAACCCTGGCATAAAATAGGTTCTTGAACGTCGAAAAGCAATCAGAGGACCCGGAAGACGCCGAACTTGAGGTATCCTGTTTCCGGGACTCCCGGTAATGTAGGGTGATCGGGAGCGGCCCCGCGCCAGTCAAGCAATTGCAGGGTCCGGTTGTCCTTCACGGCAGCTTCCTGGACCACTGAGAGAAACGTCTCGGGAAGAATATGATGAGAGCACGAAGCGGTGAGGAGAATACCTCCCGGGCTGAGCACGCGGAACGCCAGATGGTGAAGTTCTCTGTATCCCTTTTTTGCCGCCGGGACGCTCTTGCGGTTCTTGGTAAAGGAAGGCGGATCCAGCACCACGACATCGAACGATTCTTCGCGTGCGGCGATTGCGGCAAGTGCGGTGAAGACGTCATGTTCTTCAAATTGCACAGCAGTCAAGCCGTTCTCCCGCGCATTCGTTCTTGCGCGGTCGATGGCTTCGCCCGAACTGTCGATGCCCAGGACTCTGGTCGCTCCGGCCCGGGCTGCATGGAGGGCAAAGCCGCCGTCGTTGCAGAAGCAATCCAGTACCTGCGCTCCGGGACTGAACTCGCGGATGAGGAGGCGGTTGAGCCGTTGGTCCAGGAAGAACCCGGTTTTCTGTCCGGCCACCAGATCCACCATAAACCGGATGCCATTGTCCGTGTATGTCGTGCGTCCGGCGGACCCTCTGATCACACCGCTGCGCATGGGCAGTCCTTCGAGCGAACGCATCGGTGACTCGTTCCGCTCGATGATCCCGGCCGGGTGGAATTGATCCTCCAACAGGTCGCAGAGGAGCGGGAGGCGCAGGTCCATCCCTTGTGCGAAGGTCTGCACCGCAAGATATTCTCCAAACCGGTCGACGATCAGTCCGGGGAGGAAATCGGCTTCGCCGTGCACCACCCTGTAGACCTGGCTTCCGGGAAAGAGGCGTTCACGCAGTGCGGCTGCCTGAAGCAGGCGGTTGTTCAGGAATGTCCGGTCGATTTCTTCGACCGTACGGGAGAGAAGCCGGACAGCGATGAGCGAGTGGGGGTGGTAGAAGCCGACGCCGAGAGGTTTGCCCCCGGCATTGCGGACTTCCACAACGTCGCCGGCCGCCGGAGCGCCGTATGTCTCGCGGATCTCATTGCTGAACACCCATGGATGCCCGGCGATGATCCGCCGGTCTTCGTTCTTGCGGAGGACGATGGTCTTGGGCTGCGCGTGCGAGGTCATGGAGCTCTTTCTGTCGTGAGTTCATAAGGTAGAAATCGCTCCTCAGAAGAGCAAGGCGGATTGAAATTCGGAGGGGGTCTGCGTATATTAATAATCTTGTACGGTACACACCACACAACAGAATACCGATGACAATACCTGAACGGCTCTCCTGTGCGATTTTCGACGTTGATGGCACGCTGGCCAGCACCAACGAGCTGATATTCGCCACGTTCAACCACCTCACGCGTAGACATCTCGGACGCGAGTATACGCCCGCAGAAATCATCAGCTTCTTCGGTCCGCCGGAGGAGGGAGCTGTGGACGCCATGTTTGGCGCGTCGCGCACGCCGGAGATCATGGATGAGCTGTGCGGGTTCTACCGGGACCACCATTCCTCCATGGCGCGGCTCCATGAAGGGATGGACGGAGTACTCCGGCTGCTGAAGGATCATGGGGTGCGGCTGGCTGTATTCACGGGGAAGGGTCGACGGACCGCCGCCATCACACTCGAAGAGCTCGGCATCGCGCACTACTTCGAGATGGTCGTCACGGGAAACGATGTGGTCCGGTACAAACCTGACCCCGAGGGCATCAGCCGCATCCTGTCCGCGTTCGGCGTGCCGCCCGCCGAAACGATCATGGTCGGCGATTCCATGGCTGATGTGCGCGCATCGCGGCAGGCCGGCGTTGCCGTCGCGGCCGTGCTCTGGGATGCGTACGACCGGCAGCGGGTGCTTGATGCCGGTCTGGATCTTGTGTTTGAGACTGTTCCCGCGTTCATGGACTGGTGCCGGAGCCGCGTCGACGGCCACGTCCGTGCTGTCCCTACTGCATAAGGAATGTTCCATGAATCCTCTCCGGATTGGCGTTGCGGGTGTCGGGCATCTCGGAAAGCTCCATGTCAAGATGCTGGCGGACATGCCGGGTGTTCAACTGGCGGGAGTCTTCGACACGGATGAAACCAAAGCAAAGAGTGTCGCGGCGGAATACGGCACCCGGGCATGGAGCACGCTTGATGCTCTCATGGAACGGGTGGATGCGATCACGGTGGCGACGACAACGACCGCGCACTTCGCAGTGGCAAGTGAGGCTCTTCAGCGGGGCGTGCACGTGTTTCTTGAAAAGCCGATCACCGAGACAGTGGCCGAAGCCAACGAGATCTGCCGGCTGGCACGGGAACGGAATGTCATTGTGCAGGTCGGACATATTGAGCGGTTCAATCCGGCCATCCTGGCTCTGGAGGGATTCCCTCTTCAGCCGCTCTTCGTCGAGTCGCACCGGCTGGCTCAGTTCAAGCCGCGCGGGACGGATGTTGCGGTGGTGCTGGATCTGATGATTCACGATATCGATCTGATTCTCACCTTTGTGAAATCTCCCGTGCGGCAGATCGATGCCAACGGGGTGGCTGTGGTCTCGGACACGATTGACATTGCCAACGCGCGCATCCAGTTCGAGAGCGGTTGTGTGGCAAACGTCACGGCGAGCAGGATCTCGCAGAGGGCCATGCGCAAGATGCGTCTCTTCCAGCCCAACGCGTACATCTCACTCGATTTTGCGGAAGGGATGGCCGAGGTCTTCCGTCTGGTGGGGGAAGACGCGCCCGATGTGAGGGGTGCGATGGTGCTCGGGGAGATGGGGCTTGGCAAGAACCGGAAGAAGATCGTCTACGAGCAGCCCGAACCGCGGGAGGTCAACGCACTCCGTCATGAGCTGGGGCTGTTTGTGAGTGCAGTCGCGAACGGTACGGCGCCCGTCGTTACTGCGGACGATGCCCGGCGGGCGCTCGAGGTCGCCACCAGCATTATGCAGAAGATCAGTCAACAGCAGCTGCCGGTCTGAATGTCCGAAGCCCGCTCCCACATACCAATCACCCATCCCCTCCTCCGGCGCATCGGACTGCTTGCCGACAGGGCGGGAATTTCCGTGTACGTTGTCGGCGGGTATGTCCGGGACCTGCTGCTCGGCACCGAAGTCCAGGATATCGACATACTGGTGATGGGCGACGGGATCGGCTTTGCCCGGAGGGTTGCCGCCGACCTGGGGATTGCCAGCGTGGTGGCCTATGACCGGTTCGGCACTGCGATGGTGCCTCTGGCGGAAGGAAAGCTGGAATTCGTGGGCGCGCGCAAGGAGCGGTACGACGAGGCGTCGCGCAACCCGGAGGTCACGCCGGCAACGCTCGAAGAGGACCTTTCGCGGAGAGATTTCACCGTCAATGCCCTTGCCGTGTCCCTGAATGCTGGACGGTTGGGGGAGCTTCAGGATCCGCACGGCGGGCTCGAGGATCTGGAGGCGCGCGTCCTCCGCACGCCGCTGGAACCGGCGCAGACATTTGAGGACGATCCGTTGCGCATGATGCGTGCCGTCCGCTTTGCCTCCCAATTGGGTTTTTCCGTCCAGCCCGGGGTCCTGAGGGCGGTGGAGGATATGAAAGAGCGGATCCGCATCGTGTCACAGGAACGGGTGAGCGAGGAGTTGCTGAAACTGCTCAGGAGTCCGAAACCATCCATCGGGCTGCAGCTGATGTTTCAGACCGGGCTGCTGCATCTGGTCTTCCCGGAGATCGCACAGATGGCGGGAGTGGATCAGCGGAAGGATCATCATCACAAGGATGTATTCCGCCACACGTGTACAGTGGTGGACAACATCGCACAGACGACGGACAATGTGTGGCTCCGGTTTGTCGCGCTGGTGCACGACATCGCAAAACCGCGGACGAAGGCGTATCAGGAGGGAGCAGGATGGACGTTCCACGGTCACGAGGAAATCGGCGCGCGGATGATGAAAAAGATCTTTCAACGTCTCCGCCTCCCCCACGGTCCTCTTCCGTATGTGGAGAAACTTGTGCGGCTTCATCTGCGGCCGATGGTGCTGGTGGACGAGATCGTGACGGATTCCGCCGTGCGGCGACTGATGTTCGAAGCGGGGCCGGATATCGATGACCTGATGAAGCTCTGCAGGGCCGACATCACGTCCAAGAACCCCGCGCTGGTTGCGCGGTATCTGCAGAACTACGATATCGTGATGGAGAAGATCCAGGAAGTTGAGGAAAAAGACAGGATACGCAACTGGGAGCCCCCCGTTAAGGGGGAGGAGATCATGGCTGCGTGCGGGATACCGCCCGGCCGGACTGTCGGACTCCTCAAACGGGCCATTGAAGAGGCGATTCTGGATGGGCGGATCCCCAATGAACATGATGCCGCCCTGGCGTATCTACACTCTATAAAGAGCGAGATTCTCCAAAAAACGCACGATTTATGAAACTTAACCGCTAAAAGAACGTCTAATGTAGGGAATGGACCGGGCTGCAGTGCCGGAACGATCACTAGAATCAGAGTGTTATTTTCACATCTCCAGGATTGTCCCCGCGATGTTCCTGTCCTTTCGTACCACAACTACCAAGAGATGGAGTAGACCATGAGTGTGCGTGTCCTCTCGATGAGT
>JAGDMK010000002.1 GCA_017860635.1 Bacteroidota bacterium
CCTGGAATATCCGACGGGATGGTACTACTGGTTGCCGCCGGTCGGAGGGAATGACGGAGAGCTGGGGAACGGGTTCGAGAACACGGTGGTGACGACGGAGGCGGCGCACAGCGGATTGAATTCGCTGAAGTTCAACCTGCCGTTCAGCCGCCAGCCCCATGACGGGTTCGTCGGCATGCGGCGGGTCTCCCTCGGCAGCAACGCGAAAGTGGGGGATATCGTCCGGTTGACGGCCTGGCTGAAGGCAAGCAATCTGGTTCCGGACTCTGCAGCGTTGTATCCGGGGACCTGGTCAGTGGGCTTGACGCCGCTCTGGTTTGCCAAGGGCGGGAACAACGACGGGTATGACGTGTTGCAGTCGAGTGACTACACGTGGCAGTTCCCGGCGGTGACGTCATTTGACTGGACGCCATACACGCTGGATCTGCAGGTGCCGGCGAATGCGAAGGTGCTGGAGGTCCGTCTGCATGTGTATGCACGATTCACGGGCACGATCTACTGGGATGATGTGTCAATCAGTGTGATCGGAAGCCTCACCTCTGCGGGTAAATCAAAGACCGAGATGCCGGTGTCGTATGAACTCGGTGACAACTATCCGAATCCGTTCAACCCTTCCACAAAGATACAGGTAGGGATTCCGGAAGCGGGCAACACGACGCTTGTCATCTATAATACGCTCGGTCAGACGGTCCGCACGGTGATGGATGAATACCGGGCAGCGGGCCGGTTTGAAGTCACGTGGGACGGCAAGGATGATACGGGCCGTACCGTCGGGACGGGTGTGTATCTGTACCGTCTTGTGTCCGGCCAGACCTCATTGGTTAAGAAGATGATTCTTGTGAAGTAAGCAGCGATCGCAGGGGGTGCCCGCGCCGGGCATCCCCTGTCGGTATAACATCCAAGAGAACCATCATGAGGACAAGCATTGTTGCGGGCCTCATCGCCGTGCTGTGCTATTCGGCGGTAGTATACGGCGGTACAACGGGCAAGATAGCCGGAAAGGTCACTGATGCCCAGACCGGCGAACCGCTTGTCGGCGTCAACGTTCTGGTTGTCGGCATGACGCTCGGTGCAAGCTCGGATATCGACGGCGAGTACTTCGTCTTGAATGTCCCTCCAGGAACCTACACCGTGAGGGCATCGGCGGTGGGGTATACCGCGATGACCGTCAATGCGGTGAAAGTCATGGTCGACCAGACAGTGCGCATCCCCTTCAGCCTGCAGCCCCAGACCGTCGAAATGAACGATGTGCTCATTACGGCTGAACGTCCGATCGTGCAGAAAGACCTCACATCCACGACGGCTTCCGTCAGTGGCGAGGAGATTGCCTCGCTTCCGCTGGAGGACATTGCGTCTGTTGTGAACCTCCAGGCGGGAGTTGTGGACGGCCACTTCCGTGGCGGGCGATCCAACGAGGTGAAATATCTGATCGACGGGGTGTCGGTGAACGATGTCTTTTCAGGCGGGTTCACCCTCCAGGCAGAAGTGAACAGTATTGCGGAAGTGCAGGTGCTGAGCGGCACGTTCAATGCCGAATACGGCGAAGCAATGTCGGGTGTTGTCAACCAGGTCACGAAGATCGCCGGGGAACGGTACACCGGCGAAGTGTCTGCGTACGCCGGCGGATACATGACCGGCAGAACCGGGCTTTTTCTCGGCCGTGATGAGAAAGAGTTCCTCGGTTTTCTTCCCGAGCTCTATTCAGGAGTGTACAACGTACAGGGAAGCCTGAGCGGTCCGGTGCCGGCCGTCCCGGAGCTTTTGCGGTTCTTTTTCTCCGGCCGCTATCTGGATGATAACGGCTCCATATTCGGAACGCGCAAGTTCAACCCGCCGGATTCATCCGAGTTCTCGGCAAACGATCCCCGGGACTGGTTTGTCGGCGCGACTGGAGACGGGGCTGAAGTATCCATGAATTACTCCCGGCGCCTGACACTTCAGGGGAAGCTCGAAGCCAAGGTGGGAAGTGCGAAAGGGATTGTCCTGCAGGGCTTGTATCAGCAGACCAAATATCGTGAGTATGACCATGCCTTCCGCCTGAATCCGGACGGTGATTACCAGAGGATTCAGAAGAGCACGCTTCTCAGCGGGAGCTACACGCACGTGTTCGGTGAGTCCTCGTTTCTCGACGCAACGGCCTCGGCATTTCTGAGCGACTACAAGCAATACGTCTATGAAAACCCTCTCGACCCGCGGTATGTGAACCCGGAACGGCAGCAGGATGCCGGGGCCAATTCATTCCTTACCGGGGGAACGCAAAACTGGCACTTCAAGCATAACACAACGACGCTGACCGGCCGGTTGGACTACACCGCGCAGGTCACGCCGGTGCATCAGCTCAAGGCCGGCATTGACGGCCAGGTGCACACATTAGAATACTCGGATTTTCAGGTGCGGATTGACGCCTCAACGGGGTATCAGCCACAGATGCCGCCGGCGGGCAGCTTTGACTTCAACCAATACACCAACCATCCCTTCCAGTTTGCGGGATATGTCCAGGACAAGATCGAACTGGAGTATCTCGTGGTCAATGTGGGAGTGCGGTTCGACTATTTCGAACCTGACGGAATGGTGCTGGTCAACCCGGACAGCATTGCTGCGCTTGATCGTATGCAGCCGCCTTACTCCGGACCGCTGTTTGCGAAGGCCAGTGCCAAGTACCAGTTCAGTCCCCGGGTGGGTCTTTCCTATCCTATTACCGATCGCGGAGCGGTGCATCTCTCCTACGGACATTTCTTCCAGGTGCCGGCCTTCTCGTACCTGTACAAGAACCCCAGTTTCCGCATCCCGCTCACCGGTACATACCCGGAGTTCGTCGGCAATACGATCGGCAATGCCGACCTCGAGCCGCAGCGGACGACCATGTATGAGATCGGTCTTCAGCAGGAGCTGACGCCGACCATAGGAGTAACGCTGACGGGGTACTACAAGGATATCCGGAATTTGCTCGGCCTGGAGATTCACATCAAGAACGACTTCAAGAAGTTCGGCAAGTATGTGAACCGGAACTACGGAGCGGTGCGCGGCATCACGCTTTCCTTTGAGAAGAGGCTCACCGACGGGTTCGGGACAAATGTGGACTACACCTATCAGATCGCGAAGGGTGACGCCTCGGATCCGAATGACGACTATAACAAAGCCCAGGCGAGTCCACCCATCGAGACCAACCGGTCCCTTGTGCCGTTAAGCTGGGACAGGCGGCATTCATTGAATGCAACGATCACGCTTGGCACACCCGACGATTTCATTGCCAGCCTGATTGGGCGCTTCGGATCCGGACTTCCCTATACACCGTCGCTGGTCAACCAGCGGACCGGACTCGAGAACAGTGACAACCGTCCCTCGTTCTACAACGTCGACTTGTATTGTACAAAGTATTTCACATTCAACGGGATGAATCTGTCGCTCTTTCTGAAGGTCTACAACCTGTTTGACACTGCAAACGAGTTGAACGTGTTCGGTGATACAGGGCGCGCCGGGTACACGCTGGAGCTCACGCGAGCGCAGGAAGCACCGCGGGGTGCGAACACGCTCGAGGAATACTACTCGCGGCCCGACTTCTACTCCTCGCCGCGGCAGGTCATGATCGGTGCAGCGCTGGGGTTCTGACAGCATCTGTTCGAGCCCGTGCAAGGTTCCACAGAGATGAGGCTTCCCATGCTGTTTACTCTTCGATTCTATCGCCGGCTTGCGATCCTGCTGGTCCTCCTTTGCGCCGGGACACTGTTTTGTACGGGTCAGTACATTGTGGACAAGACAAAAGGCCAGCACGGGGAGACCAAAAAGGGATACATGGACGGCAACCTCGTCGGTACCGTGTACTACAATTTCGGCGAGGTAGCGGACTGGCAGAATGAACCGACCCGGAGCGGCGTGTGGCCCAAAGGGACCAACCACACGTATGTCGACGGTGTGGCCATGATTGTACAGGCAGAGACATCTGCACCTGATCCCGCGAATCCCTCCAACACGGTCACGTTCCATCCGCTCGAGACGAATTACTATGAGTACACACGGTACGACAGGAGCACTGGCGTAACCTATGGGTGGTGGCCGCTGCCGGGGTATGCAGCCCGATTCCAATCGAGTCCCGCGGTGAGCAACGACCCGTCAACCTGGCCGCCGCACTGGCCAGACCGCCCGAATACCTGGGACGGATACTGGAGCGGGTACTTTGGCAAGGGGGTCCTCAATGCCGACCTCGAAACGTACTTCGTCTACGATGATAACGAGGATCGTGAATATCTCCTCCGCTATAACTACAGACCGGATGCCGCCGATACGTCGCGCGGAGGACTTGGCATGCAAGTGCGGGCCCGGGGATTCCAGTGGTCGCAAGTCCTTGCCGAAGACGTGATCTTCTGGCACTACGAAATCTCCAACATGTCCAGCACGGACTACACGCGAACGCTGTTCGCGCAGTACGTAGACTGGGGCATCGGAGGGCACGACAACTCATCAAACAATGCCGGGGATTACAACAAGCTGCTGAACATCTCGTACGCCTGGTCCACGGTCTCGCGCGGCAACCCCGGGAACTGGAGCCCCGTCGGTCTTTCGGGATACGCCTTCCTGGAAAGCCCGGGCCTCGCCAACGACGGTCGCGACAACGATCTTGACGGACTCACGGAAGAACGGCGCGACAATACCGCGAACCTGTTCATCAAGGAGCCATCCCAGGATCCGTTCCTGCGGGATGTGCTGAAGGACACCGCCCAGTTCCGCGTTTTCTACGGGGTCGACTGGAAGCCCCACTGGGATGCCGACGAGAACGGCAACTGGCGGTCCTTCGACGATGTCGATGCAAATGGCACCTGGGAAAACGGAGAGCCTCTCAACGATGACGTCGGCTCCGATGGCATCGGTCCGCTGGATGACGGCTACCTGGGTCCGGATCTGAACGGCTCGGAGGGGAACGGCAGGCCGGATCAGGGCGAGCCGAATTTCGGCATCCTGGACAAGGACGAATCCGACCAGCTCGGGTTGACCGGATTTTTGATTTCGGCAGTGCACACGTATGATCTGAATGACGACGAGCGGAACTGGAAGGCTCTATCGGCGTTGCCGGAGCCGCACGGCGGCGAGCTGGTCGGTGTCAACCTGGCCAACCATTTCTCAAGCTACCTCTTCCGGCTCCTGGGCAGAAATTCATATGCTGCGCAGACGGGCACCATCGAAGAAACCGGCGCTACGGAACGCTTCTCCATGGCATTGATCTTCGGCATGGACGTGGACGACCTCTTCCGGCGGAAGCGGACGGTGCAGCAGATCTACAACGCCAGCTACCGGTTTGCCAAACCGCCCGAGAAACCCGTCGTGAAGGCGATTCCGGGCGACGGGCGCGTGATCCTCTACTGGGATGACCGTGCCGAGCGCACCTTTGACGCGTTCTATCAGAAGTACAATTTCGAAGGATACCGGGTGTATCGCAGCACCGACGCGAACTTCATGGAAAGCAAGATCATCACCGACGCATACGGAAAGGCGACGTATCGCAAGCCGCTTGCGCAGTTTGATCTTGTCGACGGCGTGCAGGGGCTCCATCCAATCAACGTCAACGGCGCGCTGTTCCATCTCGGCGACGAGACTGGACTCCAGCACTCGCTCATCGATTCAAGCGTCCAGAACGGGCAGACGTACTACTATGCCGTGGTGTCGTACGATCAGGGCTTCACCACGACAACAATCGAGCAGGATTTCCTCGGCATTCCTCCTTCCGAGTGCACCAGCATCATCAAGGTCGATATCAACGGACAGGTAAAGACCGACATCAATACGGCCGTTGTCGTCCCGCGCCCGCCCGCGGCAGGCTACGTGGCAGCGCGGCTTCCCATCGTGGAGGTCACCGGTCCTGGCACAGGCACCGTGACGGCGGATATTCTGGATCCGGATTCTCTGCGTTCCAACCACACATACAAGATCGGATTCGTCGACTCGACGGCGTTCCACACAGCGGCCAATCCGTACTACTTCCTCACGGACATGACGACGGGAGACACGCTGATCACGCCGCGGCGCATGCCGGCACGAAAGGTCACCACGCCGGTAATGCACGGGTTCAGCGTGACAATGCAGAACGATCCAGCCGTAGAAATTGACCGGAACAAATCGGGCTGGAAGACGGGAAAGACGACCTATGTCACGGAAGCGGGATTCAACACCGCATTCGGACAGGGAGCTCTTGCCCTGCGCAGAGTGGACTACCCCGCAGATTTCGAGATCCGCTTCACGAATCCCGGCAAGGGCACCATTGCACTTCCGCGGTCCACGTTCTCAAACCCTAATCCCTCGAACGTTGTCATCAAGAACCTGACCGAGAACCGGGACAGCATCGCGCTGGTGTTCTTCGACGAGAATGCGAACGAAGTTCTGGACCCCGGCGAGGCAATCTTTATTGCCGTGGGTGACTCGGCAGGAAAACCTGCGCCGTCGTTCCGCGATGCGCGGTTCACCTGGTCCCTTGCGTTCACAAAGGACACGCTGATTGCCGAGGCGGACCAGCGTGCGCCTCAGCCGGGCGACGTGTACCTGATTTCGACACGGAAGCCGTTCCGTACAGGCGAGTTCACGGGGTTTCAGGCTCAATCGCAGCAGTACGATGCAGCAAAAGCCCAATCGGACCTCGCCAATGTAGCAGTGGTACCCAACCCGTATGCCGGTGCGGCCTCATGGGAACCTGCCACAACATCTGTGGGGCGCGGGGAACGGCGCATCTTTTTTATTCACCTCCCGCGCGAGTGCACGATCAGGATCTACACGATGGCAGGCCGTCTTGTGCAGACCATTCAACATGTCTCATCGCTTGCCGACGGACAGACGTCATGGAACCTGGTGTCGCGTGACGGTATGGATGTCGCCTATGGCGTGTATGTGTACCATGTCGATGCGCCCGGCGTGGGGACCACCGTCGGCAAATTCGCCGTTCTAAAGTAGGAGGAGAGAGCGTATGACCTCATTGCGAAGTGTGCTCCTTCTTGTCGTACTTGTGTTGCCGGCTGCGGCGTGCGCACAACCGGGCTCCCAGGAAGTGGCCAAAACGGGTACGGTGGCTGCACCGTTCCTCGAGATCCCTGCCGGGGCCGCGGCCATGGGCATGGGCACGGCGTTTGTCAGCATCGCCAACGATGCGTCGGCGCTCTACTGGAATCCCGCGGGCGCAGCTCTCTTCACACAGAACGAAATCGTTGCGAACCACATGACATGGATCGCGGACACGCGGTTCGACTTTGCTGCGCTCGCCATCCCGTTGGGCGACGTCGGGACGTTTGGCCTGAGCTTCACCTCACTCTCAATGGACGACATGAAGGTCCGGACGGTAGACCAGCCCGAAGGGACCGGCGAGTATTTCAGCGCGGGGGACATCGCTGCCGGACTCTCCTATGCTCGGCAACTGAGCGAACGCTTCTCGGTGGGGTTCACAGTCAAGTATATCCAGCAGAGCATCTGGCACGAATCGGCCAGCGCATTTGCGCTCGACATCGGAACGCTGTTCCGCACGGATCTCCTCGGCGGACTGGTGGTCGGCGCCTCCCTGTCGAACTTCGGCACATCGATGCGGCTCGACGGACGCGATACGCGCCAGTTCGGCCGTGTGGATGATACCAAACTCGGTTCCAATGACCAGATTCCTTCGACCATCGAAATGGAATCCTGGGATCTGCCGTTGTTGTTCCATCTCGGTCTCTCCTTCAACCCCGTGAAGGACGACGAGTATCGCTGGACGGTGGCAGTCGATGCGCTTCATCCGAGCGACGACTATGAGAGCCTGAGTGTGGGCACGGAGCTGGCCTTCCGCGAATTCCTGTGCGTACGTGCCGGATACCATTCGCTCTTCCTCGACGAGGCAGAAGGAGGATTGGCGCTGGGCTTCGGGCTCACGTCGTCAATGCTCTTCTCGTCCATGACGATTGTGCGACTGGACTACGCATACAACGACATGGGCCGGCTGGGAGGCGTCAACATGATCTCACTGGGGATACGGTTTTGACCGGCTCCGCACGACTCGTCTGGCTATTGCGCTGATGCGAGCCCGCTCCCCGCGGAGCCCATTGCTCCTCGCGGCGTTCCTCTTCTGGTTCGGCGGACCTGCGACGGCCCAGGAGCAGGACCTGCGCACGCTGCTTTCCCCCGATCCGCTGGATACTGCTGTGGCCAACACGGTCGTGGCCCGCGTCGGCCCCGCATCCATCACGGCCCGGGAATTCTTCTTCAATTATCTGTTCGGGCCATCATTCGTGAAGAAACGGCCGGACTCACGGCGGCGGCACCTCGATTTCATGCTTCACGAAAAACTCCTGGCACTCGGCGAAGAGGCAAAGGGAAAAATTCAGGACCGCCGCGTTGAAGAGAACCTCCTGGCCGTGGAGGGAGATGTTGCGACAGAAGAACTCTATCGCGACGATGTGTTGAGCCGGGTCCGCGTGACAGAACAAGAGATCGACTCAGCCGTACACCGGCAGAGTGTCGAAGTGAGCATGCGCTGGCTGTACGCACGGGAGGAACAGGATGCCCGCACCCGGAGCCAGGCACTCCGGAACGGGGCTTCGTTCGACTCACTGTTCTTCATGCAGTTCAGCGACAGCAACCTTCAACGTGACGACCGCATGATGCGGACAACCCTGTTCGGGTTGATGCAGCGCAACGGTGCGATGAGCCGGATTGCAGAAGGTCTTTCCGCGGGAATGCCGTCAGGCCCGGTGAGGGGGGCGGACGGCTGGTACATCCTCCAGGTCGATTCGCTCTGGACAAACGTCATCACCACAGGATCTGCAGATGCTGAAATGCGGCTGAGCGCCCTCCGCGCGGTCACGCAGATGAACGCTGACAGCATCTCCGACGCCTACATCCGGCAAATGATGCTCGATGCCGACCCCGTCATCCAGCGCCGGACGTTGGACATTCTCCGTGCGCACCTCGGGGAAAGAGTGCTGACGCCAGAGACATTCACGGCCTGGGATCTGGCGGGGCGTTTCCGTGCAGAACAGTCGCCTGTGGATTACGCTTATGTGGAACAGCATGAGGAAGATGTGCTTGTGACCCTGCGCGGGAAAACGATTACGCTCGGCCAGTTCCTCCGGTGGTACAGAATGCGGGAGACCGCCCTGAAACTCCGGTTGACCTCTCCGCAGGCGTTCTTCCTCTCTCTGGAAGATCTTGTGTGGCGCATGGTTCGTGATGAATTGCTGGTGGAGCGGGCCAGAAACCGCCGCCTGCACGAACGCCCGGAAGTGAGTACACAAGTCCGGTGGTGGAAAGACAAGCTGCTCTATCAGGTGGCGAAGGATTCGCTGCGGAGGGCGATCGGTTGGACTGACTCCACGCTGCAGGCGTACTACGCGGCACATCCTCGCTCTTTCCAGGACAGCAGCGGCAACGTTCTCCCGTTCGGGTTCGTGCGGGATGACGTTCTGCGCGAATGGTACGCCCTGACGCTCTCGGAACGCATTGTCCGTCGTCTCGCAGAGTTGCGGCGTCAATTTCCGGTCACCGTTGATGAAGACGCTCTCAAGCGCATTCCTGTGGATGCAGAGAACAACCCGCGCGCCATCGACATTGTTGCGGCCAAAAAAGGGGGCACGTTCCCGCGCCCGGCGTTCCCAACTATCGATCCGTTCTGGCAGACCTGGCAATAGAGGGTTCATGAAATTTGTGAGCGTCACAGTACTGATGCTGTGCCTGATCGCCGGATGTGCGGACCAGGGGAAATCCCCGGACGGCGGCGGGGGTGCGGTCGAGTTGACCTACTGGCCTGCACCGAATCCGCAGGAGATCCAGCTGGCAGACACGCTGGTCCGGCGCTGGAACGCGCTGCATCCTGAATGCCTCGTGCGCATGCAGCCCATACCGGTCAGCCAGTCCACCGAAGAAGTGCTGCTGGCAGCCATCGCTGGAGGGACAACCCCGGACATCTGTTCGAACATTCAACCCGGTGCCCTGTATGATTTTGTCCGTGCCCGGGGTCTCCTGCCGCTCGACCAATTCCCCGGTTTCGATTCCATCGCTCTCGAGCGGGCAGGAGCAGAACTCCTGCAGACGTTCCGGAGTCCGGACGGTCACATCTATCAGCTACCGTGGAAGTCCAACCCTGTCATGATGTTCTACAACAAGCGGCTGCTGCGGGAGGCGGGGATCGCAGGGCCGCCGCGCACGTTCAACGAATATCTTGCCGCGGGAAGACGCGTCACGAAGGATACCACCGGCGATGGGCAGACAGATATCTGGATGGGCGAACGGGACATCCGGCCGATCTGGTGGCAACGCCTTTTTGACTTCTACCCATTCTACATTGCTGCCTCATCAGGGCGCACGCTGTTTGCCAACGGCCAGCTTGCCCTCGATGAGCGTGCTGCAGCCGAAGTGCTGGCGTTCTTCCGCACCTGTTATGGTGAAGGCATTTATCCACGGACCTTCTTCCAGGCCGGTGATCCGTTTCTGCTGGAGATGAAAGCGACGCACTTCTCCGGCCCGTGGGAAGTGGCCACCATCAGGAAGTTTGCGCCGACCATGGACTACGGAGTTGCTCCGCTGCCGGTTCCGGATGATGTCACCGGACCTGTCTATACCTATGGTGACTTCAAAAACATCGCCATCTTCAGCACGTCACAGCATCCTGAAAAGGCATGGGAATTTGTCAGGTATCTTGTGCGTGCCGAACACGATCTGCTCCTCCTTCAGCTCTGTGACCAGATACCGGTACGCACGGACCTTGTCACGAATCCCCTTTTTGCCGGATACTTCCGTGCAAACCCGGTGATGGCGGAGTTCGGCAGGCAGCTCCAGCATATTCGGGGCATTGATACCGCACCGGACCTGAAGGAAATCTTTGACACACTTTCGCAGATTTATGAAGCAAGCGCAGTGTACGGATCGACAGAACCGCAGGACGCCGTGCGCGAGATTGTCCGGCGGACGAACATCATTGTGGAGTGGAACCGGTGAACGGACGTGCATCAGGATTGCGTGACAGGTTCCGCCGGAGCAATCGGAGTGCCTACGGCCTCGTGCTTCCGTATGTCATCTTCTTCCTTGCCTTCGTGGCGTATCCGCTGACCTTCTCGTTGCTCCTGGTCTTCCACCGGTGGAACATCGTCACGCCAATGGAATGGATTGGACTGAAGAACTTCACCCGGCTTCTGGAGGACCCGCTGTTCTACGCATCCCTGCTCAACACGCTGGTCTTCCTGCTTCTCCACATCCCGCTGCAGGTTGTTGTGGCACTCGGCTTTGCGCTTCTCCTCAATTCCCGGATCCCGGGACGGGGATTCTTCCGCGCCGTGTATTTCATGCCGGTAGTGGTCTCAGGCGTTGTGGTGACCATTCTGTGGCAGCAACTCTACTCGTTCGACAACGGGCTGCTGAACGGCATGCTGCGTGCTGTTGGGATTGGCCCGGTTCCGTGGCTTGTGGATCCGCGGATTGCCATGCCCGCCATTGCGCTGATGGCCACGTGGAAGAATGTCGGCATCTACATTGTCCTGTTCCTTGCAGGACTGCAAACTATCCCGCGTGAGCTCTATGATGCCGCAAGTGTCGACGGTGCCACACCGGCGCGCCAGTTCCTGCACATCACGCTGCCAATGCTTAACCCGACCATGGTCGTGATCGTCGTGCTCTCCACAATCGGAGGATTCTCACTGTTCATCGAACCGTACGTGCTGACCGGCGGCGGGCCGATGCAGAGCACGCTTTCAGGAATGTTGTACATCTACAACCAGGGATTCTATTTCAATCATATGGGATATGCCGCGACGCTGGGCTTCGTCTATGCCATGATCATCCTCCTGATCGTGCTTCTCCAGAGGAGGCTCATCGGACGGGAGCAGACTGCATGAAGACGTTCTTCCGGTACATCATCTTGCTGGTCGGTGCAGTGATCTTCGCCTATCCGTTTCTCTGGATGATTGCGGGATCGTTCAAGCCCGAACTGGAGATACGCGGATTCGGCCTCTGGTCTGAACAGTTCTCGCTGCACAGCTATCACACTGTGCTGACCAAGATTCCCATCGGCCGCGCGTTGCTCAACAGTCTGATCGTGTCAGGAGCCACCACTGCGTCGGTGATTCTTTTTGGCTCCATGGTCGGGTATGCGCTTTCAAGACTTACGTTCGTCGGTGGAAAGGCCCTGTACACGCTCATCCTTATCACGATGATGATACCGTTCCAGATTGTCCTGATTCCTCAGTACATCCTCATGGTGAAGCTCGGGTGGACAGATTCATACCTGGGCCTGGTTGCACCGACGATGATGAGCGCGTTCAGCATCATTCTGTTCCGGCAGTTCTTTATGGCAATACCGCAGGGCTTGATCGACGCGGCCCGGCTTGACGGGGCCTCAGATCTGACAATCCTCTTCCGCGTCATCTGGCCCCTCTCGCGGCCGGTGATGGTTACCGTGGCCATCCTGACATTTATGACCAGCTGGAATGAAGTCCTCTGGCCGCTGCTCGTGGTGCGGGAACGTTCTCTGATGACTATGCCCCAGATCGTGACGATCTTCACCACTGGCGGGGAGGCCGAAGCGCAGCTCGGTTCGCTCCTCGCGGCTGCAACACTGCTGGCGCTGCCGATAATCGTCGCGTATGCATTCTTCCAGAAGTACTTCATTGAGAGCATGGCCACGACCGGCTTGAAAGGCTGACCATGACACGGGTATTCGGGTGTACGCTGCTGATCCTCTTCTGTGCCTGGCAGGCTGCCGGACAATCCCCGTACGGCTGGGAGGAAGGCTGCGCCGTGCGGTTTGCCGGCAGGTACGGGCAGGTCGAAGCCGGCGGTCCCCTCGCCGGAATCGAATGTCACGACAGCCGGCCGCTACTGTCACGTGTGAGTCTCTATGCTCCCGTTGCGAACAGCATCGATCTGAGCACGGACTATTGGAAACGCGGCGACTCGCGACCCTTCGTTGTTGGCGTCAGGCTGGACCAGCAACAGAAGCGGTGGCTGGGGAAGGAGCCCTGGGAGTACGTGGCATCGCCGCATGCCGTGCGTTTTGAGAGAACGGAAGGCGATCTCAGGTACACGATCCGGTACGACTTCGGCAGCCGGCTGGCAGCCGTGGTCATGACGATCGGCGTTGTGAACACCGGGAGCGCACCACACCACCTGGAAATGTATACGCATATGAGTCTGGTGCTCCGCTCCTGCCAGACCTATGCAAGAATTGCGGCGGCACAAACACAGTTCGACCGCCGCCACCATGCCATCCTCGGGTTGTTCGATGATCCGCGCGTCGCACGGGCTGCTGTGATCGTGCAGAATGCCGGGCTTGCCCCGTCGGCCTGGACGTCAAGCGGCGAGGAGCTTGGGGTGCAGGATTCCGGCTGGTCAAACTGGATCGAACGCGAAGACGCTCCTGCCTCCACGCTGTTGCGGTCAGCGAAAAGCCGGCACCCTGTGGCCGCGTTCACATATCGCTTCTCGATTCCTCCGAGAGATTCGACCGCAATTGTTCAACTCGTGAGCAGCGTTCCCGGGAAGGATGCGGAAAAGGCGATTGTCAGCGCCGCGAAAGACTGGAGGAAAGATGTTGCCCTCTACAGGACGGCCGTGCGCCAGGCGGCGTACGGCGGTGCGGGCTTCCAATCCGGTCATGCATGGACCGACAGCTCGGTTGCCTATTCCCGCGCACTTCTCGAGGCCAATCAGCACTACCTCAACGGTGCAATTGTCCCTATGCCCTGTCCGGCCGAGTACAATTTCTTCTTCACACACGATGTATTATTGACCTGTCTCTCGGCGATTGCGTTCGATCCCGGTCGCGTAAGGCGGGATCTGCTCTCTATTGCCGGCCATGCGAAGGGGAGAGTGATCCCGCATGCATATTACTGGAAGGACGACGGGTTCAAGACAGAATACTGCAGCCCCGGCAACTGGAACAACATGTGGTTTATCCTCGCAACCGCCAGTTATCTCCGTCACACCATGGACACAACAGCAGTCCAGCGCCTGTACCCGCTGCTTACAAAGAGTCTGGAGCAGACGCTGTCCAGACGATCGGGGAATGTCATGCACGGCACCGAGCCGGACTGGTGGGACTTCGGACATGCCGTCGGTGCACGCGCCTATCTGACCGTTCTGACGATCAGGGCGCTGGAGGAATATGTGTTCGTCTCTGCGTGGCTGCGGAAGAACCTTCCCCGGCTGGGAGGCTACGAGGCCATGGCCTCCGGGTTGCGCGACGGGCTTATGACGGATCTGTGGGATGAGTCCTCCGGCTACCTTCTGAACACAATCGGACCGGAGCGTGACCGGCACATCTACATGGGAGCGTTGCTGGCGGCGGTCTTTGGCCAACTTCCAGATGCGAATGCACAGCGGCTTGTGGCCACAGCCAGGACTATGCTGGTGGACTCCGGCATTGGCATTCGTACCGTTTCCCCTGCGGATTTCCACACCGATTCCGTGAAGAGTCTGTACAAAGTGAAAGGGAACGAAGCGGGGAATCCATTCACGTACGCGAACGGAGGCGTGTGGTACCTCGGCAACGCCTGGTATGCCCGGGCTCTCAGGTCGACCGGCGATGCCGAAGGGTCATTTGACTTCTTCGCGCGGACGATGACCGTGGACGGTATCGTGCAGAGTCCCTGCGGGCAACCCGCATTGTACGAATACCGGTACGCGAATCCGGATGCGGCAAATCATGGATGGATTGACAAGCCGACCATGATGTGGTCAGCGGGCTTCTGTATCGGCACCGCATATCTGCTCGCGGGCCTGGAGGATAACATCTGGAACGTGACAGCAGCTGGCAAAGCTGCGAGGGCTCTGGAACATGTGCGATGCACGTATGCCTTCGGCGGCCGCAAGTCAGTGGAACGGCGGGGCAGTGGTCCCATGCTGATACGCATGCTGGCCGATGCAAAGGAAATCCCGTCGCGCATCCTTCCGCTCGACGCCAGAGGCGCAACGTCTCTCACCGTCGATATGGGAGCCATCCGGCATCCGTTTCTGGACAGCGTGAATGCGATACTTCACGCTGCTTCGCTCGATCCGGATGCGAAAGTCCTGCGGTTTGTACTTTCATCCTTCGACGACCACCTGACAACGGTGAAAGTGATCACCCCCTGGCTTGCACGGTCCGTCACCATCAACGGTGGGGCGTGGAAGGACTGGGCTGTGACTTCAACACCCACAGGGACTCTCGTGGTGACAGTCCGGTACGGGGCTTCCGAAGGCGCAGATACTGTTGAGATTCGTTTCTGAGCAACCCATGTTCCGGAACGCCCGCTGTTGCGGCAGGCGATCCGGTGCAGGGCTCATGGCGGCCATGAAAGACGTCTGAGACCTGGGAGGACGTTCTCCGGAAGTGTGCGTGTACAGGTTTCGTCGCAGATGAATTCGCCGGCGCGGGACAGCCGGGTGAGGGCCAACACTAGCAGGAGGGTTCGCATCTCATGAAGGCAGCTCTCTACAGAGGCCGGCATATTCTGGATGTCGTCACGCACGACCTCCGTCCGTTGCGGGTGGATGAAGTGCTCATCGATGTCGAGGCATGCGGTGTTTGCGGAACAGATGTGCATATCGTGGAAGGCACGTCGCGCTCAAACCCTCCGGTGGTACTGGGACACGAGTATGCCGGCAGGATTGTTGACAGAGGCAGGAATGTCTCATCGCACACGGAAGGCGAGCGGGTTGCGGTCGATCCCAACATCGCCTGCGGAGAATGTGCCTACTGTAGAAAAGGACTTGTCCACCTTTGTTCCTCGCTGCGCGCGCTCGGAGTGGACATTGACGGGGGAATGGCGGAATACAGCATTGTGCCGGCGGCGCAGTGCTACACATTGGGAGAGGAGATAGCGCCCGAGGTCTGTGCCTTTGTTGAACCGGTCTCGTGCGCGGTTCATGGCATCGACAAAGCGCGGATAGCAACCGGCGACGCGGTCGTCATCATCGGGGGTGGGCCAATCGGCCAGATCATGCTGCAGCTGGCCCGCGTAGCGGGAGCGGCATTTACCACACTGGTCGAGCCGGTCGCTGAGAAGCGAGCGCTTGCGGCAGCAAGCGGAGCTTCCCGGGTTATCGATCCGAGGGAGGTGGACGTCGCAGAGGCAGTACAGGGAGATCTTCCGGAAGGTGCGGATGTCGTCATTGAGTGTGCAGGTCTCCCGGCAACGGCGGAACTGGCTCTGAAGCTCGCCCGCAGGGGCGGAACCGTGGAATTTTTCGGCGTATGTCCCCTGGGAAGCACTCTCCCGCTGGAACCGAACCAGGTGTATTTCAAAGAGCTTACCATCGTGGGTTCCTATATCAATCCGCACACATTCAGCCGTGCCATCGCGCTTCTTCAACAGGGAAGGGTGACGGTGAAGGACTTCTCCATGGCCCGTTTTCCCGTGGATGGTGTGCACGAAGCCCTCCGGCATCACCGGGAAAGTCTGTCATTAAAAAGCATCATCATTCCTTGAATGCCCGCGTGAAAACACCATCAGGCGATACATCGGGGGCGAATGAGCTTGTCCCAAGGACTTCAAATGCCCACCGTCTGCGGAACCAGCCCGTCCGCCGGATGCCATGCCTGAACGGAAATCGCCAGCGTTGGCGTTCCACCTGGAGGCAGTGTTCCGTGCCGTGGTCGTTCTTCCATTGGCAGCGGTGTCTCGTCATGCTTGCGGTCCTCGGTCTTGTCTTCATACCTCTGTCATGCCGGAACCAGCCACAGGGATCTTTGGTGAACTTTGGCCATCTGGAGCATCTTTCAGAACAGATCACGGTGGGCGCTGACACCGTCGACATCGTCCATGTCTATGCAAACTATCCAGACTACAACTGGGTGAGCGCAAAGGAATCAGGCCCGGAAGGAATTGCCTGCGTGGACGACGCGGGAAGGGCCGCGACTGTGTACCTGCGGGATTTTGAGCTCAATCACCGGGAGAGCAGTCTGGATCATGCACGCCGGCTGCTCGGGTTTGTGCTTGCCATGCAGGACAGCGATGGCCAGTTCTACAACTTCATCCTCGAGGACCATACCATCAACAGGGACGGGAAGACCAGCTTCAAGTCGTTCGGCTGGTGGGCTGCCCGAGGCATATGGAGCCTCGGTCACGGGTATCGCATCTTCAGAGAAATCGACACTCTGTTTGCGCGCCGTCTCGGCCTCGCCGTAGAGCGGTCTCTCCCGCTTGTCTATGCGCTGATGATGAACTACGGGCAGACGGAACGGGAGGGGGGATTCACTTTCCCACGCTGGCTCCTGTACGAATCCGCTGCGGATGCAACATCGGAACTGTTGCTTGGCCTCCTGGAGTACTGGCGTGCTGAGCCGTCCGATTCGCTGCGGATCGCAATCAGGACCATTGCAGAGGGACTTGTGCTGATGCAGGATGGCGATATCGGGGCGTTCCCCTTTGGCCTCCATCGATCGTGGCGGACGCAATGGCATCTCTGGGGGAATAGCCAGACCCAGGCCCTTGCGATGGCCGGGAAGCTGCTGGGGGACACTGCAATGATCTCATCCGCCCGGCGTGAAGCGGATGGTTTCTATACCAGACTACTTGGTGAAGGGCTGTTCAAGGAGATGGACCTGCGCACGCCCGACGAGCGCAGAGAGTTCGAGCAGATTGCGTATGGCATACGTCCCATGGCTGTGGGACTTATCAGGTTGTACGAAGCTACCGGCAACTCCGACTATCTCCGCCTCGCGGGAATAAGTGCGTCGTGGTTGTTCGGGAACAATGCGGCCGGCGCAACGATGTACGATTCTGCAACGGGCCGGTGCTACGATGGCATTCGGGACAGCGCCACGATAAACCGAAATTCTGGAGCGGAGTCTACAATTGAAGCGCTCGGCACGCTTGTGGAGCTCGAAGCGTATCCCGAGGCCATGGGCTATGCTCACTGCAGGCGGGTGGGCGGGGCCTCGGTGCTGCCGCTTGGCACCCACGTGTTTGAACTGCCCGGCGGGAAACGTGTTGCGCTTCACATCGATGCGCAGCAACGCAGGTTCTGGTTCGAAGAGCGACAGGTGAAGGGCGACAGATGATCCAACGGATCGATATGTGGAAAAGAATTGCCGCTGTGATGCTGTCACTGATGGGGATTGTCCTCGTGAACACATCAGGGCACGCACAGCAGATTGCGATCCCGCGCATAGACCAGATGCCGGACATGCCATCGCCATACACCATGCGCAACTGGAAGCGGGTTGCCCTGGCATACGATTCGCTGGCATTCGATCTTGCGCGCAGCGGTCAGTATTTCCCGCTTGCCTTCCTCATGGCGAACCCGGTCAATTATCCAGGTCAGACGAGCTTCGGCCTTCACTCCTATGTGGGCGACGGACGCTCGGAAACCGGTGAGGCCATCAACGTACTGCCGGCAGTTGTCGGGGCCTCGCTCTGCGGAGCGGACAAGCGGCAACAGTTCGGACGTGACTGGGTCGTGATGTGCCAGGAGTATTTCAACAACCGTCCGGAAGAACACGTTTACCTGAATGAGCCGGTGACGCAGAGCGGATCGGATTGGTGGTACGATGTGATGCCGAATGTGTTCTTCTATCAACTCGCTTCTCTGCATCCGGGTGCGGGGGATTTCACACGCCAGTTCGGACTGGTGGCTGACAGATGGCTTGCGGCGGTCTATGCCATGGGAGGAAGCCTCGCACCGTGGTCGCACCCAGGTCTCGAGCACCGCGGGTGGTACCTTGCCACGATGAGGCCCAACAACGAGACTCCCCATGAACCTGAAGCCGGCGGCTCCATTGCCTGGCTCTTGTATCACGCTTCCGTGGCCACGGGGAAGAAGGAGTACCGGTATGGAGCGGAATTGTGCATGGAGGAGCTGAATGCGTACACAACAAATCCGGCATATGAGCTGCAGCTCCCCTACGGCACATACCTCGCGGCACGGATGAACGGAGAAATCGGCACCACCTTCGATGTAGAGAAGATGGTGAACTGGTGTTTCAATGTGTCACCCCTCCGGAGCTGGGGAGCGGTTGTGGGAACCTGGGGCGGCTATGATTGCTCGGGCTTGATCGGAGAAGTGAACGGCTGGAACGACTATGCATTTGCGATGAACACATTCGAGCAGATCGGGGCACTCGTGCCGCTCGTGCGGTATGATCCCCGGTTTGCCAGGGCTATTGGCAAATGGACATTGAATGCAGCCAATGCAAGCCGGCTCTTTTATGGAGGGTATCTGCCGGATGTCAACCAGGACAGCAGGGCATGGTCGGGTCAGTATGATCCGGGCTCGGTCCTCGCTCATGAAGCGCTCCGGCAAGGTGGACCGGGTCAGGTGAGTCCGTACGCAACGGGTGATGCCATTGCAGGAGGGTGGGCGCCGACCAACCTCTCGCTGTATAGTTCGTCGCATGCCGGAATTCTTGGTGCCATCATCGATACGACGAATGTGCCAGGTGTGCTGAAGCTGGATCTTCTTGCGACGGACTACTTCCATGCCCCGGCCTATCCCACCTTTCTGTTCTACAATCCGGATTCACTCACGCGCATTGTAAACTTCGCTGTCGGTAATGGAGCTCATGATCTCTACAATACGGTGACGAAGATATTCCTTGCCCGCGGGATTACCGGTGCCGCGAGCATCTCTCTTCTACCGCGCAGCGCGGTCGTTGCGGTCATCACTCCCTCCGGAGGCACGGTGACCTACGACGAGGAGCGAATGCTTATCGACGGAATCGTGGTGGACTACCGGTCGGACCACGTTCCTTCCAACCATCGCCCGCGGATAAAAGGCTTCGGTGCCAGACCTTCCACCATATACCTGGGCGGAGATGCACAGCTCTCCTGCACCGCAGTGGATGCCGACGGGGACTCGCTTGTATTCGAGTGGTCGGCCACAGGCGGCACGCTCACCGCAGGTGGATCCACGGGATCCTGGACGGCGCCGGTAACAAAAGGAGTGTTCGATGTTGTATGCCGGATTTCAGACGGGAATGGCGGAGGCGACACAGCCCGTACGGCCATCACGGTGGTTGATTCGGCTCTTACCGTTCCTGTCATCCGTGAGATCGTCGCGCGGCCGGGGAAGGTGGATCGTGGCGCCACGACAACCGTGACCTGCCATGCAAACGATCCGTCGGGAAAGACGCTCACGTATTCATGGTTGGCCTCCGGGGGGACCATCCTGGGGCAGGATTCTGCTGTTCAATGGACCGCGCCGTCGGCTGCAGGGAACTATACCCTGGTGTGCACCGTGAACAACGGGCAAGGTGGGACAGACAAAGACAGCGTCCTGGTGCCGGTGCGCGACTTCTCGCTCACCGGAACGGGAAACCTGATCCTCTCCTTGACCTGCAACGGGAATCTGACTGATGCGAGCAGCTACGGCAACCCCGTGACCCCGACGGACATCACTTTTGTTGCTGACCGGCACGGGACAACCGGTCACGCCTGTGGATTCAACGGTGGCACCAGTTCACTGCGAATACCAAACACGGCGGCGTTGAGTTGTGACACAGCGATCTCTGTGAGTCTCTGGTTCAAACCAGGTCTCCAGATGGCGAAGGAGATGTTTCTGATTTCTCACGGAAGCTGGCAGAATCGCTGGAAGATCTCGCTGACCCCCGAGGGAAGAGTGCGGTGGACAGTGAAGACCACAGCAGGCGTCAGGGATGTGGATTCACGGACTCGTATTGTACCGGGAACGTACTATTTTGTGTCCGGGATCTACAATGGTGCCGATCTCGAGGTGTATCTGAACGGCGAGTTTGAAAACTTCGTGCCCTGGTCCGGGACACTCCTGAAGCCCGCTATCGACCTGATGGTGGGACAGATGCTTCCCGGGGATGCCAACTATAATTTTCAGGGAGTCATAGACGAGATCACCCTTCATGATTACGCGCTGACCTCCCCGCAGGTCAAGAGCCTGTGCCAGGTTGTTTCTTCAGTGAGTGGCGGCGACGCGTCCCCGGTTCCTTCTTCCACAGCCCTGACGGGAATATTTCCGAACCCTTTCAATGCCGGTGCGCAGATACAGTTTGTCATCGCGGCTGATGATGACCAGAGTCGGATCCGTCCTTCAGGAGAGATCGGTGGGTATCGCCAGGTTTCTGTGCGCGTCTATGACATACTGGGGAGAACTGTGGAGACCCTTGTGGAAGCTCCGCTCAGGCCGGGCCGCTATTCGGCGTGGTTCGATGGAAGCCGCGTGGCAAGCGGGGTCTACTGGTGCCGGCTGACGGCCGGGGCCCATACGGTTGTAGGCAAAATGCTGCTACTCCGATGAGTATCATCAGGTCCTCACCAACGGTGAATACCCGCGCCGGCATTCCGGCGCGAACAGTATCTCGTGAACGATCCTTGATGAGTCAAGAAGCTCACCAACGGTGAATACCCGCGCCGGCATTCCAGCGCGAACAGTATCTCGTGAACGATCCTTGATGAGTCAAGAAGCTCACCAACGGTGAATACCCGCGCCGGCATTCCGGCGCGAAGAGCATCTCATGAGCAGTCCTCGAAGAGTCAAGATGCTTCCCGGAGGATGTATACTCAACACACCATGCGAAAGAAAACGATGTCCAAGCAGACAATTGACCTGAGCGGCTCATGGCAATTTCGATGTGAAGACACGTACAATGCCCTTCCCCGCAGCCATCAGTCGTTGGCACGGTGGATGAAAGCGGCCGTTCCCGGAACGGTCCATACCGACCTTATGGCCGCCGGCAAGATCGCCGATCCGTTCTACCGCACCAATGAAAACGACATTCAGTGGATAGACAGAGTGCGGTGGATCTACAGACGGACCTTCGTTGTTTCCGATGCCGTTTTGCAGGAGCAGGCGATCGAGCTGGTGGCCGAAGGTCTCGACACCTTTGCGGCCATCCGGATCAACGATAGCCAGGTCGGATCTGCGTTCAACATGTTCATCGGGCATCGCTTCGACGTAAAATCCTCTCTCCATCCTGGCATCAATACGATTGAAATCGCCTTTGACTCTCCGACCGTGAGAGCGAAGGCGATTGAACAGGAACATGGAAGACTCCGGGTTGCGCTGGAGTCGTATCGGGCCTACGTACGCAAAGCCCAGTATTCGTTCGGGTGGGACTGGGGGCCGAAACTCACCACATCCGGCATATGGCGCCCCATCCGCATTGAAGCGTACTCCGGCGGACGGCTCAAGGATCCAGTCGTCCGTGTGGTCTCGGCAGATGCAGATGCGGCAGAGATAGTCGTTGCCGTGTCGGTAACCAACGAAGGAAACGCACAGCACGAGCTGGACATCAGTATTACGGGAGGAGACAGGGAGGTAAAGTCATCAGCCGTCGTAGCGGGAGCGAACGCCGTGCTGAAGTGCTCCGTCTCCCAACCCAGACTCTGGTGGCCCAACGGATACGGGGAGCAGCACCTGTACACTGCGGAACTTGCCCTCCGGCTCGGCACAGAGGTGGTGGACACGGCAAGTGTGCGTTTTGCCATTCGTACCGTGCGTCTCGTTCAGGAACCGGACGAAGAAGGGCGTTCGTTCATCATAGAGGTGAACGGGGTGCCGGTGTTCTGCAAGGGTGCCGACTGGATTCCATCGGACAGTTTCATTCCGAGGATCAAGGACGCTACATACACCCGTCTTCTCACAATGGCCCGCGACGCGTCCATGAACATGATCCGTGTGTGGGGAGGAGGGATTTATGAGCAGGAGATCTTCTATGACCTCTGCGACCGCCTCGGTCTCATGGTGTGGCAGGATTTCATGTTCGCGTGCGGCGAGTACCCCGATCATCCTGCATTCCTGGAGGCAGTGCGCGAGGAAGCGGAATCGGTTGTGCGCCGTCTGCGCAACCATCCGTGCATCGTGCTCTGGTGTGGCAACAACGAATGTGAGTGGCTCTTCTGTACCGAAAATCCCGCCAAGACCCCTGATGACATGAGGGGCGCACCGATCTTCCGCGATGTCCTTGCCAGAGTTGTGCGCGATCAGGACGGCACGCGTCCCTACTGGCGCAGCACGCCGTTCGGAGAGGGCTTCCCGAATGCACAGGATAACGGAAACCACCATCAGTGGGAAGTGTGGAGCGCATGGAAGGACTTCCTCCACTACCGCGAGAACCACGCACGGTTTGTTTCCGAGTTCGGTTTTCAGGGTCCGCCCGATCCCCGCACACTCGAGCGTGTGACGCTGCCGGAGGACCGGTCACTTCATTCGGCAGTGGTGCAGCACCATAACAAACAGGTGGAAGGAATGGAGAGGCTCTTCCGGTTCCAGGCTGCGCATTACCCTGTGGCGGCGGACTGGGCCGGGTTCTTCCACACGGGTCAACTGGTGCAGGCCGACGCGTTGAAGTGCGCCGTTGAGCACTGGCGCCGGAGGAAATTCAGAACAGGCGGGGCGCTGTTCTGGCAGCTCAACGACTGCTGGCCTGTGATGAGCTGGTCCGTGATCGATGCCGATCTCCGCCCGAAGGCGTCGTACTATGCCGCACGCCGTTTCTTTGCACCTGTGCTCGTCTCCCTCGCGCAGGCCGGACCGGATATTCGGGTGTGGGGGACGAACGACTTCCTCGTGGATGTGCCGTCAAGGGTGTCGCTGTCTCTCCGTTCATTCAACGGAGACGTGCTCTGGCGCAAGAACATGCGCGTCGTGGTACCGCCCAATGCATCCGTCATCCTGTACACGGTGCCCGGGATTGTGATGCGCAAGGTGGATCCCGCAACCATGTACCTTCATGCAGTCCTTGCCTATGCAGGTGGAGGGGTGACGGAGAACAGGCATTACTTCCTTGAGCCCAAGCATCTTAAGCTGCCGCATGCCCGCGTTGCCATCAGCGTGCGGAAGTCAGGTCCCGGTGTTTACCGGGCACGCGTGCGTTCCACGAAGTTTGCGTTTGGCGTCGCTCTGACTGCGGCAGTCGATGCAGACATCCATGAGAATTGGTTTGACCTGGATGTGGGGAGCGCGCGGGATGTCATAATCTCGAGCGAACTGCCGCTTGCTCAACTGCGTCGGACGATTGCCGTCCGTGCACTCAATTCATGAGTTTCTTTGACATGAGGCGTTGATATGAAAACCTACCCCATCACCGTCGAGCGCTGTAACGGCGCCGTCCCGATCATCGTGCCGGGATCGAATTGGTGGGAAACGGGGGTCACCTTTAATGCGGCGGCGTTGTATCTCGAACGATCGGCAGCGAATGATAAAATTATCCAGACCTTGTTGCCTATGCGTCGTCTGTCTGATGCCGATCTGCACAACGGCATCATCGTGATTCACTACCGTGCCCGGCCGGAGACGGATCCGGGATTGCCGTTTGTCCGCAGCTTCATCGGCCTGGCACTGTTCACTCCCGAATTCAAACCTCTCTATCGCTACAAAGAGCCCGTGATCTTTCCCGAGCCCATGCCCGATGGAGCTGACTATCTGGGTGTGGAGGATCCCCGGATCACACGCATCGGGAATACATTCACTATGGTGTATTGCGGCCTGAAAGCAGATCCGGAAACGGTGTATCATACACAGCTCTGCACCGCGCGCTCGACCGATCTCCTGCATTGGGAGAAACTGGGACCCATGCGGGGGGATATCAACGCGCACTATAACAAAGATGGAGTGCTCTTTCCGGGGGCTGAGCAGGGGAAGTACTATCTGCTTCACCGGCCATGGTGGAATGGATTGCCTCATGCGGATTATGCCATGAATCTGGCGGTCAGTAATGCCCCGGACGGTACATGGCGTGACCTCGGACCGATTATGCATTCCTTCCACAACCCGCGGTTTAAAGAATCCTGGATCGGCGCCGGCGGTGTGCCTGTGCCCCTGGGCGATGGCAGATATATGATGATCTATCATACCGGCAACAGCAGGGCCGATAGCACCCTGGAATACGATCTGGATGCGGCGTTGCTGGATATGCGCCACGCGGAGACGGATCCTGCCTCAGTCGTGCGCGGCCGCATCGAACACTTCATGGTCCCGGAGACGCCGGAAGAGCTCGGGTCCAGCTCCACACTGCAGGTGCAGAACGTCCTGTTCACATGCGGGTCGTATGTCTATGGTGACCACCTGTACATTGTCTATGGCGGCGCCGACACGTATCTTCTTGCTGCGCGGGTGGAGATCGCTACGCTTATGCGGGAGCTGGAGGCGGCAGACCTCAAGAATCCATTTGTCGCATAGGATCTACCTGGTTCGTTTTAATAGACAGCCGGAACTTCGAGGGTCAACATCATGACAGCACCGCGCGTCGAACGGCTTCACGGGGGACAACCGCTGATTGAGAAGGTTGAAACTCATCCCTGGGAGAACAAAGTTACCTTCAACCCGGCTTGCGTGCTTGTAGAAGATCAGGTCATGAAGCGGGCCGTTGTGCACGCGCTTCCGGTAGACGAGACCACCCGCAACCGTCTTTTGGGAGAGGCCGCACTCGTCATGCTCCTCTACCGCGCGCAGGGCAGAAGGACACCGGAGAAAGACCATACCAGGTCTGTGCTTGGCCTGGCTGTCTGCTCGCCGGACCTGCGCGTGCTCGCTCGCCTGGATCAACCCGTGATGATTCCGGAGGGAGAGTACGAGGATTTGGGTGTGGAAGATCCGCGGATCATGCGCGTGGGCGACCAGTTTGTCATGATCTACACAGGGTATGCGTCAGGCCGGGAGCGCAACAGAGTCCGCATCCTGATTGCCACATCGGAGGATGCGGTTCACTGGAAGAAGCATGGTCCGCTGCGCGGAACATTCAACACTGTGGACAACAAAAACGGGATGCTCTTCGAACCGGCTACCGGCAAGAACCTGCTGATGCTGCACAGGCCCATGGAGGGTGCAAATGCGATGAGGGTTCACTGGGCAGAGAGCGGGGATCTGTTCGGAGAATGGAAAGACAGGGGACTTTTCATGGACTGGAGGCCGAATCCGCAGTTCAAGGATGTCTGGGTCGGAGGCGGGGCGCCGCCGATGTTGCTTTCTGACGGACGGTATCTTATCCTGTATCACATAGGCAACAGGGATGTCGTCGGGAAGCGCGAGTATGATCTGGGCATAGCACTCTGTGACCCGGGGCGGCCGGATCCGATTCTCCGCCGTACAGAGCCGCTGCTTCGTCCGACGACACCGCAGGAGACAATTGGTGACGCGGACCTCGGCGTGAACAACGTTGTGTTCGTGTGCGGGGCGTACTTCTGGCAGGGAGACCTGTATTTCCCGTACCAGGGAGCAGATACCTGCATCCTTGGTGCTCGCATCCCCGGGTCCGAGCTCGACCGTTTCATTTCCTGACTTCAGCCACGAAAGGAGCAGTGACCATGTCATCAACATCCCCGTGCGGTATCGTCTTTGTTCTCGGTGCCGCATTTCTGCTCTGCAGCCTGCAGCATTCCTTCGCACAAGGCCGGGTGGAAACCGGTTTCCTGAACCGCACAGTCGAAATCGCGGGAACGGTCTACAAATATCAGATCTACATGCCGTCCACGTATACGCAAGCACAGGCCTGGCCTGTGATTCTGTTCCTGCATGGGGCAGGTGAGCGCGGAAAAGATGGACTCCTCCAGACGCAGACGGGACTTGGCGCAGCAATTCGCCAGAATGCTGACCGGTATCCCGCCATAGTCGTATTTCCTCAGTGTCCTCCTGATTCCATATGGGTGGGAGAGCCCTCGCAGGCGGCGATGATGGCTCTTCAAAAAACGCTGAAGGAATTCAAGACCGATGCGGACCGGGTATACCTTACCGGACTCTCCATGGGTGGCAATGGCACATGGTATCTCGCCTATCGCCATCCGCAAATCTTTGCGGCTGCAGCGCCGATCTGCGGATGGATTCAGAGGGACACTTCATGGATCAGCATGTTCGACCCTGTGGTTCCGGAGAACACAGATGCTGCATTTGAGATCGTGGCGAAGAAGCTCGTCCGCCTTCCGGTGTGGATCTTCCACGGGGAAGCAGACCCGGCGGTTCCGGTGGGTCAATCGCGGGGCGCTGCCGCCGCTCTGACCGCCATCGGCGCTCCGGTGAAGTATACCGAGCTCCCGGGCACCGGGCACAACTCATGGGACGCCGCTTACGGTTCCGAGAAATTCGTAACATGGCTGTTCGAGCAGCGCCGGGGGAAATAGACCGCTTCATTAATAATAAGGATGGACACGTCGACACGGTGGATGTCCAAGCCACCGCCCGACGCCCCCATCAGCAGGCCAGAGGTGATTCGGTCCAGCGCGCAGGGACCAATGGTCCACTCGGTTTGACAATTCTGTGACAACTGCAGCATCGCTGCGCAGTACATTGTGACCGTTCCTCCCGGGACCATCCGATGCCGGATGTCCCCGGGGGCATCGGTGGAGCTCTCCCTCCCGGTGACGGAGAACACCGCTGCAAAAAAGAGCGGGCTGTCTATGGAGCAGCAACCGGTCACACACAGAGAACGTGTGCGCTTTCGGTCAGGCGCATTCCTCATCCTCACGCAGCTTCTCTTCCTGCTGTACTCCCTGAAGTATCTTCTCCAGCCTCGCCGGTATCCACTCTTTGCCATGCATTCCAGGAACGGGGGCGTCTTGCACTGGCTCAAAGCAGGCAACGTGCTCGGGCTGACGCGCCAGGCTGTCTTTCGTGGGAAAGCGTTCTCAGCACCTCTTGTCCCGGCTTTCCCGTCTGCAGCGTTCGACCGGATGGTTGCGAACGGAGGAATGAACGTCCTGGCTGCCGGAACAGAGTGGAAGCGGCAGATTGACCTGGCGATTCTCGCCGTGACTCGACGATGCCCCCTGTCATGCGAACACTGCTATGAGCGGTACAACACCGGAGGAACGGAGACCGTCTCTTTTGATCAGTGGAAGAGAACAATAGCTGCGCTTCAGCGGATAGGGACAAGCGTGATTGTTCTCTCAGGCGGCGAGCCGATGGTGCGTTTTGAAGATGTCCTCGAACTGCTGTCATCGGCCGACAAGAGCGCCTCGGACTTTCACATGCACACGTCCGGAATGGGTGTTACGCGCAAGCGCGCCAGACTCCTGCGGGAAGCCGGCCTCACAGCGGCGGCGGTGGGGCTGGATGATGTCGTTGAGGCACGGCACGACCGTTTGCGCGGACGACCGGGTTCATATCGCCAGGCACTGCAGGCAGTTGACTGGTTCCGAGAGGAGGGTATTCTCCCGTATCTCAACATGTGCCTGACGCGAACGCTCATCCGGTCGGGAGATCTGTGGCGTTATCTCGAGCTTGCGAAAAAGGCGAATGTCGCCTTCATCCAGATGCTTGAACCCCGTCCATGTGGTGGTTTTCTCGGAAACGCAGCTGATGTCCTGCTGACAGAAGACGATAGAGCCGCGGTCATGCGGTTCTTTGAGGCAACGCGGGATCGGCGGCAGTATCGGAACACTCCCATTGTATACTACGTCGCATACACGGAACATCCCCGGCAGATGGGATGTATGATGGGGGGATTGTCTCATTTCGCCATTGACGGCCAGGGGAACGTGACTCCTTGCGTGTTTCTTCCCGTCGGGTTCGGGAATATCCTGAGTGAGGAGTTCGAGACCATCTACAACCGCATGCGCAAAGCCATACCGCACCCCGTCCGCGCCACCTGCCCTTCACTTCTGCTCGGACGAACACTCATGAAGGAAGCTGTGCGGGGAACTGCCATGCCGGTGCCACATGAGATCATCAGGGAAGAATTCGAGTCGATTGTTCATTCTGCTGACCAGACATCCGGTGCACTTCAGAAAGAGTCCTCGGGAGAACCGTCATGAAACTCCAGATCAGTGTGGCAGCCGCCATTTGTGCCGGCGTGGCTCTGATGGAAGGATGTGCTCAATACTCTGAACAGAAAGCGTTCAAAGAGGAACTCCCCCTAACAACAGAGCGCATCACGGCGGTCGTGACACGTACGGGCACGGAAATTGAATTTGACGAGCGGGGCGGCTCGTATCAGCAGGAGTTCACGCTGAGTGGGACGACGGTCGACCAACAGCACGTCACATATCGCTCATCCGAGGTGAAGGAATTCCGTGCGGAAAGCCCGCGGTTTCTACCTCCTGGCGAGATCTCATCCTACACCAAAGCAGCCGAGGTGCTGATGGAGGGCGGTCGGCTCGTTATCTTTGCACCACCCGGCGGATCGATTGGGAAGGAGTTCATAACCGGGATTGATCAGAGGAAGAATCCGCTCTCCGTCCGGCGGAACCTGTGCGTTGGAGTCCGGCTGGAATCACCTCCTGCACTGGACCTGCGTGTGGGAGTGTTTACGCTGCCAGTAGCCGAAGTTGTTTTGCGCAATGTCAATACGCTTGTGCGGTTCGATACTGCAGGGGTCACACAAACGCCGTTACGGGATATCGTGGCAGGAATGACTCCGCTTTCAACCCAGGTGGCCGTGCCTGTGGATAGCATTCTGTACGTGAAGGTGAAGCGGTGGGACGGGATCAAGACACTTGCCGTCTCGATCGGAGTGGTTGCCGCAGCGGCGGCGCTTGTGGTGGGAATCATTGCCGCTACAAAACAATCCTGTCCCTTTCTGTACTCTCATGATGGAGACCACTACGTGTTTGATGCCGAGCCACTCGGTGGCGCAACGACGGCTGGACTAGCGAGAACAGATCTATCACGAATGGAACACATCAAACCGGTAGACGGTGCGTATAGAGCATTGCTCCGCAACGAAGTCAATGAAACACAGTACGTGGACAAACTCCAGTTGATGTATTGCGACCATGACTCATCGTTCACTCTGATTGCCGACGGTGAGGATTACGTGGTGCCCATCCGGTCTTCCGTTGCGCCGACGGCTGCTCGCGACGAGACAGGAGCGGATCTTCTGCCGTTCTTCCACTCCCGGGATGGCATCGCCTGGGAAACGCACATGTTTTCGTATGAGGGTGATCCAGAGGATTCCACGCGTCACACGTTGCGGTTTACGTTCCCCAAACCATCCGGTGCATCACGGGCGACCGTGATTCTTCATGGAGGAACAACACTCTGGGGTTCCACGATGATTCGTGTGATGTATGAATTGCGGGGAAGCGATGTGGACCACTGGTATGAAGATGCCGACCGTCACGGACCGTTGTTCTTCAGAACCATGCGCTGGCTTGAACTGGAAGGTCTGTATACAATGCCGCTGTACGCCCGCAGAGGGGATGCGTGGATCGAGCGCGGGACAGTCTCCGGGGGAGGGCCGCTCATTCATGAAACCCAGACAGTGTCATTTCCCCTGGGGCGCTTCACCGGAGATTCACTCGAGCTGTGTCTCCGCCCGCCCAAGGGATTCTGGTCCTTCGACCATATAGCGATTTCATATGATGCCATCGCGCGGATGCCACTCCGGCCCCTGACGATGACACAGGCAGTTGACCAGGTTGGCCGCGATGTATCAGCGTTGCTGGAAGAGGAAGATCACCGGTATTACGAGATGCCGACACAGCGCGACGAAGCCTCCATTGCCTGGGCTTCTCCGCCCGTGTCGCAGGGGAAACAGCGGACGCTTTTTGCCCGGACGTCGGGGTATTATGTGCTCCACCTGTCAAAAGAGGGACCGGGAGAGCTTGAAGCACTGAGCAATTTTCTGAGAACCCCGGGAGAAATCACCCGGTACTCGGCGCAGCAGTATCAGGTCTGGCGCTCTGCTCTCCGGGCCCGGTTACAACACGTGCTTGACTGATGTTTATAGGAATTCCGGATTTCGATCTGGAGGTTACATGAAAGAGTCCAGCGCTGTAACGGTGCTGTTCCTCCTCTTCGTCTGCATGGCCGTGCCACTGGAGGCTCAACAGCAGGAATACAGTCCCATCCGGCATTCGCTCTCCCCGGATTCCCGCACACCGGCCTTAGTGCCTGGAGTCCCGTATGATCTGCGGTACAATGCGGTGAACGTGCAGACCCATGATGGTGTCAGCCGCACGGGCTTCTACAGTGGTCTCGTGAACGATTCCGTGATGCTGGTCAGCGGGGGGGAAGATGTTGTCATCGCATTTCGCGATGTCAAATCCTTTACGATCGACACAAAGCAGGATGGTGCATCATCGGGGCTCTTCGGTGCTCTGGCTGGAGTCTATCTCGTGGCTGCATTGAGCGGCGAGGGTAGTGGACCAGCAGGTTATGCGAAAGACCCATTCGAGTTTGCTCCCGGGAGCATCGTGATGGCATTGCCGGGGTATGCGCTGTTCGGTCTGTTCACGTTCGCAGGTAGCCAGGAGTTCGACTTCTCGGGGAATCCGGATCGCGATGCGGCAGAATTGTCTGCGCTCAAGGAGTTCCTTCAGGGAGGACCAGGGCGGACAAAGCTTCATTTCGTCATGCACGGAGGATGGGTCTCTACGAGAAATGCCTCGAAACCATCCGGGCTCTACTCCTCGATACCAATATACAACCCTGCAGTGCTGCCGGCGGAAGTACATGACTACAAAGGGCTGACTTCGACAAATCTTCTGAGAAGATTTCAAATCACGTATAACATACGCCGATGGCTGGAGTTGGGCCTGGCATATGTGAGTGTGTCAGAGCCACCCACCTCTGGATTTGCTAGGACCAGCCTCACGGATTCGGTGGCCACATTTTCAGGTCACAGCGAATCGTTCAAGGGTAAGGCATTCCTTCTTGTCGGTGTCGCGGAGCCACTGCAGGACATGCTTCCGCACATCGTCAGCATCAAAGCAGGCGCGGGTGTCGGCATCGGCACTATCGACGGGCAATTTGAAAGGCCTCTGAGTACTGTAGTGCATGTCAGGCAGATCTCGTACGGACACACGTACGAGTACTGGCGCCAGCAATCATATGTGTCGGTACCGCAGGTTTTTTCCGGAATGCGCCTTGCGCTCTCACTGTTTGGCTCGGCAGATCTCCGGCTCGCTCAAGCGGTCTCGGTTGGTTTTTTTGCTGACTACACGATGCTGGCCGGGCAAGGACTGCCTGAGGTTCCGGAATGGAATCTTGGCTCCCGGCCGCTTGGCAACGTTTGCCTCGGCCTGGTGCTGGGATGGCATCTCTGACGTCGCCGTCTCGTGCCGTTGAGATTCACGTGCTGCTCACCTATGTCTGCTCGGACACAACCCACACGGCGGGTCTGCCGTCAGCAATGACTTACGATGCCTGATATCTGTGCGCTGAATCACATGATGCCCCGCGTAAGAGCTTGCCAGCATTAGGTTTCTCACTAACGGCATCCAGACTCGATTGCATGTCTTAGTAATTAGCCATACACTAAAAGAGAGATGCACCATATCTATGTCAAACGGATAAAATGAGGTCATCGTGTATGAACCGTCCTCGAACTAATCTCATTCCGTTCCTGGTCATTCTCTTCGTTCCGATGCTGCTTCTCCCTGCGCCAGGCGTCTCCGGTGATCACAGAAAAACCCGGAATGTGCTTCTGGACAGCATAGCCTGGATTCCCCAGAATCTTCCGATCCCCGGCGTCGTTGCGGGGAATGCCGTGTGGTTCGACTACAACAACGATGGCCGTCTCGACATCCTCATGGCAGGGATGAGTGAACTCGGCCCTGTTTCCGGAATCTACCGGAACGATGGCCAGGGTTTTTCGAATCTCCAGGCAGGCATTTGCCCGCTGGTCTCAGAGCACGGGCTTTCCTGGGCAGATATTGACAATGATGGGGATGTGGACTTCGCCATTGAAGGGACAACCGACACACTCAATACACAGCCGTTATCGAAGGTGTATACGAACAACGGCGGGGACTTCGTTGATATGAATGCCCGCATTATGGGCCTCAACGGAGGCTCCGTGACCTGGGTCGATTCTGACAATGATGGCCACCTTGACCTCCTCATCTCGGGTTCACCGGATCGGGGGAACTCGTTCTACACAAAACTGTATCGTGTCATTAACGGCCAGTTCTACGAAGTCCCTTCGAACCTCCCGGGTGTATGGGGAAGTTCCATTGCGTGGGCTGACTACGACCACGACGGCTACATGGATGTCTTCATCACCGGGTACGGATATGGAGTCCAGACACGCCTGTATCACAACGCAATGTCCCGCGGTGTCATCGGTTTCGATGAGGTGTACAGTCCTCTCCGTGGAGGAGGGACATTCCGCGCGGTAAACTCGGGAGGTGTGATCTGGTTTGATTTCGACAATGATGGCTTTGTCGATCTTCTTGTGACCGGTTCAGGCAGTGGCGGCGTTCCTGTGGCTGCGTTGTACCGCAACAATCAGGATGGATCATTTACAGAAATCCAGACAACGTTGAAGCCAGTCCACGTCAGCGCTGCTGCTGCCGGCGATTATGACAACGATGGGTACATGGATATCGCCATCTCCGGCGGGGAGCATTTTTACACCGGTACGAATATGACCACGAAGATCTACCACAACAATGGGGATAGCACGTTTACCGATACGGGGGCAAAACTCGTCGGAACCTGGTTCGGGTCACTCGACTGGGGGGATTATGACGGGGACGGGCGGCTGGATCTCCTTGTCACCGGCGCTACTGCTGAGAGAACGCACCCAACATACGGTACTGATCTCAAACCGGTGACGATGCTGTACAAGAATGTTGCCGTCGTGGCGGGGAACTCCTCTCCCGCCACTCCGCAGGGACTTGCCACAAAGATCAATGCGCAACAGGCAACGCTCAGTTGGAAGGCCTCGACGGATGACGAGACCGATCAGAAGGCAATCACCTACAACGTCATGGTCGGAACGGCGCCTGGGAAGTTCGACGTCGTATCACCCCTTTCCGACCCGCAATCCGGTTACCGGAGAATGCCCAAATCTGGAAGCCAGGGAGCACGTACCGAGGCAATACTGAGGACTCTCTCGCCAGGGACGTACTATTGGAGAGTGCAGGCTGTTGACAACCAGTTTGCCGGTTCTCCATTTTCCGAAGAGGGGACGTTCACTGTTACATCCACGTCGGCGGATCCGGATCCATTGGCCCCCCGAGCCTACGCGTTGCGACAGAACTACCCCAATCCGTTCAATCCGGCAACAACCATCGCGTATGAATTGCCGCACGCATCACACGTGAGCGTGACCGTCTACGATATGCTTGGACAGCAGGTGTCAGTGGTTGTGGACGGCACGATGGAGGCAGGAGTGCACGAGGTCAGGTTTGATGCTTCCGGCCTCTCGAGCGGATTGTACCACTACAGGTTGAGTGCGGGGAGCTTCGTCCAGACCAGAAGCATGGTCTTGGTCCGGTAGCAGGGGCATGACCGGTCTGGTCCCGAAGGACCATGGACTTGGTGCGACTGGATCTGTCAGGACGGCTGCGGCCAGACTCCTCAATAGTCTGTGTCTTGAAGGATTTTGAAGGGTGACGATTCCAGGTCGTCCCCCTTTTTTGTGATTGCCATCATTCTGTTCGTCTGCGCCGAACACTTGGAAGCGTTGCATTTCAGACGAGAACGCGGTATATTTGCATGTGAGTGCTGCGGGAGTAATTCAGTGGTAGAATGCCAGCTTCCCAAGCTGGACGTCGCGGGTTCGAGTCCCGTCTCCCGCTCTGGTTGTTGTCATGGCTTCGAGCAGCACGATCACCCGGGTTCAACGCGGTGAAAACACTCGCCTCCAGATCATCCGGAGGCAGTTGTGTATGACACACGCCTCTATTATATCTCACCTCTACGCAAACTTCTCCCACTACTGCAATCTCTGGAAGAAAGGACGGAACGAGACCGGTGAACTCGGTGCACTCGTCTTTCTGCCAGAACAGGGACTCGAGTGGGAATGGTGGGGCATGTCCGAAATTCAGGACTATATCGTAGAGGGGGGACTCGACAGCCGGGAAATGCTGGAAGGATTGGATGAATCCGTCTCAGCTGCCGAGTTTCTGGTTCTCGTGATCGAATACGCCGATGGACCGGGAAAACAGAAAGCACACTTCCATCGTATGTCCAAAGCGGGCATGAACTAACCCCGCTCCGGCTCGAGAAGTCAAGGCCCAGATCAGGGTCAGGGTTGCCGCCAGCTGCCCCAATAGAGCCAAACTGTTTAGCCCGGATTGGCCGGCTTTCTCAGGGCCAGCGGCCCCCCTGGATCCTCTCAGCCAACACAACATCTCACTTCAGCGACAGCACGACCACCGAACCTGCCGGTATCTCCAGACGCACTCTTGACCCATCCACCTTCGCTCCTTTAAACTCCTGTGGCTTCACTTTCTCCGGGTCATCAAATGTATTGTGATCCTGGATCTTTGCGGATGTGAGGATCCGTCCCTTCACCGATGTAAAACGTGCTCCCCGGACGTCCACTTCGATTTCACGGGGTGCATGGATGTCGATGTTCACAAGCGAGATGTGCACCGCGTCTGAACGATCGCGGGACGCCGAAACGGACAATGACGGAAGGGAGGTGCCATCAAAGGTATACTCCGGACTGTTCACGCTCACCGGCAAAAGCACGGCGTCGTGGTGCGGGGTGTACATCTCCATGACGTGATACGTTGGCGTGGTGAGCATCCGCGCCTCATCCGTCAGCACAACTGCCTGCAGGACGTTGACCGTCTGTGCCAGGTTGGCCATACGGACACGGTCGCAGCGGTTGTTGAAGATATTGAGTGTCAGGCCGGCGAGCACGGCATCGCGCATGGTGTTCTGCTGGAACAGGAAGCCGGGGTTTGTGCCGGGTTCAACGTCATACCATCCTCCCCACTCGTCCACGACGAGCGCTATCTTCTTCTTGGGATCATACCGGTCCATGATTGTCGCATGTCCCTTGACGAGCTCCTCCATATGCCAGGCACGCGTCATGGTGTCGAAGTATTCTGCCTCCGAGAATCTGGTGGCAGATCCCTTCTTGCCCCAGTTTGCCGAATAGTGATGGAGCGCCACTCCTTCCAGCAAACCGTGAGGGATGTCGCGCATGAGCACTTCGGTCCAGTGATAGTCGCCACCCCCTGCGCCCGAGGCGATCCGGAATATCGGGCTCTTGCCCCACGTGGATGAGACAAACGTAGAATAGAGGCGATAGATGTTCGCATAATATTCTGCTGTCATGTTCCCGCCGCATCCCCACGTCTCATTGCCGATTCCCCAGTAACGCACCTGCCACGGTTCCATTCTGCCGTTCTGCTTTCGCTGGTTGGCCATCGGCCCCGTGCCGCCAAAGTTGACGTATTGCACCCAATCGGTCAGTTCCTGCACGGTCCCACTTCCCACATTGCCCGAGATGTACGGTTCTGCGCCGAGCTGTTCACATAAGTCCAGGAACTCGTGCGTTCCGAAGCTGTTGTCCTCTGTTACGCCGCCCCACCAGGTATTGACGATCGCCGGGCGTTTCTCCCGCGGGCCGATGCCGTCTTTCCAGTGATACGTATCGGCAAAGCATCCGCCCGGCCACCGGAGGTTCGGGATGTGGAGCCGCTTCAATGCCTGAACGACATCGTTCCGGATGCCGCGTGTATGGGGGACCTGGCTGTTTGCCTCCCCCACGAAGAATCCGCCGTAGATACAGTGTCCGAGATGCTCGGAGAAGTGTCCGTAGATATGGCGGCTGATCGTATCTTTGCCGAGGTCGGCGTTGACCACGATTCTCGTCTGCGCCGAAGCGAGTGAAAATGTGCCGAGGGCGCACAAGACAGCTACAAGCCGCCGGGCGACGTTCATGGATGGTTGCATGGAGGCTCCTGTTGTGGGTGCTTAAGCGGATGCCGCATGGGAAAGATAGCGTGCGGACGATCAAAGGACAAGTGCAATCTGGCCGGTGCTAATCGTCGGACCCCACTGTCTCCGGTCGCATCCCTGACGCGGACAGACGCCTTAGCGTTGCGAGTCCGGGTGATTAGGCGTTATTGTTGATCATCTTCCCGGAGTCCTCCTATGAACCACAACGTTCTGCGCTCTCTGAAATCGCTCGATCCGCGTGGATGCAGTCATTCCTTTCACGGCGGCCCGCGGGCAGCAATCCACGGTCGGGCGTGCCAGCGAACGATTCCGATGTACGTCGTCCTGGCCGGCCTCATTGCCCTGTGGACTCTTCCGTCGGGTGCGCAACCTCTGGAACAGGTACAAGCAGGATACAGGCTGACACGGCTCCTCTACGAGAACACCCTTGGTGAGAAGGGTGCGACGGACTTCAGCTATGACCATGACAACCGCGTATGCAGAGGAATATGGAGACTCTCTGATGGATCGAAAAGTTCCGTCAACATCTATCAGCACGACCATCGCGGCAATCTGGTAACCGCATTCCGGGAGTTATCGGACAGCCTGACCTCGCTTGAAGTGTACACATACGATGAGCGGGGAAACCGGATCGGGGAACGGTTTTGCCGTTCCGACAGGGTGCGGGGGACTGCAGCCTACACCTATGACCAGAATGGCAGGCGAGTCCGGGCCAGGTTCACACGCCACAAGGGGTGGCTGGATGCTGATGTCGTCTACAATTATGACGGGCAGGGACTCCTTCGTTCGGCTGTGCTCTTGAACGATGTTGATACTGTCGGCCACGTTTCCTACGAGTACGATGGTCCAGGGAACCTCGCACGCGAAACCTGGACGTTTGCGGAAGGGTGGAAACAGACGCTAACGTACGAGTATACGCCGACCACCTGCAGGATATGGGGAATGCCGAATCCTTTCATCACGAATACCTGCAAGGCGCGGGTCATCGCTGAAGACTACACGTTCAACAACGAGAAGGGAGGCCCATCAACCTACGTGTACGCCAGAGACGGATCGCTTCAGCAGAAAGAGTTCCGGCGGTCCGATGGTTTTTCCTCAGTTACCACGTACACCTACGACACCGACGGCCGCCTTGTTCGTTCTGTACGTAAAACGGGTGACGGGAGTGAGAGACACTCTTCGTACACCTACGACGGGCTGCGCCGCCTCATCCTGCGAGTACAGGAAAGTGACGGTGCGATCGAATCCGTGGAATCGTACATCTACAACCCGGATGGTACCCTCCGCAAGGCGGTGTACCAGAATGTTGATGGCTGGATTTCCGGAGTCGTGAGCTTTGTCTCGGATGATCACCGGAGGCTGCTGAGGGGAAGCTTCAGGGGGAGTGACGGTTCAACGGCGGAGCTTCAGTACACCTATGACGGGGAAGACTGTTTGCGTGAGATCGTCTGGAGTTTCTCTTCGGGCGTCTTCCAGCGCTACACGTTCACGTACGAGCGGCGCAAGGCAGAACCGGGAGCTCCCGGTACGTAGTTCATAGACCAGCCAACTGTCTCCGCGGATTCAACCACAACCTGTTGGTGCTAAGAACGCCTGCGCACCTCGTGTGTACAGCACATCCCGTCGCCTGTGGGCATCCAGTACAGTCCCGGCGGCTTCATTCCCCGGCCTTTTCCAGCTTTTCCAGCGCATCCTCTACACGTGATTCAAGCCGGTCCTGGTAATCGTAATCGTCGAACTCATCCACCATTTCGAACGCCTTTCGTGCCTCTGCACTTCGTCCCGTCTGTGCGTAGGCCTGGCCGAGCGTGAAGTATCCGTGGGGGAGAACCCATCTCTCCTCCGCAGGCCGGAGTGCCAGCAATTGTTTGGACGTCTCCTCAACGTCCTGGTAGCGTTTGAGTTCGTATTGGAGCTGCATCAGACCGAGAAGAGCCCTCGAGCGGATTTCGATATCGTTTCCCGATGATGCGACCGCTGCGGTATAGAGCCTGAAGGCGGAGTCGTATGCTTTGACATTCATCTCGTTCTCGGCGCGGATGATGTCCGCTTCAGCCCCGGAGATCGGATGGCGCAGGCTGTACTGGGCGCGCCGGTAGTAGTAGGCTGCCATCGGCCCCCACATCTCGTTGTCCTTCCGGGCACGCGCGAACGCTGCCACTGCAGCATTCCGATCTCCGTTCAGCTCATGCGCAACACCGATCCGGTACCATGTCCGGCTCCAGGCACTCTGGCTGTTCTGGCCGGAGTCGGAATACAACGCATAGTGTTTTTGTGAGTTCGCAAAGTCATTCCGTGAATAGTAGATACTGCCCAGTGTGCTATGAAGGATGTTCTCGACAAACCGGATCGGTCTGCGTGAATTTCGCTCCATAGCTTTCAGGGCATCGGCCATGGCCTCATCCAGCTGGCCCGTGCGCTGGTACCAGCTGGCCCTGAGCATCAGGAAAAGGGAATTCTCGGGATATTCAGTACAGAGCTGGTTGATATAGGCGAAGGCTTCGTCCTGCCGGTGCTCGCTGAACAGGAATTGTGCAAGATACAGCCGGGCTTCGTTGCGCGTGTAGATGCCCTTCTCGGCAGCAGTCTTGAGCATTTGCAGCCCACCTTCGCGGTCCGGCGTGATGCCGAGCAGCTTCATCATCCAGTGCAGCGACCGCGGCGCTTTTGCCACGAGATAGCGGAACAGGCCGAATCCCATGTGGGCGTCGTACAGATCAGGTCTCTCCTCAACAGCTTCTTCCAGGTAAAGATATCCCTTGCGTCCTTCCGTGACAGCCTTGACGAGCGACCCCTCCGTCTGCCATAGCATCCCGCGATAGCCATAGATGCCGCCAAGATAGAACTTCGCCATCGCATCGTGTTCGTTGTTCTCCAGCAACTGCTCGCACACAGAGATCACATAGTCTGACTGTTTCATGAACGCATCGAAGTGTCTCTTGTCGCGTTCAAGCGCATACAGAGAGAAGTGGACGATGCTCTTGAAGAAATATCCACGCGGATCTTCCGGAGCCATCCGCGCAACCGAATCGAACCGCTGTATGGCCGCATCGGTCTCAAGGCGGTAGAACCGGTCAATGCCGCGGTTGGTAATCTCGTGGACCAGCGCCCAGTCAATCGATCCGGGATCAGCAGCGCGGGTGTGAACCGGCACCGCAAGGGTGCCGAGCACTATCAGAAGAACGATTACTCTACACACTCGCGTATGCTTCCGTCTACTCATTGCACTCGACCTCTTGAAAGGGTTCCCAATAATCTACATGAATTCCGGATTGAAAGAAAGAGTTTGCCAGAGAGGGCGATTGACGTGTACGCGACGAGAGGTTTGCCAGAAGGGGGGAGAGCAACATGCTGATCGCGCCGGGGTGGCCCGGTGAGCTGGCACCGTAACGGGGCCCTCCGAGCTGAAGAGCTACGGGGGCCTCCGAGCTGAAGAGCTACGGCGGCTCTGCGGGCTGAAGAGGTTACAGCGCCTCTGCGGGCTGAAGAGGTTACGGCGCCTCTGCGAGCTGAAGAAGTTACGGCGGCTCTGCGGGCTGAAGAGGTTACGGCGGCTCTGCGAGCCGGGGAGCCTACGCGGCCCGGCGATGCCGGGACGAGGTCCGTGAAAACCCTGATGCAACAGTAACGCAGTAACTCTCCATCAGGCGTGAGAAAACGCTTCCCCACGACTGCATGCGGGCTCGTGCAAGTGCTCGCAAACCATATGCGTCGCGTACTGACGGCTGGCTGAGGAGAAGGGATGTCTGATGAGCGCAGTCTTCAGCATCCCTGGGCCGGAAGAGCCGGCCTGTCGTGCCGTGCTCAATGAGGTCCGCAGCGCCTCCTGCATCGGCACAGACCGGAACCACTCCCGACGCCATGGCTTCAAGGATGACATTGCCGAATGTTTCCGTCGTCGAGGGGAAGAGAAAGATCTCGGATGAGGCAAAGGCCGTCGTCAAATCTTCTCCGCTCAGGTGTCCGAGGAAGAGTGCATCAGGGAGCAGTGCGGCGAGTTCAGCGCGGGCAGGGCCGTCTCCTGCAAGCACGAGTGCTGCGTCGCGATGGCGCGTGCGGAGAATGGTCCAGGCATCAACGAGCGTCCGCAGATCCTTTTCCCAGACCAACCTTCCGGCAAACAGGACGACGGTTTTGTCTTCGAGTCCGTGCGCCCGGCGCCACCCGTCGGAACGATGCCGGGGATGAAATACCTCTGCGTCGACACCGTGGGGGAGCCATTCGAGATTGTGAATCCCCTGCGCGGCGAGCTCATTCAGGATTGGACGGGAGGGGACGTATACCCGTTCGCACCCATTGTAAAGAGAACGAAGGTAGTTCCAACCGCATGGCTCCAGGGCGGGCAGTTTGTAGTACGTGGCGTATTTCGGGAAATGCGTGTGATACGTGGCAACAACGGGGATCCCGAAATGCTGTCCGTACCGCACCGCGGCACAGCCGAGTGAGCAGGGACTGTTGACGTGAATGACTGTGGGAGAAAACTGACGCAGGGCACGGGCGAATGCATTCCACCCTGGAAGGGCCAGTCGATAGTCGGGATACAACGGAAAACGGACCGACGGCACAAGGTGCATGGGAACCGGCTGTGCATTGTCCTCCGGGACGATGGCCGAAAAGCACTCGACGGGCGTTCCCGCAAGCAGAAGATGATCCAGAAGCTTGTACAACACCCGGGTGACACCGTCATGCCCAGGTCGCAGTGTGCCGTTAAAGAGCGCAACCCGGACGGATTGCCTTGCTGCCGACATATAAGAATTGTCGCTTCGCATGTTCATTCCCGTTCCTCGCCCTTTGTCCAGGGTTTCGTGTCGGCACAGATCTACCAGTGTATACGGGTAGAATGAAGCGGGGTTTTGGCCAAACCGGCCGGATTTTGTGCTCTTTCCGGCAATTGCGATTCGTCTCTGCCTATTTGCGAATGAGAATTGGAAGTTGTATACTTCTCGGGTTCCTCCTAACCCACCACATCCTTTCAACAATCGCAGAGGCGACTATGAATAAGCAAGGCTGGATCAGCTTCGTCGCGGTCGTGGTCCTCTTCTTCGTTCTGGGTTATCTCGTGGATGGCGTCTTGCTGGCGTCTTCGTACGAGGCCACAAAGGACCTATGGCGCCCCGACATGATGTCTCTCATGTGGGTGTTCTACGTGATCATGGTCGTGGGGGCTTTCTTCTTTGTTCTTGTCTTCTCGCGCGGGTATGAGGGGAAGGGCATTATGGAGGGAATCCGGTACGGACTCTATATCGGCATCTGGATGGGAATTGGTATGGCCTACGGCACCTATGGAATGATCGCCATTCCCTATTCAATGGCAATCACCTGGTTCTTCTCGACCATTGTCCAGTATGTCCTGGCCGGGATAGTTACCGCGGCGATCTTCGGTAAGAAGGCCATGGTGACGCGCGTACCACAGGCCTGATGCGGTACGCCAGAAATGCCGATACGCTTCTGACAAAACCAGAAAGACCCTATGGTGCCGACTCCTTCGCCAGCAGTATGCCTGAGCTGTGGCCGTTCAGAGATCGACTTTCCTGTGCTCGTGCTGCGCCTTGCCCACCGGGAGACGTATATCTGTCCGCAATGCCTGCCTGCACTGATCCATCATCCCGACCGGTTAACTGAAAAGCTGATCAGCGAAGGGTTGAAGGCACCCGGAGGAACGACGACCGATCTTCAGGCGTAAGAGGAAATGGACACATCCCGGCAAAACACTCTTCGAGCACTTGCCACACCCCGGATCATCCTGGTTGCAGTTTCCTTCGGTGCGGCAGCGCTGTTCACCATGCTTGCGGGGTTGCACATCCGTTTCCCCGGAACGGGGATCATTGCGGATCCCATGGAAGTGTTTGTCGCCATCGGGGCTGCATTCACCGGACCGGTGGGAGGGGTCATCATTGGAATACTTTCCGGTCTGGGTGATCCGGATCCGTCGGTTCGCCTCTATTCTATCGCCATGCACGTCGTGGGCTGCGTCTGGATCGGGTGGGCATACAAGCGCCTGGTCCACGATCGCCTGCGCATGCCCGCATTTCTTCTGGGATGGAATGCAGTCCTGTTAGTGTATTTTTTTGTGTGTACGCTTCCGGTTCTCCTCCTGGTGCGGATGCTGTTCCCGGAGTTCTCGGCCACCATCCTGGATCAGAATCTCCCGCTGTCCGAAGCAATTGTCGTACTGATGGGCGGGTGGGTCTTTGGGTACATCCTGACCGCGTGCACGACGTCTCTTGTCTTCCTGGTCCTCCCCCGTCATTTCCGGGCGCCTCTCTGGAGCTATGGGTGGAGGGATGCCGTCCGGCAGGCCCGGGCTCCCGGCGGGTATCGCCGCATCCTGGGCCTCCGGCTCACCTTCTGGTTTCTCCTGCTCTCGCTTCTTCCTCTCGCCATCGTAGCAGTGTTCATCCGCAATAATCTGAAGACCGTTGTTTTCGAGCAGCGTGCAGAGGGAGAACTGGAACTTGTCCGCGTGCTGACGCACGAACTTGTCCTGACCGGTGGCACGCCGGGCACGAGTGGAAACCGGGACAGTCCCCTCTACGGACTGGACGACTGGTTTGTCCTTGACACTCTGCAGCAGTACATCACGCATACGGACACGGCACGCATCGGCCGCTCAGCACGGCAGGACTTCTCTTCTCTTACGCTTGCCCGACTTGCAGAGGATGTGGATGGTTTCGTCGAGGACGATGATTCCGGGATGCTCCTGATCTTTGCACAGGTGCCCGGAAAGCCGTGGAAGGCCGTCATCACGAGGCCGTCCGACGAGATCCTTGCGACACTCCGCCTGTTCGAGCAAACATCGTTTTTCCGGCTGGCGATGGCGCTCCTGATTCTGTCGGCAACCGCAGGACTCATTATCTGGCTGATCGTCGGAAGTCCCATGCGCCGTCTGACCGATGCTGTGCAGCGTTTTGGGAAAGGGGAGCGGGAGGTCCGCGTCGACACGCAGACGATGGCTGACGAGATTGAGATCCTGGGTGGCGCCTTCAATGAGATGGCGGAGAACATCGGGATTCTGCATTCCGGCCTTGAACAGGAGATCCGCGACCGGCGCCAGGCAGAGAAGGCGCTGAGGGAAAGCGAACACAAATTCCAGCAGATGGCGGAGCTCCTGCCCCAGCCTGTCTTCGAAACCGATGCAGACGGGCGGATCACATTTGCCAACCGCGCCGCCTTTTCGGCATTCGGCTATGGGGCCGAAGATCTTGCCCGGGGATTCTCGATTCTGGATATGGTGAGCTCCGGAGATCGTGTCCGTGCCACGCAGGACACGCGTCGCGTCCTGGAAGGAAATGAGAGCGGCGGCAATGAATACCAGATGCAGCGCCGCGATGGAACCGAATTCCCCGCTCTTGTCTATACTGCAGCCATTCTCTCGGAAAACCGGCCTGCAGGAATCCGTGGCATCGTCGTGGACATCACGGAACAGAAACACGCCGCCGGAGTGCTGCAGCAGGCAGTCCACGAAAAAGAGATACTGCTCAAAGAGGTTCACCATCGGGTGAAGAATAACCTCCAGATTATCTCCAGCCTGTTGAATCTGCAGGCCGAAGCGCTCAATGATCCGCGCGACCGGGCGCTGTTCATGGAGAGCGAGACCCGCGTTCGCTCCATGGCGCTCATCCACGAGCGCCTGTACAAGTCGGAGGATTTTGCGCGCGTCGAATTCAAGGAATACATCGAGTCGCTTGTGGTGTCGCTGTTTCATTCATTCGGGCACGGCGGAGTGACCTACCATGTGGATGTTGAAGAAGTCCGCCTTCCCATCGATGTCGCTATCCCGTGCGGACTCATTGTCAATGAGCTCATTACCAACGCACTGAAACACGCTTTTCCCGGAGGGCGGCTGGGGCACATCACGGTGTCGCTCCATCAGGAAAGCGACGGCACATTCATCCTTGAAGTGCAGGACAACGGAATCGGGCTCCCTGAAGATCTGCGTCCGTCGGAGGCGAAAAGCCTGGGTCTGCATCTGGTCAGCATCCTCACGCGCCAATTACAGGGAGAACTGGAAATCCAGCGTGGTGACGGAACACTGTTTCGCGTTCATTTCGGGATTTCCGTGCCGCAGCTTGCGGATGCAAAGGCGGAGTGAACCATGGTTGAGAAAGGATAGTATTGTATGGGATACCTGCTGCTGGCGTTCGCCGTTGTCCTGAATTCTGCGGCAAATGTGCTCTTCAAGCATGCTTCAGGACTGCCTGTCTGGACGCTCGAAAAAGGGGGACTCTTTCTGGTTGCCCTTGCACTGGGTCTCGGCAATACGCTGCTCTATATCAAGTCGCTTGAAAAGCTCGAGCTCGGGGTCGCCTATCCGCTTCTCTCCGCGGCAAGCATTCTGCTGATTGCCGGCCTGTCCGTAGCCTTTTTTAAGGAAGCCATGAGCACGCAGAAGATCGTCGCCCTGAGCACGATTTTCGTCGGGATGGCTTTGCTCTGGAAGGCCTAGCAGCATTGGATGTCCGGATGTGCGGATGAGAGACGCGCGATGTTGCCAATTTTTGCCTCTGCCCCGCGTGCCGGCGTCTTTCTTCTCCTGTGTCGATCGTGCCTTTTTGATTCCGTCCCCTCCGTATCGTATCTTCAACTATGCCCCATGAACTGATCAGAGAGAAGATCCAGCAGGCTACGGCGCTCCTTCCGGAGTTTGGAATCGATTGCTGGATCACGTTCGTTCGTGAAACGAGCCTGAACGGCGATCCTGTCCTTCCGTACCTCGTGGCATCAGATCTCACATGGCAGAGTGCGTTGATCTTCGGAGGCGATGATCTTCGGAGGCGATGGCAGCCGGACGGCCGTCGTGGGCAAATACGACCGTCAGATGGTGGTCGACACCGGCGCCTATGACCGGGTGCTGGATTATGTCGAAGGAATGCGTGCTCCATTGCTGGCAGAACTGGCCAGGCTTGCGCCTCGCCGGATCGCACTCAACTATTCGATGGATTCCGAAATCTGTGATGGCATAACGCACGGCATGTATCTCACCATGATGGGATACCTGAGCGAAGCGGGGCTTGCCGACCGTGTTGTTTCTGCGGAAGGGCTGCTGTCCGCCCTTCGCCAGCGAAAGACCCCCGCTGAACTTGAACGGTTGCGCGAAGCCATTCGCCACACGGAAGAAATCTATGACGCCGCAGAACAGTGTATCCGGCCGGGGATGAGTGAAGCCGATGTTGCCGCGTTCATGCGAACAGAGGTGGAGCGCCGGCACCTGGGGTTTGCCTGGGACCCGCACACATGTCCGTCTGTCTTTTCCGGTCCGGACACCGCCGGAGCGCACTACGGCCCGACGGGCCGCACCATCGCACATGGCCATGTTCTGAACATGGATTTTGGTGTGCGTGTTGAGGGATATGTCTCAGACATTCAACGCACGTACTACATCCTGCGCCCGGGAGAGACGCGTGCGCCGGTGGAGGTCGAGCAGGGATTCGCAACGATCCGTGATGCCATCGAGAGCGCGCGTGCTGCCATCCGGCCGGGTGTTGAAGGCATCGGAGTGGACTCAGCAGCCCGGACTGCAATCACCAGTCGGGGCTACGAGGAGTTTCCCCATGCGGTGGGTCATCAGGTCGGGAGGTTTGCGCACGACGGGACCGCGCTGCTGGCACCGGCATGGGAAAAATACGGCCGGAAACCCTTTGTGCCGCTTGAAGAAGGAATGGTCTTTACAATTGAGCCGCGCCTGACGGTTGAATCGTACGGCATTGTGACAGTGGAAGAGATGATTGTGGTGACACATGACGGCGCAGAGTACCTTTCCCGACCCCAGACAGCGTTACGGCTCATCCGTGCATAACCATACGCCGTCCGTGACAGGAACAATCTTCGATGTCATGCGGTTCGCGGTCAATGACGGTCCGGGGATACGAACGACGGTCTTTCTGAAGGGCTGCCTTCTTTCATGCTGGTGGTGCCACAATCCGGAAGGCCTTCACCGCGGCATCGAAGTGGCATACAGGGTCGACCGGTGCATTCTCTGTGGCGAATGTGTTGATGCGTGCCCTCACCGCGCGCTTGCCCTGGAGGAAACGCGGGTGGTGCGTGACGAAGCCCAGTGCGTGCTCTGCGGCTCGTGTGCGGATGCATGTTACACGGAAGCCCAGGAGCGGATCGGACGGGACATCAGCGTGCGGGATCTCCTCCAGGAAATTCTGAAGGATCGCGTTTTCTATGATGAGTCAGGAGGGGGAGTGACGTTCTCCGGAGGCGAGCCCCTTCTCCAGTTCGACTTCCTGCTTGCAGCGCTTTTGGCATGCAAGGAGCAGGAGGTTCACACAGCGGTGGAGACTTCCGGTCTTACATCGACGGAACATCTGGATCGGATACGCGCTGCCACGGACCTCTTCCTGTTTGATGTGAAACTCGTGGACGAAGAGCGGCACAAACGATTCACGGGGGTGTCCAATACGCGCATCCTGGAGAACCTCAGGTTCCTGGCATCCGCCGGTGCGGCTGTGGTTGTGCGCCTCCCGCTCATTCCGGGTGTGAACGATGACGATGCAAACATCGACGCGCTGGCCGAGCTGCTCGCCGGCCTGGAGACGATTCGGGAGGTGCATCTCCTTCCCTACCATGCCGGTGCGTCGGCCAAGTACCGGAGCCTGGGTATGCGCGCCCGGATGGCAGATGCCCGTCCGCTGCCACGCGAGCGGGTTGAGGCGATCGCACGGTCGTTGAGTGCGCGTGGCTACACTGTACAGATTGGAGGGTGACAGAATGACGGAGCGGGTCCGGAAACTGCGCGAGGTAAGTTGCACCACGCAGCCCTATATCTCCGCCGAACGGGCGCTCCTCGTGACGGAGGCGTACCGCACAATGGGGTTCCATTCGGCGCCGGTCATGCGGGCACTGGTGTTCAAGTATGTGATGGAACACAAGACCGTCTGTATCAGTCCTGGCGAACTCATTGTCGGAGAGCGCGGACCTGCTCCGCGGGCAACGCCGACGTATCCGGAAATCTGCTGTCACTCGCTTGAGGACCTCACGATCCTGGACACGCGACCGAAGATCCCCTATGCCGTAAGCGATGAAGTGCGGAAACACTACACCGAGACAATCATCCCATACTGGAAGGGCAGGACAATCCGTGAAAAGATCTTTGCGGAGATGACGCCGTCATGGCATGATGCCTATGCGGCGGGGATCTTCACGGAATTCATGGAGCAGCGCGCTCCCGGCCACACAGTGCTGGACGACAAGATCTATCACCGCGGCATGATGGATTTCATCCGGGAGATCGATCTTCAGCTGGAGCATCTCGACTACTATAAGGATTCCCTGGCGTACAGCAAGCAGGAGGAATTGCGGGGCATGCGTATAGCTGCGGAGGCCATGATACGCTTCGCTGAGCGGCATGCGCTGGCACTCGACCGGGAAGCAAGTCAATGCACAAATCCGCAGCGGCACGGCGAGCTGGCACACCTTGCCGCCATCTGCCGGAGAGTCCCCGCGCACGCTCCACAGACCTTCCATGAGGCGCTTCAGGCATACTGGTTCATGCATCTCGGCGTGGTGACAGAACTGAATCCGTGGGACTCTTTCAATCCCGGGAGGCTGGATCAGCACCTTCTTCCTTTCTATCAGGCCGAAACAGCAAAGGGCACGCTGACAGACGAGCATGCCCGGGAGCTGCTGGAATGCCTCTGGGTGAAATTTAACAATCAGCCGGCGCCCCCCAAAGTGGGTGTGACGGCCGCCGAAAGCGCAACGTATACCGACTTCGCGAACATCAATTCGGGCGGCATGCGTCCGGACGGCTCCGACGGCGTAAACGCCGTAACCTACCTCGTGCTGGACGTGATCGACGACATGCGTCTCGTGCAGCCGAGTTCGAATATCCAGCTGAGCAGGAAGAATCCCGATGCATTCCTGAAACGCGCCCTCCGCATTGTCCGCAAAGGATGGGGCCAGCCTTCGATCTTCAATGCCGATGTCGTGGTCGAAGAAATGCTCAGGCAGGGGAAATCCATAGAAGATGCCCGGTGCGGCGGAACGAGCGGCTGCGTGGAAACGGGGGCATTCGGGAAAGAAAGCTACATCCTCACCGGCTATCTCAATTTCCCGAAGATCTTCGAAGTGACATTGCACAACGGAGTCGACCCGCGCTCCGGCAAGTCTATCGGGCTGCGCACAGGCGACCCTCGATCGTTCCGCTCCTTCGGCGAACTCCTGCAGGCCTATCGTACACAGCTCCGGCATTTCGTCGACATCAAAATACGCGGAAACAATGTCATCGAGCGTATCTACGCACAGTATGTCCCGACACCGTTCCTCTCCATCCTCATCGACGACTGCATCCGGAACGGCAGAGACTACTCCGATGGCGGCGCGCGCTACAACACAAACTACATCCAGGGCGTCGGCATCGGCACGCTGGCCGATTGCTTCTCCGCTGTCAGGACACACGTCTTTGAGACGCATGCGGTGGACATGGATGAACTGATGCGCACGATGGAGCAGAATTTCGAGGGGAATGAGCGGCTGCATCAGCTGATGCTGAACCGGACTCCGCGGTACGGGAACGACGACGACCGGGCAGACGATCTGATGCGCGAAGGCTTCGAGATGTTCTACGAAGCCGTGAACGGCCGGCCGAACACAAAACAGGGCGTCTACCGCATTCAGATGCTCCCGACGACGTGCCATGTCTATTTCGGGTCAGTCACGGGAGCAACCCCGGACGGACGTCTGAGCGGCGTGCCCGTTTCTGAAGGGATTTCACCGGTGCAGGGAGCGGATCGGACAGGGCCGACGGCCGTGCTGCGCTCGGCCGCGAAAATGGACCACGCGCGAACCGGCGGGACACTGCTCAACCAGAAATTCACGCCTGATCTCCTCGCGGGAGAGGAGGGCATCGAGGATCTGACACGGCTGGTGCGCTCCTATTTCACCATGGGCGGCCACCATATCCAGTTCAACGTCATCGATGCTGCAACACTGCGCGCCGCTCAGCAACATCCTGAACAGCACCGCGACCTGATCGTGAGGGTGGCGGGATACAGCGACTACTTCTGCGATCTGGGAAAGACGCTGCAGGACGAGATCATCGCGCGGACGGAACACCACTCGTGGTAATGGATGACCTTTCCGTCACGCTTGCCTATCCGCGGTGACCCGGACCGGGGGGCTTGTACTTAAGTCGAAGGTATCGTATGTTATACCCCCCGAGCGATCGTGGCGCGTCGGCCGGGCTACCGCGTTTCGGCCGGATAGGGAATGGTGCTCATGATGTGCCGGGCACCGCGTGCGAGTGCGGCCACGGTCGGGGAGGGCAGACAATGCTTCCGGACGCTTAGCTCAGCTGGTTCAGAGCGTCGCCCTTACAAGGCGAAGGTCGCAGGTTCGAACCCTGCAGCGTCCACAGAAACACATCGCCCAATGTTTATTGAATGACAACAGTTTCTAAGGAGGGAAGTATGAGGTTCGTGTTGACGATTGTCGCTGTGCTCTGGTGTTCCGCTGCCATCGCTGTTGCAGGAAGCCCCAAAAACTACGGCAAGGCGCTGACGCTCAAGGAGACAACGAAGGTGTCAGAGATCCTCGCCGATCCCGCGAAATACAACGGGAAAAAAGTCCGGGTGGAAGGAGCTGTCGTGGAAGTGTGCAAGAAGCGCGGATGCTGGATCACGCTGTCGAGCGACAAGGAGTTCGAGAGCATTCAATTTAAAGTTGACGACGGGGTGATCGTATTCCCTCTTGACGCCAAAGGCAAAAACGCGGTAGCAGAAGGCATTGTTTCCGCCAAGACATATTCTGCAGAAGATCTCATCAAGCAGGGGGAACACAAGGCCGAGGAACAGGGGACCACATTCGACCCGTCCACTGTCAAGGGCCCCAAGACCGTTGTGCGCATCATGGGTGAAGGCGCGGTGATCAAATAGTGGCCGTGGACCGCACCGCATCTCCGTCTCCTCCGCGGAAGGTCAAATGGAGGAAGTGGAACAACATCCTCCACCGGGATATCGGCTATCTCGTCGTGGCACTGACCCTGGTCTACGGCGTTTCGGGTATTGCAGTCAATCATACGGCCGACTGGAATCCGAGCTATGCCGTGGAGAAACGGGCTCTGGAAATCGGGCCGCTGGCGGGGGAAACGCGCGATGAACTTGTCAGGGAGGCGCGGGAGCGCCTCCGCCTGACTGATGAACCGGCCAACACCTTTCGACCCGACCCGGAAACCCTTCAGCTCTTCTACACACGCCTCACATACTCCATCGATATCCCCACCGGCAAAGTCCTCGTTGAAGAAGTCCGCCCGCGCAGAGTCCTCTTTGAATTCAACCAGCTGCATCTGAACGCTCCGAAGAGGGTCTGGACATATATCGCGGATCTGTATGCCGCGAGCCTGATTGTGGTCGCGATAACCGGCATGTTTGTTCTGAAAGGCAAGACGGGCATCACCGGGCGGGGTGCCTGGCTTGTGGGTCTCGGACTCGCGATACCTCTTCTCTACTGGCTTGTATACATGTACCTCCCCTGATTTCTCACCTGCTGTCGAATATCCCGCACCCGGATCGTCCCACAAGAGTTGGCATTCCTGCGGGACCGTGGATAACCGCCGTATTTTCCACAGTGCACCACGCTGTTCATGTGGCATGGTCGTTGCATTTGTTTCCAGCGGTGCCGGCATCGTCAGTCCTCCTTTGCTTGGTGCTGATGTTCCCGTGTGCATCCACCGGCGCGGGCATCGCTTCCGTGACAGATCCCGGGGGCCGGCTGTAATCACCCCGCGGGGTCGAAAGAACTTCATTTGCACTATCGCCTCTTCTCTGCCTGCGGTGGGATGGGCCGGGAGGAGGCGATGGTGTTTTATCCTCCCAAACTCGAAACTCGGCTGCACTTCTAAACTCCGCTGCACTTCTGCCGATAATGTAGTCAAAAGGTGGATTTCGCCGGGCAACAGCCAGTCGGGAAGGGAGCGGCAACCTGCTTCCTGCTGAAGAATTCTCCGGTTCTGCCGATAGTAGTAATGACGAAGGCCTCGGTAAGGGCCCGTGAAAAAACGATTACATTCCTAGAAAGGGGATGGCAGCATGGC
>JAGDMK010000206.1 GCA_017860635.1 Bacteroidota bacterium
CTGCCGAAGAGCTACCGCAAGCAGGACTGCCGAAGAGCTACCGCAAGCAGGACTGCTGAAGAGCTACCGTAAGGATAACTGCTGAAACGTCTCTGCAAGAAGGACGGCCGAAGAGACGACAGGGGGAAAACAGCCCGAGAGTTGAGTCGACAGGCACAAAAGGCCGGACTGGCCGGAGGAGGAGTGATCAGCGTGCGGCAGGGGCCTGAGGAGTGTTGAGTTCGCCCCATTCCTCCCGCAATATCCCCATGACCACTGTATCCCAGATCTGTTCTCCGACCTTCTGCGATCTTCTCAGCAACCCCTCCTTCACAAATCCCGCCTTCTCGTAGCATCGTATCCCGGGCGCGTTAAACGCGTAGACACGCAAATCGATGCGTCTGAGACCTAACTCATCGAAGCCGATGGCGAGCGCCTGGCGGACCATGGGGGTGCAGATGCCTGTTCCCCGGTACTCCGGGGCCACGAACACGCGACAGAGGCTGGCGGAGTTATTCTCATAGCTGATTGCCCCGATCTCAATGTGTCCGCACACGTCGCCCTGTCCCGTTATCGGGGCATAGACGCGCCTGACGGGGCGCTCCCCTGCTCCCCCGGCCAGGTACTTCTCAAGCTGAGTCTCAGTGAGAGGGAACGTGAACTCCGTCGGCCCGGCCCACTGGACCATGAGCTCCCTTGATGCGATCCACCCGATGAGCCGGGGAAAATCAAGCCGGGTGAACGGTCGTAGGCTTATCATTGTGTCAGTCCCCTGACATCGGTGAGTCCCATGATATTTGTACACCGTCCTCGTACCCCACACACGTTGTTCATCCTGCTTCTACTCCGAACGTCAGACAAATGAGACTCCTCTGATCAAGATTACGGTTACCCGGAGACAACAACAATACCATAGCGCGTGCTGAGCATGTTCATGTGGTGTCGGATGTGCCCGGCCATGACGTATGCGATCGCACGCACCGATATAGTCTTGCTGCTCGCTGTACCTGTGCGCATCCATTCTTCACCGGTCAACCGGAAAAGAAAGACAAGGTTTGCCTGTCGCATCAGCACAAGTTCCCTCACAAGTTCGGAGAGCGCACATCCATGGTAGGCAGATTTCTCGACGTATGCGTTCTCATCGAATGCCGGCAACGGCGCTTGTTCGCCGCGGCTGATACAGAATGAACGGTACCCGAACACCCGCTCGGCATCGGTCATGTGGCCGAACACCTGGCGAACGCTCCATTTGTCCGGGCCATAGCGGAATTGCTCCTGCTCCGCAGCCACTGCAGCCGCGGCACTCTCGATATCAGCGATCTGGTGCTCCAACACGGAGAGTATATCAGTCTCGGGCACCAGCGCGATGTACCGCGCAAAGTACGGGGCATATTCATGTTCAGCTGGTCTTGATATCATGCGGTCTCTTCCTCTGTAATATTCGTTCTACCCCACTCATGCTCTCAGATTTCTGCTCTGTTGCGGGCTGCAATTCTGAATTCGTCGGCTTCGGGGGCGGTCTCCAATATCTCCGACCCCAATCCCCTACGCTGCTCCGGTGGCCAGCAGCACAGACTCATATACCACAAGATCGTTATGCGAAAAGCAACAGAAGATGACCTCCTTGAGTCCCGGCAACGTCGGCAGCTTCTCCCGGACGGTGTGCACTGCGATATGCGCAGCCTGATCTATCGGGTAACCGTAAACTCCGGTGCTGATGCTGGGAAATGCAATCGACCGGGCGCCGTGTTCGGCCGCGATCTTGAGACTCCGCCGGTAGCAGGATGCAAGTAATTTGGATTCGCCATGCGATCCTCCCCTCCACACGGGCCCGACGGCGTGTATGACAAATCGCGCGGGAAGCCGGTAACCCTTCGTGAGTTTTGCGTCCCCGGTTGCACATCCTCCAAGCTGCCGGCATTCTTCCAAAAGCTCTGGACCAGCAGCACGGTGAATCGCACCATCGACACCTCCTCCGCCAAGGAGAGAGGAGTTGGCCGCATTGACGATCGCGTCTACGTAAAGTGTGACGATATCAGCCCGGAGGACCCGCAATTGAGCTGGCGACATAGACCTACCAGATCCAAGGGACAAACATCCTCGTCCGGCTCATATAATCATTGTACGATGAGCCGAAGAACTGGATGCATTCTTTCTCGTCCGCTTTCGCCGTGGCCACCAGGCCTGCCGTCGAGAGCACGACAAGGCACGTCGAATACCAGGTTACGTCTTTCAGAAATGCGCCCCATGCCAGAAACAGCAATGAACCGTACAGGGGGTGACGGATATAGCGATAGAGACCCGACGTGACGAGCTCCGTGGTCTTCTCAAACGCCATCAACGTGTCATCCTTCCGGTGAGCGTTGGGCCGGCCTCTGACAAAAAGTTGATACACGCCAGGACCCAAGAGGACCAGCGAAAAGGCGAGCAAGACCCATGAGAGTATCTGCAACGCAGAGAGGGGATCCGCAAACCATAATGGGATGTTGACAAGGATGAGCGCAACGATCGCCTCCCACGCAAAGAACCGATAGAAGCCGTGGGATCGCGGATTCCGCAACGGTCTGCGGGACACATAGACGAGAAAGACCGTCGCAAAAAGAAAAACGACCAGCCTGATGCATACGCTGTTCATACTGTAAAACCCGAGTACGAAGGACTCCAATCTGAAAATGACAACTGCACCGGTGACCACCGCCAGATGCGGGGCTGGGCAATGAGGCTGTCTGTGCTCGCACAGGCGGCAAACCACTGCTGGAGCGATGGATCCTAGCGGTTCCTGCGCGCACGGCGGCTCGTCGGCACCCGGGGGCGTCCCCTGGCCTTCCGCCTGCCCCGTGAGAACTCAATCAGCTCGATCGGGGCACCATCGTGTACAATCATCGCCACCCTGGTTCCGCGCGAGGGTGAACTGATCTCACCCAGCGGCGCAAATCCCTTGAGTGCTCTTTCAAGGTTCTTCACTTCAAATGCAATATGCGGAACCGTCCGAACAATCTCGCTGATCTGACACCCGGGTTCGAACCGCATCCATTCAACGCCGAATGGACTCGTGTCGAAACCTCTTACGAATAGCTTCAATTGATTGAGATGTCTCTCCCCGGCATGCGGAACGTTGGTCGGGATTCCAAGATGATGAAACTTCCAGCCGCGGCGCGCGATGGCAGGCGGCGGCTCGTGGTCTCGACGTTTTCTGGTCACCCGGACCTCCGGGACATCATGTGATCTCCGTTAAGCATTGACTGTCGATCTGCGTCCCGCTCGATTCAAGACCGTTGTCTGAGCACGTGCCCCAGGAGCTTCCTGCCAATGAGCACGGGTCGCTCCCGGCAACTCCGCAGCCTGCGAGCTTCACCATGTCCATGGTGAACTGGAGCAGCCTGGCGCCCCAAGCGTGTCAGTTGCCATTGTCACACGCAGTCTGTACATTTGGTCAGCAGCCGGCTCCTGAGCGCTGTGCGTTCGTTTTTCCGTCCAAGTGGCTGTGCAATCGCTTCCCCTCCCAAGCCCGTTATCGTCGTGTCAAAAACCTTTCACACCTTCAACGGAGGTCGCCATGATCCTCGAACGCATCACCGAATTCCTGGACAGCCACAAGTTGAAGTACATCCTGATCCAGCACTCGCCAGCCTTCACCGCACGTGAAGTTGCCGTCGCCGCGCACATCCCGTTCCGGGAACTGGCCAAGACCGTCGTGCTCTCCGTCGGCAACGAACACATTCTTGCGGTCCTCCCCGCGACGGAGATGGTGGATCTGACTGTCATCCGTCAGGCCCTGGGAACTCCAGCTGTCCATCTGACGAACGAATCGGCATTCAATGTGCTCTTCCCCGATACCGAGGTCGGTGCAATGCCGCCGTTCGGCAATCTCTTCAACATGAACGTCATCGTTTCACAGTCACTGACGGAAGACGAAGAGATCGCATTCAATGCGGGGTCTCACCGTGACCTGATCAAGATGTCGTACGAGGACTTTGAGCGACTGGTGCAGCCGAGAGTCCTGGCCTTCTCGGCGCCACGGCACGCCCGTCCGAATCTCTATTCTGCCGGGCTCAGCTGAGGCGCTGACATCCGGATCTGGCCCGTGCGCTCACAAGGCCTGCATGCCGCAGCCGATGTGCATCCGTCGACGGTCAGATACTCTTGTCGACCGGCGGGAACGGCCCCGGCCTCCTCGCCAGCGCGACGGCATGCGACCGCATCAGTCGGGCAGTTGTGACGAGAAGTGATACACTCCCGATGTCACTTCAAGAACGGCGGAGGTCCCCTCTGTGCGCACGTTCGTGACCCCCGCAGCTTCGCGTGCGGAAACGCCGCTTTCCATCACGTCAATCACGCTCTTCGCCGGTACATAGACTGTCGCTCTGGAGTTCACGGGCACACGTATATCCCATTCGAACCGGCCAGCATTGTTCTTCCATGCGCTCTCAATGAGGCCATGCGGCGACTTGTGCGTGGCGCGCACAAAGCCAAGGTCCTTCAGCGGAGTGGGTCGCATGATGATGTGCTTGAAACCCGGCTCGTTCGAATCTGCCATGATCCCGGCCAGACGTTCGTACAGCCAGATCACGAGGTCCCCCACAAGCATCACGTGGTTCCCTGAATTCATCGCGGGATCTGCACTGTCTCCGTTCCAGAGCTCCCAGATCGTCGTCGCACCTTTCTCCGTCATATAGCCCCAGCTCGGATACGTGGTGTTGGTGGCGATCGTGTACACCAGGTCGGCCCGCCCGAAATCAGCTAACACCCGGTTCAACCATTGTCCGCCAATCAATCCTGTTCCAATATGATACTTTGACTCGTCCGTGATTTTCTGGACCAGCCTCCCGAACACCCGTGCGCGCAGATCCGAGGGGACCATATCGAATGCCAGAGGCAGGACGCAGGACGTCTGAGAACCGTTGTCGTAGTATCCGTTCGTTGTGTTGAAGAAGCGCTGGTTCAGAGCATCCCTCAGGGTGCGCGCCAGGGCAGAGAACCGGCGTGCATCGGCCTCATTCCCCACCAGGCTGGCATAGCGGGTCATGAGCATCAAGTCATGGTAGAAATAGCTTGTGGCCAGGATGCCCGGGGCGGTCTTCCGCATGGGATCGTTTGAGTGAATCAACTCCGGACTCTCGGGAGGGACACACCAGTCTCCGTAGTTGTCCTTTTCGATGATCCCACCCTCGATGTAACCGCTCATATGATCGATCCACCGCACCATGCTGGGATAGTGCCGCTGGATCAGTGCGCTGTCGGCGTACTGATCGAGGAGTGTTCCGGGGATGATGACTGTGCTGCTCGGCCATGTGACGTTGTCATTGTAGAGCGGCCAGTACGACGGGGAGACGTCGCTCACACTTCCGTTGGCTTGCTGGGCGTCAGCCATATCCTGCACCCATTTTGCGTACAGTGCCGAGATGTCGAAGAGGAACGACTCCCCCCGCGATTCTGCGGAGCGATCGCCCAGCCATCCCTGACGCTCATCCCGCTGCGGACAATCGGTCGGAATGCTCCGGTAATTTCCCTGAACACCCCGGACGACGGCCTTGTAGACGGTGTTGATCACCGGATGCGAGCAGGAAAAATCGCCCGCCCTCTCCACATCATCATTCACAACCCGCCCTTCAATCGAACCCGGATCCGGCGTGCCGGGGAAGCCCGTCACTTCCACGAAGCGGAAGCCGTGGTACGTGAAGCGGGGCTCATACACTTCGACACCCTGCCCCTTCAGCGTGTACACGTCAGTGACCTTGGCACTCCGGAGGTTGTCCATATAGAGTTCTCCGTCGGGCTTGAGCGTCTCCGCATGCCGGAGGAAGACCTGTGTCCCGCGAGGGCCATTCACGCGGATCCTGCACCACCCGACGATATTCTGTCCCATGTCAACGATGAACACCCCGGGGCGTTGTTCCTTCACGCTCAGCGGCCGTATGGTCTCGACGACGCGGATCGGCTGAATCATCTGCGCACGCAGGACTCCGCCGGGCGCTGATACAGCATGAGCCTTCTCCCATTTGCTGTCATCGTAGCCCGGACTGGCCCACCCATCCAGTTCCTTCCGTGCGTCGTATTCCTCGCCGTCATATTCATTGTTCGCGGGAATCGGCCCGTCGGTCGTCAGCTTCCATGTTTCGTCGCTGAGAACATCGGCAGACGTCCCGTCCTTGAATTCGAGATGCAGCTGGAGCAACAGCTTCGG
>JAGDMK010000207.1 GCA_017860635.1 Bacteroidota bacterium
TGTGCAGATGGCCTTACGACCCTCGTCGTATCCTTCTTCAGCCTGCGGAGATCAATGAGCATTTCGTGGACCGTCTGATACCGTTCTTCGGGATCCTTCTCCAGTGCCCGGTTCACCGTGTGCAGCAGCTCTGACGGTGCGTTCGGCAGAGACACCTGGAGTGATTCCGGTTCCTCGTTCACGATCGAATACATCATCGCCGCCTCGTGCTCGCCACGGAACGGCAGGTGTCCTGTGAGCATCTCATAGAGGACGACACCGAAGGAGAAGATGTCATTGCGCGCATCGACAGTTCCCCCCTGGATCTGCTCCGGCGCCATGTAGGCAAGTGTCCCTAATGTGCTCGTTGTTTTGGTGAGCTTGAGCGAGCCCTTCAGCTTGGCCAACCCGAAATCCATCACCTTCACCTGGTTCTTCGAGTTGACCATGATGTTTTCGGCTTTGATGTCCCGGTGTACAATCCCTTTGGCGTGTGCCTCCTCGAGTGCCTCGCCGATCTGTATCGCATATCCCACTGCTGTGCCGATATCGAGCTGGGCCCTGGCAATCTTCTCCCGCAGTGTCATGCCGTCGACGTATTCCATGGCGATGAACTGCTGGCCTTCGGCCTCTGCGATATCGTAGATGGTGCACACGTTGGGGTGGTTCAGCGCAGAAGCGGCTTGCGCCTCCTGCAGGAAGCGTTCCCGTTCCGGTTCGTGGGACTCCAGTCCGCGGGGGAGAAACTTCAGTGCAACGGTACGGTTGAGGCGAGTATCTTCGGCTCTGTAGACGACTCCCATCCCCCCCTCGCCGAGCTTCTCGAGGATTTTGTAGTGCGATACGGTATTGCCGATCATCGGAATCTCCACGGATGTGTTCGATTCCTCCGGCGCAAGAAGACCTCACTTCATGCCGCCAAGATACGGCAAGGGGTGACAGGAGTCAACTCCCAAACCGGCAATGGGGAACAACAGGCAATGGTGAACAGCTATGGTGAAATGCCCAAAAGCGTCATCCCGCAAAGGATCTTTCGGTCCCTTCGAGTGTGGTATCCTGGAAAGCGGGTAAACGTCAAATTGGATCGGCAGAGCGGGAATCTTTCATCCACCGGCTGTGTTCAATCCACCATATGCTCAGCCCGGGTCCGTACCCGGTCAGGTCCGTACTCACCTTCCACCCGTTCATTCTCTTCAGAATGCAACATGACAGGAGGCATCGTCCGCATGGTTTCTATCCTTGAAGTCCTTCCGGAGTATGTCCTGCACTGGTTGGTGCAGAACGGAAAAGAGCGCTACATCCAGGCGACGGAGGTTTTGCTCAGGGAAGGAGAGCGGAACGATTCCCTCTTTATCGTCATTGATGGGCTCTTCGGGCTTTCAGTGAAGGGGATCGTCGGTCAGAGTATCGAACATTATCCGTCTGGCAGTATTCTGGGGGACCTGTCCTTCCTCACGGATGGCGTGCTGACAGAGAGCATACGGGCTGAAGAACCGTCGGTCGTACTCGAGATCCCCGGGACCGTGCTCAGAGAAAAACTCGACCATGATCACGTCTACGCCGCCGATTTCTACAAAGCGGTACTGAGTGTGATCGCGCAGCAGCACAAGCACACCGCCGTCAAACTGTATGCCGCCCAGCGCGCCGTCTCGATCGATGAATTGAAAGATCCGCTGGTGAAACGCGCACAAACGGAGGTGGAGAGATTCAAGCGGACGATGGTAGAATTGGACAAGGAAGCGCTGAAGCAGGGATCCATCTCCGACGCAAGCACTACAGCGTTTCTCGGCCAGTCGTCCGAACTGATGATGGTATGCAATGAGGTGCTCGGGCCCCGCTCGACACTCAGCGACACGATAAAGGGACACATCGGAGCAAGGCTCCAGGACGAATTCCTCCCCTATCTCCTTACAACGGAGACCGCTGATCGATTCTATTCAAAGCCGCGCGGCTACGCAGGTGACTATCTGGCTATCCACCGTATCTACCAGAACATCCCCGGCGGAACCAGCAGGCTCGGCCCACTGATTGACCGGATGTTTCTGGAGACCCCGCCTTCACACGCGGTTCGCAACAGAAGGAAAATCCTGGCGGAAGAAATCGTCGCGACCGTCGGCAGTATCCCGGCCAGACCTGCACGGGTGCTGTGCATGGCAAGCGGACCAGCGTCAGAGGTCTTTGACGCTTTTGAAGTGTTGCCGGACAAGACTCATTTGAAGGTGACGCTGATGGATATCGACCTCCAGGCACTGGCGTTTGTCGATGAAGTGCGAAACAAACGCAAACTTGGAAGTCAACTCGATCTCATCAATGAAAATCTGATTGCGCTCTACCTCGGGAGGAGCAAAACGAAGATCGAGCCGCAGCACCTCATTTACAGCATCGGCCTTATTGACTATCTGTCAGACAAGCTGGTCAACAAGCTCCTCGGTTATGTCTACGCGAACCTCGCTCCGGGCGGAAGAGTAATTCTCGGAAACTTCCATCCCTGCAACCCCGCAAAGGAGTTCATGGATTACGTGCTCGAGTGGAATCTCATCCACCGGACGGAGGAGGACATGCACCGTCTCTTCCAGCATTCGGATTTTGGGCGCCCGTGTTCCCGGATCCAGTTTGAGGCTCAGGGAGTAAACCTGTTTGCGGAATGCGTGAAGGAGCAGTAGGTGCATCACCGCGTTGTGAACGATCGCTCGATCTCCTCGAGCGTCCGCCCGCGCGTCTCAGGGGTGAGTTTCCAGAAGAATACCGTGGCGACGCCGCAGATTGCTGCAAACGTGAAAAATGCGGCGTGCATGCCAAGAGTCGTGACGAACCAGGGGAAGACGAATGCCACGAGGGCATTGCTGCTCCAGGTCACGAATGTGGCAATTGACGAACCGCGGCCCCTCACCCGGTTGGGAAATATCTCGGGCGTCATCACCCAGATTACCGAGCAAATCGAGATTGCAAGACAGGCCATATAGATGCCCAGGGCGGCGACAATCCACAGTGCCGGAGCACCCAGCAGCATCAGTACTGCAGTAAGAGTCATCGCGAGTGTTACAAAGGCCATTCCTCCGACCAATAGGGGACGCCGTCCCCACGAATCGATCTTCGACACGGCGAAGAGCGTGAAGATCAATCCGATCGTTCCAAGCGCCACCTGGTAGAGAAGCGCGCTGCCGCTTTGCAGTCCCGCCTCACGCAGGACCGTCGGCCCATAATAGATGACGACATTCACGCCTGTGAGCTGCCCGAAAAACGCGAGACCGAGCGCAAGGATTAGGGCCTTCCTCAAACCGGGTCGAAACAGCTCACGCAGCGTCCCTTCCTCACGCTGGAGCGCTGCCGTGATCTCGGAGAGAATCTCACCGGCGGCATCCGATCCGTTGATGCGGCGGAGGATGGCGCCTGCCCGCTCCCTCATCCCTGCCTTTATCAGCCATCGTGGACTCTCGGGGATCGTGAAGAGGAGGACCGTGAACGCTGCGGCGGGAATCATCTCCATGCCAAACATTCCGCGCCACACCTCCCTGACCAGATAGAAGTGCAGCAGGCCGGTTGTCTGGCCGGCGGCAAGAAGCTCCTGTGCCCTGGTGAGGAGGAGGAAGTTTGCGAAGTACGCTGCGAGGATGCCGATGCCGATGGAAACCTGATACAGTGCCACCACGCGTCCGCGCACACGCGCGGGGGCGAATTCGGATATGGTCATCGGTGCTAGAACTGACGCCATCCCGACACCCACCCCGCCGACGGCACGGGCGATGATAAGCACGGAAAACGTCTCGGGAATCGCGGAGTACAGGGCGGAAACAAGGAAGAACACACCGGAGACAATGAGCATGGTTTTCGGGCCGTACCGGTCGCCGAACCATCCGGCGACGGCTGCCCCCAGTATACAACCGATCAGTGCTGCACTGCCGAACCATCCCACCTCGACTTTCGATAGCGCGAACTGCTGCTCCACAAACTCGAATGTGCCTGAGATGACAGCCGTGTCATAGCCGAACAGGAAGCCGCCGAGCGATGCAATGAAACAGACCCAGGCGAGAAAGAGTACGCTGCCCTGGCTTGCTGTACGTTCGTCGGGGCGGGAATCCATGCGTGAGTTCCTTGGGTTTGGAGTGTGGGGACAATGTACTGCGGCGTGAGGGGAGAATCAACCAGTCCGGCACGACAGGCCTTTTACTGCGTGCCCCATACCTTGTGCCCCGCCCCCTTGACTGTGTTAGGGGCATCCCCTATTATGCACTGTCGTTCCTCCGGCCGGCCATCCGGCATGCCGCCTGCCCTTTGCTGGATGCTGTGACAGTTGCGCCGGTGTGCCGGTTCCTGCGCTTGGAGAAAAGTCATCCGACTAACCCATGGAGTCTTCATGAAGGTTCTCTTTATCGGCGGGACGGGCAACATCAGCACGTCGGTGAGCATGGCATGCCTCGAACGTGGAATCGAACTCCATCTGCTCACACGCGGAACACGGCGGGTCGACATCCCCGGAGCTCACGTAATCCGGGGCGACGTCAACAACCCGGGGGATCAGGCGTCGCTTCTCTCGGCAGGCCGCTGGGATTCCGTCGTCGACTGGATCGCCTACACCACGGGGGATATCGAAAGAGACATCAACCTCTTCCGGGGAAGGGCAGACCAGTACGTCTTTATCAGTTCTGCCTCTGTCTACCAGAAACCCCCCGTGCATCCGGTGATCACTGAATCGACCCCGCTCTGTAATCCGTTTTGGGAATACTCGCGCAACAAGATCGCCTGTGAAGAGCGGTTGAATCGGGCATACCGTGAAGAAGTATTTCCGGCGACGGTCGTGCGGCCATCGCACACGTACGACACAGTGATTCCCGTAGCTCTCGGGGGATGGACGGAGTACACAGTGGTGGAGCGGATGAAGAAAGGCCGGCCGGTCATCGTTCATGGCGACGGCACGTCCCTCTGGACGGTCACCCACGCTGAGGATTTTGCGAAGGGATTCGTCGGACTTCTGGGCCATCCGCAAGCCATCGGGGAAGCCTTCCACATAACGTCGGACGAGACACTTACCTGGAACCAGATTTACCAAAGTATCGCGAGGGCGGCAGGATGCGAGCCCCGCATCGTGCACATCCCCTCAGATTTCATTGCCATGTGCGATGAGAGCCTGCGGGGTGGTCTGTTGGGCGACAAGGCATACAGCGTGATGTTTGACAACAGCAAGATCAAGAGGATCGTCCCGGATTTCACGGCGACCATCCCTTTTCACCTGGGTATCAGAAGAACGCTCGCATGGTTTGAGGCGGACCCTGCGAGACAGGTCGTGCGGAGCGAGACGCACGCGATGATGGACCGGATACTTCAGGCATATCAGAAGAGTGGAGCCGACATCGCCGGTTGAGGCTGCAGCTGAGTATATGCCGTCGCGAACGGCTCCGGAGCAGGTGTGCGTGTCGTGTTCGCCGTATTGCGGAGCGGCATTCCGCGCATCGCCGAGGTAGAACACTTCGACAGAAAATCCATTCGCATCAAGGGAACAATCCTATGGACTCACCATCACGCCGTGACTTCCTGAAGACCGCAGGTATCGCGGTTGCAGGCGCCGCTGTGTTCGCTGAACCCGTGGTCGCAAAATCAACGCCGCTTCCGGCCTCATCATACCCGTTCGACCTCGGCATTGCGTCATACACATTCCGCGCGTTCTCTCTAGATCAGACGATCGCGATGACCAGGCGGCTGGGGTTGACGCACATGACCCTGAAGGACATGCATCTTCCGCTCACCGCTACGCCCGGGCAAATCGCCGAGGCACGGAAGAAGATCACAGACGCCGGCCTGACGCTCGCATCATGCGGGGTGGTCTACATGAAGACGGAAGATGAACTCAAGAAGGGATTTGCGTATGCACAGGCAGTGGGTATACGCATGCTTGTTGGCGTCCCCGACAAGTCGCTGCTGAGCCTCGCCGAACGTCTGGTCAGAGAGACCGACATCATTCTCGCAATCCACAATCATGGTCCAACTGATGAACGTTTCCCAAGTCCGGAAAGCGCCTACGTGCTCCTCAAGGACATGGACAGGCGAATGGGATTGTGTGTGGACGTGGGTCACACGCGACGGCTCGGACTGGATCCGGCCGGAGAAATCGAACGGTTCGCAGACCGCGTGTTCGATGTTCACGTGAAAGATGTCACCTCGGCGGATGCAAAGGGCACGACGGTGGAA
>JAGDMK010000208.1 GCA_017860635.1 Bacteroidota bacterium
CCGTGATGTCATCTTCATCCCGCCCAAAATGGAAATCGTCGCACGGGGTGGCATCCGGCAGCTGGCAAGCGTGCTGCCTGTGGATTTTCAGATCGGGGTGTCGTATGACCGCATCCTTGCCGACACGACCGGAGCCATTGAGCCGGACGTTGTCGCCCCGTCCGGAATCCAGATAGTCGCCCGCAAGCCGGAGAAACTCCAGTACATTGTGCGGAAACGGTTTCAATCAACAGGTGCCGGTGACCGGTAAGTGCCGCTGCCCTGCCGCAGAGGCAGGAAGCAGTATCGTGCGCCCGGCACAGAACCTGAGCAGCAAGGAGACCATGGTATGAGGCTGTGTATCAACATCGACCATATTGCAACGCTTCGTGAAGCGCGGGGTGGAGTGGAGCCGGATCCGGTCACCGCTGCACACATTTGCGAGCTTGCAGGCGCCCAGGGTATCGTCTGCCATCTCCGGGAAGACCGGCGCCATATCAACGACCGGGATCTCCGGCTACTCCGCGAATCGATCAAGACGAAGCTGGATCTGGAAATGGCGGCGACAGATGAGATCGTCAAGATTGCCATCGAGACTCTCCCCGAGCTCGTGACGTTCGTTCCGGAGCGCCGCCAGGAACTGACCACCGAGGGCGGGCTTGATGTTCGCGGCCACCGCCACCACCTCCGTGACGTCATCGCAGAAATGCACCGTCACGAAATCGAAGTCAGCCTGTTCATTGATCCGGTGCTGGAGCAGATTGACACCGCAGCTGAGGTTGATGCCGACAAGATCGAAATCCATACGGGCGAATATGCCAATGCGCGGTCGGAGCGGGAACAGATGGAACTTCTGGAGGTCGTCCGTGCCGCGGCGAAACACGCGCGGGGACTCGGGATGGGTGTAAACGCGGGTCATGGACTGAACTACCTCAACATCACCCCCTTCCGTACCATCCAAGAGATCGAGGAGGTCAGCATCGGCCATGCGGTGATTTCCCGGGCACTGTTTGTCGGACTCGACCGGGCGGTCAGGGATATGCTCCGGGCTTGCAGAGGAGATGTGTAAGCAGCGTTTACGGCTGCAGATGTCCGGTGAGAATGCCGGATGACGCACGGTGCACGGCAATTCCGGCAAGAACGAGAAGAAGGGCCAGGCTGTACAGTACGGGAGTAAACCCGCCGGTGTAATCATACACCACGCCTGCAATCAGCACCATGGGTGCAGCAAGGATATTCGCAGAGAAGAGCAGGCCGTACACCTGTCCCATCCTGTCGGCCCCCCACAACCTCGCAACAGTTGATGCGTAGATCACCAGCACCCCGCCATAGTTGAAGCCGGTCAGCGCAGCGAACAGAAGCAATCCGTTTGGAACAGTAAGTACCGGCAACGATGCCGCAAGGATTACAGCCTGGGCGAACAGATTTGCTTTCAGGACGGTGTGGGCCTGCAGCCTGTCGCACAGGGCTCCCCACGTCAGCCGCCCGGCCGCATTCGCAACCGCAAAGAGGGAGACCGCGGCAATTCCCGCCTGCACGCTGGCAGCAGCAGATAATTCCTTGAGATTTGCATTCACGGCAAACCCGGCAGCCAGACCAGTAGTCATAGCTGCAAAGAGCAGTATGAATGCCGGCTGACGTGTGACCTGTTTCATGGGAAGAGGCGGCGGTGCGACCGGAGCGTGCCCGGGAGGAAAACGCAGGACAAGCGAAGCCGGCACGACCACAAGCGCGAAGGTAATTCCGCATACTGCAAACAGCGAGAACGGTGTTGCCGCTCCCGCAGAAAGTGCGCTTCCCGCCAGTTGTCCGATGAGCGCGGCCCCGCCGCCGAATCCTGCAACAGCGATGCCGGTCACCAAACCCTTCTGTTCGGGATACCACTGCACCAGCACGGCAATCGGGACGACGTACGCGAAGCCGACCCCGACCCCGGCCAGAAGTCCGATCCCCAGCACGGTGAACAGAAAATTGACGGAGCCGAGTGACGCCAGCACCCACCCGCTGCCGAAAAGGAGTCCGCCCAGTGCGGCGCACCTCCGCGGGCCGAGCCGGTGGAGCAGTGTACCGGCAAGAATCATGGTTGCGGGAAAAGCTATATAGAAGACAGAAAAGGGAAATTGAAGGGTACTCTGCGAAAGTCCGGTGAGCTCACGAAGCGGCTGAACGAACACAGACCAGGAATATGTGGCTCCCAGACAGAGCTGCGTGGCGAACGCGGAGAGCAGGACAAGGGGACGATGGCGCGGCATCAGTCCCGTGTTTCCAGTCTCCGTATGTCATCCCGCAGCGAAGCCGCTTTCTCGTAGTCTTCCTTCTCGATCGCCTGCTTGAGCTGCTGGTGCAGCTGCTCGAGGCGGCTCATTTTATTCGGCGGGGTGTCTTTCGGTGGTGCTGCGGGCTTGGATGGCTTCGGGGTCTCCCCCGCCTTCTTCTCCTGGCTTTCTTCCTCTTCTTCTTCGGGCACGAATGACGCCTCATCCATGACGCCGGATGCGACGAAGATCTGTGCTCCGTAGCGTACGGCCAGGGCTATCGCATCGCTCGGCCGGGAATCGATGAGCTGGTTGTCGATGTTCAGCTTCGCATAGAATGTCCCGTCACGAAGATCGTCAATCGTCACATCCGTCAGCTCCGAACCGAATGCTGTGATGATATTCTTCATCAGGTCATGCGTCAGCGGACGCGGCGGTTTGATCCCTTCCATTTCCAGGGCGATGGACTGAGCTTCAGCCTGGCCGATAATAATGGGCAGGCGGCGCGCACCTTCCACCTCGCGCAGAATCAGCGCGTACGCTCCTCCGCTGGCCGGGTTTGTCGAAAGTCCAAGTATGTCAACCAGGACACGTTCCACTCTCTACTCCTTCCCGGGGTACTCCTCAGCACGCCGCGCAGCAAACACGCCTGCGGCCTTCCTGTCTATTTCCCCAGTACCTGTTTCAACTGCGTTGTCAATTCGGGAACAACTTCAAAGACATCTCCCACGATGCCATAGTCGGCGATCTGGAAAATTGGTGCATCTTTGTCTTTGTTGATTGCCACAATGTACTTCGATGAAGACATACCTGCAACATGCTGCACTGCACCGGAAATGCCGCATGCAACATAGAGCGTCGGCGACACCGTTTTTCCGGTTTGACCTACCTGTTCATCGTGCGGACGCCATCCTGCATCGACCACCGCACGCGACGCGCCGACGGCCGCCCCGAGCACGTCTGCCAGGGACTCCAGCATGCCGAAATGTTCCGGACCCTTCATGCCGCGGCCTCCGGAGACGATGATGTCCGCCTCCGTGACGTCGGGTCTGCCCGTTGCCACCTTGATGTCCTTCACAACAGTGGTCAGGTCAGCGGGATCTACCGGAACGCTCATCTGTTCGACAACTGCCTCTCCGCCGCCGGTTGTAGCAGTAAAGACGTTCGGGCGCAGTGTGTACACCTTGACCGGCGTCGTTACGCGAACATCCACAAGTGCCTTGCCAGCGTAGACCGGCCGCGTAGCGATGAGCTCCCCGTTCTCAACGTTCACGGCCACGCAATCGGAGGCAAGACCGGCATTCAGTTTCACGGCAACGCGCGGTGCAAGGTCTTTGCCCATCTGGCTCGCCGGCAGGAAAATCAGGTCCGCTTTCCGCTGAGCCGCAACGGTTGCGATCGCACTGGCAAAGGCGCGATTGGCGTGCGCTGCAAGCACGGGGTCATCAACAACAAGAACGCGCGACGCACCGTACTGTCCGAGTTCTTGTGCCAGGGCAGTGATGCCGCTGCCGATCACGAGGGCGCAGAGGTCCGCCTGCAACGCATCAGCAACGGTGCGTGCTGCACGGACTGTCTCAAACGAGGATTTCTTGAACTTCCCGTCGCGGTGTTCAGCAAATGCGAGGATCGTCATGTCAGATCACCTTTGCTTCGTCGTGCAACAAGCGGACCAGTTCGGGGACTGCGGTCTTGTCGGTTCCCAGAATCTTGCCGGATGACTTGGCCGGAGGTTTCCGCATAGCAACGGTCAGCACGCGGGGTTCGGCTGCAGCGGCCGGTTTTTCCTCGATCGGTTTGCTCTTGGCGGCCATGATTCCCTTCAGCGACGGGTACCGCGGATCATTAAGGCCTTTCTGGGCCAGAAAGACCGCCGGCAGCCGGGTCTCAACGGTTTCGTGACCCCCTTCAATTTCGCGCTGGCATACAACATTGCCATCCTGGATGTCGATCTTGACCACCACGCCTACGGAGGGCAGGCCGAGCATCTCCGCCACCGCAGTGCCGACCTGTGCATCGTCGAAATCAATGGACTGTTTCCCACAGAGGATCACATCGGGCGCCAGCGCCCGGAGCTCTGCAGCCAGACCGACGGCAACGCCATGCGAATCCCGCTCGCCTTCATCCTTAAGCAGCACAGCCTTGTCGACCCCCATCGCAAGGGCTTTCCGGAGGGTTTCCTTGTGTTTTTCCCCTCCCAGGCTGATCACGATCACTTCCCCTTTGAACTTGTCGCGGATCCGGAGTCCTTCTTCGACGGCGATTTCATCATAGGGACTCATCATGAAATTCACCCCCGCGCGGTCAATGCTCTTGCTATCGGCGCTGATCTTAATCTTCGTCTCTGTGTCGGGGACATGATTGATACAGACAGCGACCTTCATGCGCAGGGTCTCCTGTGGTGAAAAATGGTCCCCGGGGGCAAACGACGGCCATTCCGGAGGTGGCTGTTTTCCTGTAGCGAAATATACCTACACATGGTTCAAAAGGCAACGGGCTTTGACTTTGTCAAACGAATTGCGTATTTTGATGTTTCGCAAAGCTCACTGTTGATGTGTCTTTTTTTGGAGAAGCAGCCGGATGGCTCAGCACGAATCGGCGGAGAAGAGGGCCCGGCAGGCGAAGCGCCGCGCAGCCCGTAATGCCCAGTGGAAATCACGTATGCGGAACGCCGTTAAGCGCGTTCGCGCCACCACGGACAAAGAGAAAGCAAAAGCTGAACTGAATAAGACGGTGAAGCTGCTCGATCAGCTTGCCGCCAAGGGCGTGATCCACAAGAACATGGCCTCCAACCAGAAATCACGCCTCACCAGGCTTGTCAACTCCCTCAAGTAGTTTCTCCACTGCAGCAAGGCGTTCGCGATAGCGCCCGGCTTCATCCGGGCGCTGTTGTATCAGCAGACGGTACGCCTCAGCCGCTTCTTTATATTCACCCTGCTGCGTGTAGATCTCCGCAAGTGTTGCCGTAAGGATCGGGAAATGTTCTGCGCGGATGGCGGACATCTGTCCTGTGCGGGCATCTGACGGTTTCGCATCAACCTCCGTGGATCCGTTGTCTCCTTCCGGCGGCGGCACAGGTGTCAGACTCCCCTGTTGTTTCGCGCTCTGCAGCTGGCGCAGCATGAATTCAATCTCGTTCTCACTCTCCGTCCCCTGAGCCTTTCCTGAGGGCAGGGATGCACCTCCCACGCGCCGCAGCGCCTTCGCGACCTGTTCCATACCCGGGAGAAGGCGATCCACATGCTGATACTGCACCATGGCTTCGTGCGGCTTGCCCAGCATCTCGTAACACTGCCCGAGTACCCACCGCCCGCCCGCGTAGTCAGGGAACTTGGTAGTTCCTCCCAGACAGAGACTCAGTGCCGCGGCAACCCGGCCCTTTTCCAGCAGCTCTGCTGCACGCTCCGCAAAACGCGGAGCAATATACTCCCCTGGAGCCATGTCAACGACCGGCGGCCTGCCGCCGGGCAACAAATGCATGCTTGACGGACATCAGCGAGACGATCCCAAAGCCGAGAAAGAACATCAGCTGGAACGGCACAGCCGCAATCTCCAGGAAGTAGATTGAGGAGATGACGCCGGCCAGGCAGTAGATCGCCAGAATGATTTCCACCGCCACGGTGCCGCTGATCTTCACCGGTACATACGTCTTGTCACGCCACGAATCCTTCTTCGATTGAATGGAATACTTCGGCGTGCGCACAAACTCGCTTTTCCGCTTGAACAGGCCTTCGAGAACCGCGCGGCTGTTGTTCACGGCAAGTCCCATGCTCCCCGCCATGAAGACAGGGAACAGAAAGATCCGCTTCCGCCAGTCCGCATACACATCCTTCTGCGAAAAGAGATAGAAAAGGAATGACCCGATAAAGGCAAAGACAAACACCGACATGAATGTGAAATAGGCGTCGTGCGCCCCGGCATGCTTGATCTTCCGGGCAGTTTCAATCGCTCCCTTTGTCCAGCGGAACTGCTGCGACTTCAGCGCGTTGATCTCAGACGGCAACTCTGCCGGCGAGGTGACGTCGTTCAGATAGGTGAACTTCCACCCGCGGAGCTGGGCCCGGTAGCTGAGGTCCAGGTCTTCCGTAAGCGTGTCCGTCTGCCAGTTGCCTGCATCCAGAATGCATGCTTTCTTCCAGATGCCTGCAGTCCCGTTGAAGTTGATGAAGAATCCTACCTTGTTCCGGACGGATTGTTCAATCACAAAATGACCGTCAAGAGCCATGGCCTGGGTACGGGTGAGCAGGGAATAGTCGGAGTTGATGTGTTCCCAGCGGGTCTGCACCATTCCAACCCGCGGGTCGGAAGCAAGGTGCGGCAGGGTCTTCAGGAGAAAATCCTGGCGCGGCACGAAGTCGGCATCAAAGATGGCCACGTATTCCCCTCGAGCTGCGCTGAGCCCTTCCTTGAGGGCACCCGCTTTGTACCCTTGCCGGTTTGAGCGGCGCACCTGTTTGATGTCAAATCCCAGCTTCCTGTACCGCTCCACATGCTGGGCCACCACATCCACAGTCTCATCTGTGGAATCGTCAAGCACCTGTATCTCGAGCTTGTCTTTCGGATAGATCATCGCGCACGCGGCATCGATGAGGCGTCCGACGACATAGACCTCATTGAACACCGGGAGTTGCACCGTGACGACCGGATAGAATTCCAGACTCTTCACGGAGGGCCGTTTGCGGGTGCGGAACTTCAAATAGTAGTAAATCATAATGAAGCCGTGCGACCCGAATATCAAAAGGATCGTGAGGGCGGCGATGTAGGTAAAGAGGATGATCTCTTCCATAGCAAGTGTTTTGTGGTGCAAACCTTCAATTGTGAGTGGAACGTGGTGTCAATTACCAGCCTGATACAGTCTCAAGCAACACATCTTCGCTAATCTTCCGGATGGCCTCCTCGAGTCCGGCCTGCCGCTGCGAAAGCCCGCCGCCGGAGTCGTAATCACCCCAGTTGGAGAAACTCTTTTCCCAGACTTTGCGCCTGAGTTTCATATCCTGAAACGTGAACCTGACAGACATCGTAATGCGGCGCTTGCTTACCTGCTCGCCCTGTTCGACGACTGACGGGGCATCGGTCACTGTTGTAATGGCACCGACGAGGAGCGCATCCGCGGAACTCCGGTCAGCCACCTGCAGACTGTTGTCGCTGATGAACTGGTCGGTCACGGCCCGCGTCACGTTCTCCCGAAGGTTGGGTTCACCGAACCCGGACTGATCGTCGACCAGCGGAATGGCCACAGTCTTCAGATGAGCCGGCACCGATGCACCGGTGAATGAGTACACGCCGCAACCGCCGGCCGAGAGCCCCAGGAGACTCAGTGTCAGAAGGGGGAGAAGGAAGAGGTGTCCTGTTTTGAGCAGACCGCCCGGACCCATCTGCCGCGCGCATGAACCGCGTTTCTCCCGGCCTCTCATCGTCAGTCCTTTGCCTCGAGGCCGTATTCTTTGATCTTCCTGTACAACGTCCGCTCGCTGATATGAAGCGCACGTGCCGCAACCCGCCGGTTGCCCTTGTACCGATCCAGCGCTTCCGCAATCATCCGCCGTTCCATCGCCTCCAGCGAGAGATTGGCGGGCTCAACTGCCTGCTGCGTCGCCTCCGGATCTCCCCCCGCCTGCCGCATTCCGTCCTGCGGCTGCAGACGCTCCAGCACAACGCTCTTCAGTTCGAGCACACTTCCCTTGATGTCCAGCAGGGCGCGCAGAATCAGCTCGCGCTCCGCCTGTTCAACACTCCGTCCCACCGGGACAGGGAGGTTCCTGGCTTCTTCGGCAGGGTGGTATTCCTTCAAGTATTTCTGCACGTCCTGCGGCTGCAGATAGCGCCCGTTCTCGAGAACCAGCGTGCTTTCCACCACATTCCGCAATTCCCGGACATTCCCGGGCCAGTG
>JAGDMK010000209.1 GCA_017860635.1 Bacteroidota bacterium
TCGGGGACATGCCGCCTGCGTTCCTCGTTGGTGGCGGGCATGATGAACATGTTGCGCGCGAAGTGACTGTGCCATGCGTACTCGGTGATAATCCGGATGGGCATGCGATATGCGGGGTCTGCGCCGGCATAGCAGTCCTGCACAAACAGATCCCGCCCCTGCAGAAAACCCTGCAGCCGGTTGTAGAGGTCGTTGAACTTCTCAGGATGGAACGGCCTGTTGTACTCGCCCCACCAGATGTGGTCTTCGGTGGAGTGCTCCTTGACGACGAACTTGTCGTTGGCCGAGCGGGCTGTGTGTTTGCCGGTGTTCACGATTATGGGGCCGTTCCGGGAGATGCGCGCCTCACGGCGGAACGTGATTTCCTCGTACAACGCCTCCGTCGGGAGATTCCAGTATGCCATGCGGAGGTTGGTGAGACCGTGGCTGTCCAGACCAAAATCACTCTTGACCGATTGTGCTTCCCCCTGAGCCGGGGTCTTGATGTCGAGGAGGTTGTTCATAGCCAGTCCCGTGTCAGTTTGCGTTCGCCGATGTAGATCTCGTTGGGAGCGTCAGGGTCCAGTGCCCACTTGATGCGTTCAATGCCCTGCTTGATGTCCTTGACTGTGGTGGCATAGCTCAGGCGGAGGTGCCCTTCCATCCCGAATTCCTTCCCGGGGACGGTCACAACGAGTGCTTTCTTCAGCAGAAATCGTGACAGCTCGACAGAGCTTGTGTTGTATGCACGGAAATCCGGAAGGCAGTAATACGTTCCGTCGGGCGGGATGATACGCACACCGTTGAAGGCACGCAGTTCCTGCACCATGACATTCCGGTTGTTCTCCAGCGTCATGCGCAGCGTGTCCACGACGCTCTGCAACCCTGTGAGCGCGCCCTCGGCCGCTGCCTGCAGGATGACGGAGGTGCAGGAGGTCGTCTGCGCTTGCACGTTGGTCATCACTTGCACGATCTTTCTCGGTGCGATGACCCATCCGATTCGGAATCCCGTCATGCCGTACAGTTTGGAAATTCCGTTGATCGAAATGACCCTGGTGTTCTCGATATCCTTGTCGGTGAATGTGTACGCTGAGGCCGGACGCTTTCCTTCGAACACGAGCTTGTGGTAGATGTCATCCATGATCAGGTAGATGCCCTTCCGCTCGCAAAACTCCACAAGCCGGGCAATGAGGTCCGCGCTGTATATCGCGCCCGAAGGGTTGTTGGGACTGTTGACGATGATGGCCTTGGTATACGAGCTCACGGCCTGCTCGATGTCCTGCATGCGGGGGACAAAGCTGCCGTCTTCCGGAGTCACGATCACCGGCACACCGTACACCATCTTGATCATCTCAGGATAGCTCACCCAGTACGGCGCGAGGACAATCACCTCTTCCTGCGGATTGACAAGCGTGAACAGGAGATTGAACAATGCCTGTTTCGCGCCTCCCGAGACCATGACATTCTCGGGGGCGACAACGCGGTCGTAGTTCTCCTCGGTATACCGGATGATCGCCTTCCGCAGAGAGGGAATCCCTTCCGTGGGGGTGTACTTGATATCTCCGGTATTCAGTTTTGCGGCTGAACTCAGAATCGCATTGATGGGAGCTCTGTTCTTGGGTTCGCCGGCGCCGAGATGGATGACCGCTTCGCCCCGCTCACGCAGCAGACGCGCCTGCTCGTTCAATGCAAGCGTGGGGCTCTCGGCAATAGTGCGTGCCAGTTGACTGATGCTCATGAATGCGTGCGCCTCCTGATGCGCAAAGTGAGGATGAACGGAGTGTGAATCGCGACGGGCGTACAATTGAAGTCCATGCGCTGAAAAAATAGGCAAAAGTATGACCCAAAGCAACACGACCGCAAAGAATCGCATGAGATCTGGCTGATGTTGGCACGGTGGCCAATATTGTGCTTGGCAAAACCGCTTGGAAGAGACGGAAACTGTTAAAATCGCGGCGGAGTCTGTGGGGAGCTTGTGGCACTACGCTTGCAACAGGAACTGCGATCAAAGCGTTGGCGTAGTGCCCGCGATCTCACAACACACACAACCGTTACGGAGGCGGTTCATATGAAGAGCTATACGTTACTCCTGATTCTGGCAGTCCTCACGCTAGGCCTGCTTTTCACCATCGGCGGATGTTCGAAGGACGACGACAACCCGGCGGATGAGGGTGCGGCTTCAACGATCAATGCGAACGGAACCATGGCGGCCACCTCGCGCACACAGGCCCAGGGAACGCTGTTCGTCACGGATCAGAATGGGAACGCGATCACCGGTCTGACCTCCTCAAACGTCGCCGCAACTATGAAGTGGGGGGTTCCGAAGGTTGCGGTGGTGGATTCCATCACCGGCGCCGTCATCATACAGACCCTTTCCCAGTCGGGCAAGAACATCGCAGCCGCCATGACCATGGACTATAGCGGAAGCATGTTCGTCGGCGCCTATGACTCGGTTGCAAAGCGGTATCAGCGGATCAAGGACATGGAGACCGCCGTCAAGACGTTCGTGACGGCGATGGGGACACAGGATCGTGCCGAGATCATCAAGTTCGGTTCGCTCTCATCGATAAGGGTTGTGCAGGCATTCACGTCGGACAAGGCACTCCTCACAAAAGCCGCTGACACGCTCTCGTCCGATTACGGTTTCACGGCGCTGTACAGTTCCATTGTCCGCGGTCTGATCGATGCATCAAGCCAATCCTCTTCAGCATATGCCCGAGCCGTCGTTGCTTTCACAGACGGTGGTGAGAACGACTCCAACGTACCGCGTGACTCGATCTTCCGGGCCTCGCGCCGGAACGCTATCCCGGTGTACACGATCGGACTGCTCGACAGTATGTACCATACGACGCCTCCAGGCGGGTTCAGCGGCCCCGAACGCGATCTGGTGCAGATTGCCGACAGCACAGGCGGGTTTTATTTCTACGCACCAAACGCTGCCACCCTCGTGCAAATCTACCAGCGGATCAGCGGGCAGCTTTCCAACGCATATACCGTCACCATCAACTGGCCCGGCACTGGCCTGCCGCCAGCAGGGACACTGGTCTACGTGACGATTACTGTGCGGTATGGATCTCTGACGTCTACCTTCACGCGTTCGTACATCATGCCGTAACACAGCAGCACCGAAAAACAACCGGCCCGTGCTTTGGCGCGGGTCGGTTTTTTTTTGTATACTGTACCACAATTTGCAGGAAGGGGTGCGCGTGAAACGATCCGTTGTGTTCTGGATTCTGGCGTTCTGCATCACCGTCGCGACTGCGATCTACCAGCGCATCAGCGGCCCAACGTATCCGATGTCCGGCTCTGTCTCGCTCCATGGCGTCTCCGTCAACTACCGGCTCGACCGGAGCCATGGCGGCGATGGCGATCACCAGGTGCGCATCCAGACGGGATCCCCGGAGATCACCGGCCGGCTGTCATGGAAACGCCACAAGACGTCCGACGACTGGGTGATCGTCCCGATGGAATTCGCCGATGGTGCGCTGGTCGGCTCGCTGCCACACCAGCCTCCCGCAGGAAAGCTGGATTATGCAGTCGAACTACGCTCCGGGAACGACGTGGCGATACTGCCTTCCCGGGGCGGCGTTGTCATACGCTTCAAGGGAGATGTTCCGCTGTTTGTGCTCATCCCTCACGTCATCGCTATGTTCCTCGCCATGCTCCTGTCCACACGGACCGGCCTGGAGTATTTTTCCCCTGAACCGCGCTTCCGCACGCTTACCTACTGGACTCTCGGCGTCATGGGTGTCGGCGGACTCATCCTCGGCCCCGTCGTCCAGAAGTATGCGTTTGATGCATACTGGACGGGATGGCCCTTCGGCCATGACCTGACCGACAACAAGACCCTGGTGGCGTTCCTTGCCTGGCTGGTCGCTGCGATTGCCCTGGCCAAAGCCCGCACTCCCCGGGGCTGGGTGCTGGGTGCAGCCCTCGTGACGTTCGTCGTCTTTCTGATTCCTCACAGCATGTTCGGATCCGAGCTGGACTATGAAGCCCTGGATCAGGAAACGCTGGACAGGTCATCCATGCAGGAATCTCCGCGGAACGATGTGCGATCGAACATCGCCACGTTTTCGATCGCCGCCCGGGATCCTGCGACAGGCGAACTGGGTGTCGCCGTCGCGTCACGGTTCTTTGCCGTCGGTTCGGTCGTACCGTGGGCGAGGGCGGATGTGGGCGCAGTGGCGACCCAGTCATTCGCAAATACATCATTCGGCTGGCGTGGCCTGGACGGGATTGCCAACGGTGGTTCACCGCAGGCGGTGCTGAAGGGACTTCTTACATCAGACCCCGATCGGGAGAAACGGCAGGTCGGCATCGTCTCTGCCACCGGCGCCTCGGTCACGTATACAGGGAGCGAGTGTCTGGCATGGGCAGGCGGCCGTTCCGGACCGAACTACGCTGTGCAAGGGAATATCCTTGCGGGTGAGCGTGTCGTTGCCGCGCTGGAGAGCACATTCGTGCACACACAGGGCACTCTTGCGGAACGGATGTACGCGGCGCTTCTCGCAGGAGACCGTGAAGGCGGCGATTCACGCGGGAAGCAATCGGCTGCTCTCCTCGTTGTCAAAAAGGGGGCGGGCTACGGAGGCTATACTGACCGGGCCATCGACATCCGTGTTGACGATCACCAGGAGCCCTTCGTCGAGCTGGGCCGACTGCTGCAGCTGGCTCAGGTGAATTATGCCTGGAACGAGGGCTGGACGCTGTTCATGGAGAAGAAGTATGCGAAGGCGCTGGCAGCGCAGGAGCGTGCGGCACAATTGGCGCGGGAAAATCCTGAAGTGTTGTATGACCTTGCGGTGATCCGTCTGGCGGCGGGAAAGAAAGAGGAGGCTCTCGATGCGCTCGCGGATGCACTGCGGCTGAATCCCAAATTGAAGGCGCAGGCGCGTGCTGACGGGGATCTCGGCGGTCTCCGCGCGCTTCCGCGATTCAAAGCGCTGACAGCATCAGAGTAGTGCGAGGTTGCAGGATCGGAGCAGCGCGATGTGGTGAAGGGCGAAGCCGAATGCATCCAGGGTAGTCCCGCGGACCTGTAGTCCGCGTGTCCGATCGATCTACCTGAACTCCGCCACCTTGATGTCAAAGATTCTGTCGTCACGCTGGAGTGCGCCGACGACGTTCATCCCTCCGACCACTTTCCCCACGATGGTGTAACGGCCGTCCAGGTGAGGCTGCGGGGAGTGTGTGATGAAGAATTGCGAACCTTCCGTATCCTTGCCGGCACTGGCGATCCCGATCGTCCCTTCTTCGTAGCGATGCAGTGAGAACTCCGACCTGAGTTCGAATCCCGGTCCGCCCCAGCCATCGCCGCGCGGGCATCCCCCCTGAGTGACAAAGTTCGGAACGACGCGGTGAAACGTGAGTCCGCGGTAATATCCCCGCTGTGTTGCGAGCTTCACGAGAGCCATGACCGTAAACGGAGCGGCGTCTTTGTAGAACTCCGCAGGGATATCACCCCGCGCTGTTTCGATCGACACCTTGAGTGTTTCGGGGAGCGATCCGAGATAGGTGAAGTCGAAATCGGTATAGAACGGTTCGGTCTCCGCCGGAAGTCGGGAGAGATAATCCGTGCCCGTGAGGCGTGTGAGGGCACGGGCCGTGGCAAGGTTGACACTCCGCTCATGGATCTTGAGTTGCTCGAGAAGGGGAAGCACTGCGCGTGTATCGCCGAGTGTGCCGAGGGCGGAGGTGATCTCCTGAATGGCTTCAAGATCATCGGGAAGCCGTTGGCGTCCGAGCGCATCGATGAGCGCAGGGACATTGGCGGGCGAGTGGAGCAGGGAATCGGCGAGGAGGCCTGCTGCGGTTCCGACAATCGCCACATCTCCGGAGGCGAGGGCGTGCAATGCAGCCGCACGGACCGAAGCGAGAATCGCGGTGTCACTTCCGTGGCTCCGCGCGTAGGTACTTAATCCTTCAAGTGCGCCGCAGACCCGGACAGGATCGTCTCCCCTGGCGGCTTCCGTGAGAAGGGGCAGTACTCCCGGGGTTCCGGTCGCGCCCGCCGCCCGCAGGAGATCCGCGTCGAGATGACGCCGGGACGAAGATGCGGGGAATCCATCGGGGAATGCATCCTCCCTGAGCAACGCTGCAATCGTCTGGGCTGCCTCGGACTGGAGCGGCCATGCGAAATTCCCTTTCGCATTGTACGCCAGAGACCG
>JAGDMK010000210.1 GCA_017860635.1 Bacteroidota bacterium
CTGTGTGCCCACGCATAGTAGGGAATCGCCAGAAACATCTTGCGCGGGCCGATGAGCACCTGACCATCGAGGGTGTTACTGGATGCCATCCCGTATCCTGAAATGGTCTGCACGCCTCCCAGCAGGTCCGGATTGAATCGCGTCTCCAGCGCAGCAGTATCAGGAATCACGATATCCAGGAGCCATTTCTCGGGCTGGTCCGGACCTTCCAGGCAGTACACAATGGGACCGCGTTCCAGGGCGACCTTTCCCCTGTCGTCCAGGATTTTCGGGTGTGCGGCAACGCGGCGCACGGGCATCGGAAGTGTCAGCTCCACTCTGTCAATCGCCTTCCATTGCCGCGTGATGATGGCATACCCGTTGATGATCTGCAATGGGAATGGGACACCGTTGACACTCAGGCGCACCTGCTCTGTCCCGGTGTCGCTGTATGTGTAGAGATCCGTCGGCAGTGGTTTCCCTGCGGCCCAGCCCGGGATCCGTAGTTTCAGCGCGAACGTTCCGGGGGTGTTCACCCCGACCGTGAGGGCAACAGCACCGTCCCATGGATACCGGGTCGCCTGCTGAATCATGACGATCTGGTTTCCCATCCTGATCGTCCCGCTGTTCCCCATATACAGGTTGACGTAGATCGCATCCCCTGCCGTGGCATACGCATAGCCCGGGAGAGACGCGAGGAACCTGATATCGTTCGGGGGACAACAGGCGCAAGTGAACCAGGGGGAGCGCTCGGTGCCGTTGATGGATTCGAGAGGGTTGGGATAGAAGAACCGGTCGCCGGTCATGGATACGCCGGAGAGGAAACCATTGTACAGCACCCGTTCAACAATGTCCATGTACTTGCCATCACCGTGGTGCAGGAACATCCGGTGATTCCAATACGCGAGGGCAATGCTTGCGCAAGTCTCGCAGTATGCGCTCAGGTTCGGGAGGAGGTATGGAGGGCCGTATCCTTCGATGTTCCCCACCGACCCGACGCCTCCGGTGAGATACAGCTTGTGTGAGACCACATCGTTCCAGAGCCTGTCGAGCAGCGGAAGGTACGCCGTGTTTCCTTTCAGCGCTGCAACATCTGCCATACCGGCATAGAGATAGCCGGCGCGCACGGCATGCCCCACGGCTTCAGTCTGTTCCAGGATCGGGACATGATCCTGATTGTAGGACTCACCCTGCGGCGTGCCCCGCCCGCGTTCCATGATGAAGAAATCCGCGAGGTCCAGATACTCCTTCTTCCCTGTCACCTGGAAGAGCTTCACAAGCCCCATCTCTGTCACCTGATGACCCGGGACTGTGTGCATCTTGTCAGGCCCAAATGTGCGGACAAGGAGGTCGGCGCTCTTCAGAGCAATATCCAGGAGCGTGCGCTTGCCCGTGGCATAGAAGTGAGCCACGGCAGCTTCGTACAGGTGTCCTACATTGTAGAGTTCATGGCTGCTTTTCGTCCTGTCGTTTACCCATCGCTCTTTCGCCCAGCTCGCATCCGGCTTGATCGTCCGCATGGTGTACAGATAGCCGTCCTTCTCCTGCGCCTTCCCGATCGTTGCGATCAGCGAGTCGGTTCGCGCATCCAGTGCGGCATCATAGTGCGTGTGGAGTGCGTATGCGATCCCCTCGATCAGCTTGTACAGATCCGAATCGTCGAAGCCGTATCTGCTGCAGAATGTTCCTTCAGGGATGACCCCCCGGAGGACACTGTCCGCGATTTCGAAATTCCGGATGCGCCCGGTGACCTCACACTGATGCAGTGCGTGCGGGATGGTGACGGTCCGGTTGGTCTCGAGGCGCTTCGACCAGAACGCATCGTTCACCCGGACGTCCGTGAATTGTACGGGCGTGATCGGATAGCCGGCAGGTTGCGCAGAAGCGGCGGAAATCATCACGGCAAGGCCCAGGAGCAGAGCCGGAAGGATTCTGCCTCTCCGGCCAGGCATGGCAGAGCGGCCAGACCTGTGGGCGTGCGAAATCCCCATGTGGATTGACCTTTCATCGATGTGTCGGTGCGGCTGGAATGATGACTCCAGAACGCCAGAGGGACGACGGTCCGGCAAAACATCGGACGATAATTGCTGGAGGAGAAGATACGAAGAGGAAGGCTGAAAAGACAATGCTTGCGGATCATCGTGCGCGGGTCATCCTGCCCCGGTCATCGTTCCCCGGTCGTCCTGCCCCGGTCGTCCTGCCCCTGACACCCAGGAGGCAGGACATCCGAACAAACGAGAGTGCGAAGCGGCTTATGCCACGCTTCGCACCCTGCTGCAGAATCCAGGCCTCATGACTTCATATTCGTACGGACCTCCGCCAGGCTGCTCGGAGAAAGGGCATCAAGGAAATTCGAAATCTTCGGTCATGCCGTTTGGCCTCACGGCGTCACGGTGAGCCCAAGCCACCACTGGAACTGCTCGAGTTCCTGGCCGTCTATCCCTTCGGCAAACACGGGGACAACAAGCAGCCGCGCCTGGAACATGGACGAGGGTGCAAGCGTGAACCCGGCCATGAACGTGGTGGTGATGTCGCTCACCTCTTCCCGCGGCTGTGTGTAGCGCTCTCCGAAATTCTGCCGCTCTTCAACTGATCCATTCTGATTCCGGTACCGGTACCGTATTGCCGCAAGTGTGACGTCGTCGATCCCCCACTTCGTCATGTCGCGCGAGATGCCTAGCAGAATTCCTGTCGCCTGGGATGGTTTGAATGTTACAAACACCGGTATTCTGAAGCTCTTCCGTTTTGCTTCGAACGTCCAGATAAGATCCTTCGTCTCATCGTCCTGGTACGCGTATGCGTAGGGATTCGTGTTGTAGTCGTTCCAGTACGACGACGTCCCGTCGACCTGCACATGCTCCACAGTCTTCGTCTCCCGCGACGTGAGCTCCAGTTGCGCGCCCAGTGAAAGGGTCACCGTCTGGCCGATGTCCCAGCTGAGTGTTCCCAGGAAGAAATCCCCGTATCCCTTTTCCTCTCCTCCACCCGCGCGGACGTCGCTGAACCGGTACCGCGAGTAGCTTGAAACGAGTTCCGAATTGTTCTGCCACGTGTGATAGCTGTAGTTGGTGTCCAGTATGCTCCCGGACGTCTGTATCTGCACGGAGGACCATCGGGGCCGGTAGAACAGCGTGAGGGTTGTGGCTGGTGCGACCCGTGACCGGAGCTCGATACCGAGCTGCGTGGTTCTCCCTTCGTTCCGCCAGAGCTGCAGTTTGTTCGACGAGCGGACGTAGTAGCTTTGCGAGTTGTCGTATTTGTAACTGTAGAACGAGGTGTCCAGGTTGCTCATGGCCTGCGTCGCCGTGCCCCAGACGTGTCCCGCAGAGAGTCCGAGCGTGGTCTTGTCGTTCAGGTGGAGAAGAGCGCCTCCGGCAAATTCCCAGTGGCCATACCCCTGATCCCGCATCTCCATGCTGGCCCAGAGAGAGGTGGAGGTGGATGAGCTGTAGTAGGAATCCCAGAGATTTGAGGAGCCGAATGAGCCGTTCCGGTCGAATGTCACCCTGCTCAACTTCACACCGACATCCAGGCGCTCAAGGAGCGTCTGGCGCGCGAACAGAGACACGAAGTGTCCATTCTGGTGCATGTTGTCCTGGCCGCTGTACTTGTCCACGATCGGCATGCTCGACTCATTCACAGCTGAGCTGCGCCCGGCATAGTCGGCGCCGACCACAGAGCGGTAGATGTCCTGAGGCACGCTGTAATATTTTTCATCCTGCATCACGAGTTGATATGTCAGGCCAACCAGGAGGCCGGGGGCAAGCTCGCCAAGCGGCCTCCCGATGAGCGCGCCGGAAAACACCGGCTCCAGCTCTCTGCGGTTCTCCAGATAGACCGTGGGATACGGCACCCACAAAGAAGCCCTCATGTCGGCCACCCTGTACCAGGGATAGATGAAATCCGGTTGGTCCTTGATGGCGCGCGCTGCGCGGAAGTCGGTATAAATCATCACGTCGCTTCGTGTGCTGTCCAGGCGCAGGTACGCCGGATTGAGCACGAGGTCAAGCAATGGATCGCGAAGGACGCCCGGCGTCGTGCCGGCAAACTGACCCAGGCCGTACGGGATGACATTGCTCGGCGTGAAAAAGAAATCCGTGGTTTCGAAGCCCTTCGGGAGGACGCGTTCTCCATAGTACTGGGCTTGTGATACGGTGCCGGCCAGCATCATCAACAGGAAGAGAATCCCTTCTCTGCACTTGTTGCGCACAATCGTCATCATAATCCTTCCTCTTCGTTTGTTCTCATGGAGATCCCGTCATCTGTCAACCGTGGCCGATGCATCCACACTGATCCACAGGTGTTTGTCATAGGTAACCTCCCCTCGGCTGGGGTAATTGTTTGTACTCTTTTCTTGACTCCACGATGCGCCGGATGGCCGCGGACAATCTCAGGATCGACTGGTTGTGTGGCAGTGACGGCTCCAATGGAAAGATCCACACAACGGTCTTTTCCACCCCCCCTGCCTCAACACGCAGAACGTCCGGGCTCGGATTCGGATCGATATCCATCCCCGGTATCGGGAAGAGAGTGTCAGGCATAGCAAAGAATTGCTCACGCTCCAATTCAACCTGCAACGATTCCTGCTCGGCTGTCGTCAGCCAGAACCATATGGTGACGGTGCCATCAAGAATGAGATCCTTGGTCAGTCTTCCGTGGAACGTGTCGAGCGTATCCCTGAAGCTGTACTGGTGAAAGATCTTGATGAACTGTGGATCCGGATCAGGAATGTCCGCCGGATTGCTTCCGAAAAGAGGAGCCTCCCCCGGATCGCAGCCTCCAATAGCCAGCACGATGCCAACCAGGAATGCCATGTCTCTCAAGTGCCGCTGCATATTCTGGACTCCTTATGATTTCCTGTTCTGCCGGCGGCCCGCATGTCCCCCCGTGAGTCACTTCACGCCGTCCCGGACCACACAGCACATCCTCAGGCGGAGATCCACATTCATCGCCTCACTGCCTCGAATTTCCCATGACTTGTCACACCCGCAAACGTCACCCAATCCCACCTGCCCCGGTAGGTACCATCATCCATCGTTCCGTACAGAATCACATTATTGTCGATCCACCCTGGATTCAGATCAACGTAAAGGATCGTATCGACCAACGCACCCCTGAGTTGGCCGTCTCCTGCCTGATGGCCGATGTCTTGCCGATCGCTGAGGGCATCGAAATGCCATCTGCCGCTCACTGTTCCTGTGTCAGAGAACTCCATGGTGAGCCATCCCTTGACGATGGCGCGACCATCACCGTCAAACGCTGAGTAGGCGTAGGCCCCAGCGGGGACAACCAGCCAACGTTCGTCTATCCCCGTTCCCTCGTCTCTGCAACCCACCAATGCGCTAAGGCCCAGCACGCACAGAAGAATCGCCATCCCTGTCTTCATGATCTCCTCGTTGATCTCGCTCTCATGCCCGTTTGCAGTATCTGTGACGAAGTATTCCGACACACCATCGCGCGATTCTCCATCGGCAAAAATCCAAACGAAGCAACGATACACAGTCTACCGGATCAGCTGCATCATACGTGTTGCCGAGTGTGATCCGGCGGACAGCCGATAGACATACACTCCGGAAGCCAGGGATTTTCCTGAGAAGTGCGCATCGTACCTGCCGGGAGTCCGATCCTCATCCACGAGGACATCCAGCTCTCTTCCGAGCAGATCGTAGACTGCCAACCGGACATGTGCAGTTTTCTGGATATCGAACCGGATGGACGTCCCCGGATTGAAGGGATTCGGAAAATTCTGCCCGAGTTGAAAGCCGGAGGGTGGAGGGGGTTCAATGGTGGTCTCTCCCGCCATATCGGTACAGCCGCTCTGGAACGGGAGCAGCGTGAGCATGCGGGGTGTTCCCGCTGACACCACAAAAGGCACGGAGCCAACCCTCAGGACTGTATCGACGGGGTAACTGTACTTCTTCCAAAGAACCCGACACACCACTGCCTGATACGAACCTGAAGCGAGCCCGGTGACGCGCGCGCAGAAATCGAACGTGCAGATGCACCGTGCTTTGTTCCGGACAGTATCCGTCTGCTCTACATAGAGCGTGTCATGGGAAAGGCGCGTTTCCATCACATATAACGACGCACAGTTCAAACGCGCGCCGATATCCCAGACAGTGACCGTATCTCTGTCTACCGTGACGTACACTGAATCCCTCTCCTCACT
>JAGDMK010000386.1 GCA_017860635.1 Bacteroidota bacterium
GCGCGGACCATGACCGTGAGGCTTATCGAGGGAATGCGCGGGTGATGCGGATCGACCTGATCACTGGTTTTCCAAAGCTTGTGGAGAGCCCGCTCGGTGAAAGCATGCTGAAGCGGGCACAGGACATGGGATATGTGCAGGTCATTGTCCATGACCTGCGGGACTACACGGCTGACCGTCATCGCACCATTGACGATACCCCGTTCGGAGGCGGAGCGGGAATGGTGCTGAAACCGGAACCGGTCTTTGCCTGCATCGAGCGGCTGCAGAGTGAGCGGACCTACGATGCGGTGATCTATCTGACGGCCGACGGAGAACGACTGACACAGCCTCTGGCAAATGCGCTTTATCTATCTGACGGCCGACGGAGAACGGCTGACACAGCCTCTGGCAAATGCGCTTTCGCTGTCGGCAAACCTTGTGCTGTTATGCGGCCACTACAAGGGGATTGATGAGCGCATTCGTGAGCGGCTGATCACGCGGGAGATTTCAATCGGTGACTATGTGCTCACCGGAGGAGAGCTTCCTGCCCTGGTGCTCATCGATGCCCTCGTGCGGTTGCTGCCCGGCGTGTTGCATGATGGTACGTCGCTCCTGAATGATTCATTTCAGGATGGACTTCTGGACGCCCCTCAGTACACGCGGCCAGCGGAGTTCCGGGAAATGCGCGTACCCGAGGTCCTTCTCTCAGGAAATCATGAAGTGATAGAACGCTGGCGGCAGGAGCAGCGTGAAGAACGAACCCGGCAACGCCGGACGGATATGATAAACGAACACTGACACATTCTTTCGTTAGGAGACGATGATGGAGAAGATCAAGCTTGTTGAAGCAACGCAGCTCAAGACCGGGATCCCCGATTTCTCCCCGGGGGACACCGTGAACGTGCATGTGCGCGTTATCGAAGGCGACAAGGAACGCATCCAGCAGTTCCAGGGTGTGGTCATCGGCCGCCGCGGAGACGGCATGAACGCAACATTCACGGTCCGCAAGGTCTCCGACGGCGTCGGCGTCGAAAGGATCTTTCCTTTGCATTCCCCCCGGATCGCAAAAATCGACCGGGTAAAGGAAGGCTCCGTGCGCCGCGCCAAGCTGTATTATCTGCGCGAGCTGGCCAGCAAGGCCATCCGGCAGAAGACGAATGCCTGATCCGCATAAAGGACAACAGGGGGAGAGCCACAGACTTCCCCCTGCGTGTGCGCTGCCGCCGGAACCGGGAAACATCCCTGCGCTATGACTCCCCCTCGCCGTCTCGGCGTTCCCCGGGACTTTTCCGGCCTTCCGCTCATCGCACATCTCGCGGAGCGGGATCTCTTTGTGCAACACTCTGATGTACCCGCCCGTCTGGCTCTGCAGCTTCGTGAACGAAAACTCGACGCTGCTTTTCTGACCCCCCTGGATTATGCGCGGGAAAGCTCCGCCTATGACATTGTTCCGGCAGTCGGCGTTGCTTCCGACCAGGGGACGGGGAGCATCTCTCTTATCTTCCGTGAAGAACATCTGCACACGGTCTCGACGGTCGCCGTCGATCCTTCATCCACGGCAGAAATCGTTCTGGCGAAAATCGTTCTTGCCGAAGAATACAATCTTGAACCAACGTTCGCTCCCGCCTCTGGACCGGTCGAGCAGCTGCTGCAGACTGCAGATGCGGTAGTCCTCACAGGTGATGCCTCGCTGCGTGAAGTAGACCGCTATCCCAACCGCATCGATCTCGTGGAAGCATGGGTTGACATGACCTCGCTTCCGTATGTCCATGGCGTCTGGTGCGCACGGCATGGTCTGCTTTCCTCCGAACAGGTGGAGTTCCTGCAGAGGAGCGCGGGGAAAGGACTCTCCACACTTGACACCCTTGCCGCCGAAGTCTCTGCCGGACGATTCCCTTCGCTCAGCCAGACTCTGCTCGCCGACTACCTTCACGCGTTTTCCTACACACTGACAGACCGGGATCTGGACGGCTTCCAGGAGTTTCTCCGGTTTGCATACTACCACGGCGTCCTGCCAGACGTCGGTGATCTGCACTTCTGCACATCCGCCTCAGCCGAAAGCTCGGACGAGGAGCCGGCCTGACGGCAGTGCTGTCGCTCTGCATGCCCCGCGACATCGGAACAGCACCCTGAACGTGTGTAACAGACATTGTGCAGGGGTCGGCTGCAGGTACCGGCATGACCTCGTCTGATGAGACCTGCACGACAGCCTTGCCACCAGGGTCAAACCTGGGAAAACACTGCAGCATGGGGCGGTCCAGTGAAGGTTACATTGAATCTTTCACAAAAGATGGGTAGATTGCGCGCATGCTCAAGTCGCTGCTGATCAAGAACTACGCCCTCATCGAAGAGCTGAGCGTACCTTTCTCCAGCGGTCTCGTGATCATCACCGGTGAAACCGGCGGCGCAGGCAAGTCGATCATCATCGATGCCCTCAGTCTCGTGCTGGGCGAACGGGCGAGTGTGGAGGCCGTACGGACCGGAGCCGAGAAGGCTGTGGTCGAAGCAGTCTTCGACTGCACGGGAAACGCAAAAGTCAATGATCTCCTGCGCGCCAATACTCTGGATACGGCAGACGAGCTGATTGCCCGCCGCGAGGTGTCCGCCAAAGGCCAGAGCCGCTGTTTCCTCAATGATTCCCCCGTTACCCTCGCCCTGCTCAAACAAGCGGGCGAGCTGCTGGTGGACCTGCACGGCCAGCACGAACACCAGTCCCTTCTCCGTGTGGAAACCCATTGCGGCATGCTGGATGATTTCGGCGGGTTGGATGGTATGGTACAGGAGTACCGCACCCGGTACCAGCGATTGAAGACTGCCTCACAGGAATATGCAGGCCTCAGGGCAAAAGAGCAGCAGCTGCGGGAGCGGAGGGACTTTTCGCTCTTTCAGGCCCAGGAAATTGATGCCGTTGCTCCCCAGGCGGGGGAGGAAGAGCGGCTTGAAACGGATCTCCGCATTCTTGAGAACAGCGAACGCCTCTACAGTGCCACAAGTGAGCTCTACGGCATGCTGTATGAGGGCGAACGTTCTGCCCATGATCTGCTGGTCATGGCCCGGAACCAGCTGCATACGCTTGCTGCTATCGATCCGCAGTTCGCCGAAGCCTCCCGCGAGTGTTCCTCTGCGGAAGCAATTGTGA
>JAGDMK010000049.1 GCA_017860635.1 Bacteroidota bacterium
TTCCAACCGCTACAAAATCAGGGAAGAGACAAAAGAGAAGATCCGGCGGGTGGCCCATGCCCTCGGCTACACGCCAAACAAAGTCGCGCGCGGACTCCGGCTGAATCGCACCCACCAGATCGGTATCATCGTTGCCGACCTGGCGAACCCCTTCTTCGCGACGATGACCAAGAGTATCTCCAAAGAAGCGCGGAAGTCAGGCTACAGCATTATCGTCTGTGACTCCGACGAGAACACCCATCTCGAAGAAGAGTCTCTGAACACCCTTCTTGAAAACCGGGTCGATGGATTGCTCATCGCTCCCGTCGGTCTCGAACGCGCCCATCTGACCCGGTTCCTCGGCACAGCGGTGCCGTTTGTCTTCCTGGATCGCCTGTATGACGATCTTTCCGCCGACTCGGTGTGTGTGGACAATGTCAAGGGGGCGTATGCAGCGACGCAGCATCTTCTTCAAAACGGGCACCGGCGGGTGGCCATGCTCCAGGGATTGCCGGGAACGTATGCCAACACCGGCCGTGTGAGAGGATTCCGGCAGGCGCTTGCTGACGCGGGGATCGACGTGCGTGAGGAGTATGTTGCCGGAGATGATTTCGGAACGCTCAACGGATTCCTGACAGCCAAACGCCTCCTGCAACTGCCGGAGCCGCCGACCGCAATCTTTGCTGCGGGCTATCTCATCGCCCTCGGCGTGATGGATGCACTCCGCGAGGAGCATCTGATGATTCCCCGGGATGTTGCGCTGATCACATTCGACGATCCCGGGTTCGCCCCCCACCTCTCACCGCCCCTTACCGCAGTCGAGCAACCCATAGAGCAGATGGGTGAGATGGGCGTGAAACTCCTTCTGCGCCGCCTCCGCGACCCCGCTTCCGAACTACGGCACGTTCTTCTGGAGCCACGCCTCATCATCCGCGAATCCGTGGCCCCTCCTTCAATTTCCCGATAGGGAGTCGTGCGTTCTGTGGATCCGTGAAGTGCCGGAGGGGGAAGGGTTCTCTGCAACCGGCCCGCGCCAGTACCGCCGTCACACAATGCGCACCCGAATGGTGTGCTCGACATTGACGAGATCGTCGAACAGCGCATCCTGGTAGTGTGCATCGACATCCGCGAGAACATATCCGATGAGCTCGTTGGTGCGGAGAAACTGCGTGAGGACGTTCACGTTGTTCTTCCCGAAAATACCGTTGATCTGCGAAAGGACTCCGGGGACGTTGCGGTGGATGTGGAGCAGGCGGCGGGAGGGGCTTCCATCCGTACGCGGCGCAATGATCCGCGGAAAATTGACGCTCGTCGCCGTTGTCCCGTTGGCAACATAGTCGAGCAGCTTGCCCGTGACAAATTCTGCAATGTTCTCCTGGGCTTCTTCAGTGCTTCCCCCGATATGCGGCGTCAGCAGGACGTTCGGAAGTCCCTGCAACGGAGTCACAAACGGCTCCCTGGCGTCGTGTGGTTCGGCAGGGAAGACATCGACCGCAGCCCCGGCGATGCGGCCCGAGCGGATCGCAGCAGCAAGGGCATCGATGTCCACCACGTGTCCCCGGCTCAGGTTCAGGAGGCATGCCCCGGGTTTCATCAGGGCCAGCTCCGGGGCTCCGATCAGATTGGTGTTGGCCGGACTTCCGTCGACATGGACGGTCACGACATCGGCAAGCCTGAGAATGTCGGGCAGGGAGTTGGTGCGCGTGGCGTTGCCGATGGACAGCTTGTCTGCCGTGTCGAAATAATACACATCCATTCCCATGGCTTCAGCAAGGATCGACACCTGTGACCCGATATTGCCAAATCCGATGATGCCCAGCTTTTTCCCGCGCACCTCCCGTGCGCGGTCTGTGGACTTAGCCCAGCGGCCTTCATGTGCGCTTGCGATTTTCGGATAGACCTGACGGACCAGAAAGACGATTTCGGCAATGACGAGCTCGGCCACGCTGCGCGTATTGCTGTATGGCGCGTTGAAGACTGCAACACCATTCAACGCCGCCGCCTCGAGGTCAATCTGGTTTGTGCCGATGCAGTACGCGCCGATGGCGAGCAGGTCGGGTGCATTGGCCAGTACGCGGCGGCTGATGTGTGTGCGGGAACGAATGCCGAGGAGCGCAACACCCTTCAGTGCGTCAATAAGGTCATTCTCAGCAAGGCTCCCGTGTTCGGTCCGGAGCAGGCCCCCCGCCTTCTGGAACGCCTCATGGGCGCGGGGATGGATGTTTTCAAGCAACAGCGTGTTCATGTTTATCCGGTCATCTGTGGCACCAGAATCCTGCGTACCATACCCAACTCCCCCTACAAAGTCAACATGGCCTTTGCCACCGGGATGCACCACAGTGTTCCCTGGACCCGCCTGGCCGGGTGTGTGCAATCCTTCACTTTGAAGTCGGCACCGGCAGAAGAGGCTCTCCGGTTCCCGGATCGAGGACCAACGTATGCGATCCAGGGGGAAGGGTGAATGTCAGCCGTTTGCCCGACCGCAGCACGATATCATGTGCACTCCCCTCCTTCATATGGACAACAAGGAGTCCTCCACCCCCGTACACAATATCTCCCTGTCGGGAATAGACATGTGCACCGGTCTGATGGAGGATGCGTCGCAGGAGGCCGGGTTCTGTCTGTGGGACCGCGACGTACCAGGCGCGGTGGTTTCTGAACACTTTCTGCACCACCGCAGCTTCTCCCGTTTCCGTGTACCGTCCGAACACCGCTGCATCGGGGTCGTTCACCGCAAACAGCGGGACAACGGCGTGCTTCCCAGTAACGTAAGTGAAAGCGCTGTCAGCCGGGAAAGCGACGCGGACCTCCGGGGGCTTCGACAATGATACGGGGGCAACCTGGATACCCGTCAGAGCGGAAATGGATTCCGCAGAGAGCGCTTTCCCCGTCAGGTAGCCGGGCGCGTAGTACCAGACAAGGGTCCGTCCTCCGGCGGCAACACTGTCGCGAATGAAACGCCGTTGCCGTTCTGAAAGAAGGTACACATTCCCGAATACGATGACCCTGTACGGAGACAGGTCAATACGCGTCAGATCTTCCAGGTGAACCGGATCGAACACGACCCCACTTCTGAATGCTGCAAGGGTGTTGTAGTCGATCATCACGTTGCTGAAAGGATCTGTCCCACGAAGGCTTGCCGTATAATAGAAGCTCTTCGTATCGTACACGAACAGGACATCAGCTTCGCTGTGATAGGGGATGGAGAGTCGCTCATCCACCAGGATCTTCATCCTGCGAATCTCTTCCAGGATTGCGGAATGATCCCATGCGCCCCTGCTTCCGCGTGCGTTGTACCGGAATCCGTCAAGGTCGACACCGGCCACTCCAAAATCGTAGTACCAGAGTCCGACACCGCGCGTCGCGGAGAACAGCACATTCCGCCGGACAGCGGCGATGCCGTTCCCGAGAATCTGGTCATAGTTCCCTGCACGCACATTGGGGATGGTGGGCTCGGCGTCCATCTCATCGAGCCAGAGCTTTCCGTGCAGGCGAATGGAGGCAGTGAGGCTTCTCGAGCGGTACGGGTCCCCGAGCTTGAGCGCTTCCGGTTCGTAAGCCTGTGGACCGGAGAGATAGTCGATGAAGGGGGATTGCAGAAGGCGTTGGAGCTCAAGGTGCCCGCCTGCTGCCTGGCGGCCGAACACTGAGAAGTAGTATCCGTAGAAGGTGCCGGTGACCAGAGGTCTCGGCCAGGTTTCCTTGACCGTGCGCGCAAAATGCAGAATGTTCTCTGCGACCAGCTCGTGAACGCAGGTATAGTAGTCGATCGTCCGCTGCTCGCGATCCGGCTTTCGGAAAATGCCGGCTGTGGTCTCGCGGTCTTTCATGCCCGGGACAGTAGCCGCGTCGATACGCGCGTGAGCTTCATTCCATGCATTCCGGAGGGCCTTGTCAGTGCCGTAGGCGCGTTTCAGCCATGAGCGGAACTCCCGTTCCATGGGCTGGCTCACATCCGGCTCGTTGTGATAGAATCCCCAGTTGTGCCATTCCCCGTAGACGCCGTTGGCCACCTGGACGCCGGCCAGCGCGTTTCCCTCCGGAGTCTTCACCAGGGCCAGGAGGAACTCCCGGAGTTTTGCTGTTGCCTCTTTCTTCCAGGGAAGGGAGGCCATGCTGACGCGTTGAGCCGGGCCGTTGTCTTCCTCGAGAATACGCGGGAAGCCCTCGCTGCTTTCCTCCCGCGGTTCGGCGTCAGCGTACCGGACCCATTCCTCCGGGTGCGCATGCAGCCACCATTTCGGTGCAGTGACATGGAACCTGAAGAACACGGCAGCGCGCGGACAGATCTGCAGGATTCCCGCGATCTGTTTCCGGGCCATCGTGATGTCGATGGTCCCGTCCGGCCGCCAGCAGTGGTCAAACCAGAGATCCACCTGGAAGAGCCGGATGCCCTGCGTGCAGAACTGGCTGATGTTGTGTTGTGGCAGTTCTTCCCAGGACCAGCGCCCGCCGGGGGTGTCTGTCAGCGCGTAGATGACCGGACTTTCCGGGACGGCGTTGATGAAGAGTGTCGGGCGATCGTTGTGCATGCGCACTTCCGACGAGATCGGTGCGGGAGAAGCCTGCCGGGCCGCGGCGGGCGATGTCACAAGGAGTGTGAGTGCAAGGATCAGCGCAAGGCCGTCAAAAAATGGCCGGGTCGCATTCTTCTGGGGGACGTAGCACATACGGGTATGCATTTGAGGGTTTCCGAAGAGTGTTGCGTGTCTGAGAGGTGCACTAGGACACAGAGAGAATAGGAAAAAGTTGGGAGGAAACAAAGCATTAGGAAATGATGTTAAAAAAGCGTATACTTTTTACCACTGCAAACCAGCGACATTCCGTAACCGGTCCTCGTATCGGAAGCGGACGTGAGAGTTTCGCTCTCCGGGATCAATGCGCAGGGTTTTGACGGGACGGATGTTTGTGATCGCTATCCGCTGATTCCCACCGGGTATCGTTTCCTAGAACAGTGTACTCCCATTGGCACGACGCCAACAGAACTTCGCGAAGAGAGTTGCGAACCTGGATTGCAGGGACCATCGTTCACACTTCAGGTAACACACATGGGTTTTTCCCGTTTGGGTCTCTCCGACTCAGTCATGCAGGGTGTTGAGGCAGCCGGATACACGGTGCCGACACCAATTCAATCACTCGCCATCCGCCCGGCTCTGGAAGGGCGCGACATTATCGGCCTGGCCCAGACTGGCACCGGGAAGACTGCTGCCTTTGTGCTCCCGCTCCTGCACACGCTGTCGCAGGGTCAGGCAAAGACAGAGCGCAAGCGAAGCCCGAGGGCGCTCGTGCTGACACCCACCCGTGAACTCGCGCAGCAGATCCATGCCGCGGTGGAAGCGTACGGACGGTACGTCGAGCTCCATGCAATCGCTGTGTACGGCGGAGTGGATATGCAGAAACAGCTCACACTGATCCGCCGGGGCGTCGACGTGGTGATTGCCACCCCGGGCCGCCTGCTGGACCACCTCCAGCGGCGCTCCATCGATCTCAGTGCGATTCAGGTGTTCGTGCTGGATGAAGCCGATCGTATGCTGGATATGGGATTCATACGCGACGTCCGCACAATCATTGCGGCGCTGCCTGCCACCAGGCAGACGATGCTCTTCTCGGCCACGATGCCGGACGAGATCGCGACGCTTGCGGCAGAGGTCCTTCGCAATCCCGAAACAATCGAAGTCGGGGAGCGACGCAATCCTGTGGAAGCCATCGAACAGCATTTCTATACTGTCGGACAGGAGGCCAAAACCGCTCTGCTGCTCCATGCGCTCGAAAGCGAGCGGATGGAAAGCGTGCTCGTCTTTGCGCGCACCAAGCATGGCGCCGACAAGATCGCGCGGCGCCTGGATCAGAAGGGCATTCCCACCACGGCGATCCATTCCAACCGCACGCAAGGCCAGCGTGATCGCGCGCTGGAAGGCTTCAAAAGTGGTGCCATCAGGGTGCTCGTGGCCACGGATATTGCGGCCCGGGGACTCGACGTGGACGGCATTTCGCACGTTGTCAACTACGATATCCCTCATCAGGCCGAAGACTACATCCACCGTATCGGGAGAACCGGCAGAGCCGGAGCCGGCGGTGATGCGGTTACATTCGTGGCCCGTGAGGACCAGCAGTTCCTCCAGAGGATTGAACGGCACACGGGAAAGCACGTGCAGGTAAAGAGCTATCCTGGGTTTGTTCCGCCGGCGGTCCAGCCGGGTGCGCATGCACATTCCGCAGCGCATGAACACAAAGGATTCGTCGTCCGGAACGCGTCGGGTCAGCCGTCAGGATCGCACCACCGGGCCTCGTCGCCTGCGAACACCGGAACTCACAAGCAACCCGCATCCAACCTTTCCTCCGGGTCATATGGAAAAGCCTCATCGCAGCCGCAGTCCGGAGTGAACCCACAAGCGAATTCGCAACGGCATTCCCCTTCACACGGACACGCCGCGCCGCGTAGTGAGCGGGGCGCACGCACCCAGACTGGACCAGGCCGCCATCAGGGAACACCTGCGCAGAAAGGCCCTTATACACAGCCTCTTTCGATGGCGCAATACGGTGCCCAGGCGAGCCGCACATCGGGCGCACGTGCGGGTTCGCGCCCGCAGTCGGGTGTGCATGGACAATCCGGCGTGTCACGGCACGGTACATCCCCGTCGAACGGCGGACGGCACAAGAAATCTGCAGCCTCCGGATGGCAGAAGCCCTATGGGAAGAAGAAGAAACGGGCTCCCATGCTCGCAGTACGGAAAAAATCTCCTCCAAAGAAACTGGATTCGTTCTCTTCGAACACCGGCGGTTCCGGCTGGTCCAACTACTAAGACCACGAGGCCACAGCGACCATGGAACTCAGAGACGACATCCGCAATATTGCCATTATCGCACATGTGGACCACGGGAAGACAACGCTCGTGGATCACATGCTCAGACAGACAGGGACCTTCCGGTCGAACCAGCAGCTGGTGACCCGTGTGATGGATTCAAACGATCTGGAACGGGAGCGCGGGATCACCATCCTCGCCAAGAACACGTCCATCCACTACAAGGGTATCAAGATCAATATCGTTGATACGCCTGGCCATGCGGACTTCGGAGGCGAGGTCGAGCGAACGCTGACCATGGTGGACGGCGTGCTGCTGCTCGTGGATGCGGCTGAGGGACCGTTGCCGGGGACGAAGTTCGTCCTGAAGAAGTCGCTCGATCTGAATCTCAAGCCGATTGTGGTCATCAACAAGATTGACAGAAAAGACGCCCGGGCGCACGAGGTGCTGGATCTGGTCTTCGACCTGTTCCTTTCCCTCGGCGCCAACGACACGCAGCTGGACTTCCCGACGGTATATTGCATCGCGAAACAGGGTATTGCGAAGAACGAGATGGATCAGGAAAGCACGTCGCTTGAACCGCTTCTGGATGCCATTGTGCAGCATGTGCCGCCCCCTCCCGGAAACACGACGGAACCGTTTCAGATGCTGGTCACCACGATCGACTATAATGATTATCTGGGCCGGTTGGGCATAGGGCGCATACACAGGGGAACGATCAGGCTCGGATCGCCTATGAACATCATCCACCGGGATCGTGTGGTGGAGGATGCCCGTGTCACGAAGATCTACACCTTTGACGGGCTGAAGCGGATTGAGGTGGGGGAGGCGGGTGCCGGGGACATCATCGCGATTGCCGGCATGGAGGATGTCGATATCGGCGAGACGATTGCCGATGCCGCTGATCCCACGCCGTTGCCCTTTGTGGCCATCGAAGAGCCGACGCTGTCCATGAACTTCATGGTGAACAACAGTCCGTTTGCAGGTCGTGATGGAAAGTATGTCACCACGCGTCACCTGAGCGACCGCCTGGCCAGAGAGCTGCGGTCGAATGTCAGCCTTCGCATCGAGCTCACGGATTCTCCTGATACGTTCAAGGTGAGCGGAAGAGGAGAGCTGCACCTGGCCATCCTGATCGAGACCATGCGTCGTGAGGGGTATGAGCTTCAGGTGTCGCGGCCGGAGGTCATCTACAAGCAGATCGCCGGTGTCCTGTCCGAGCCGATGGAGCATGTGATCACCGATGTTCCGGATGAATTTGTGGGCGTGGTCATTGAGAACCTCGGCCGGCGGCGGGGCGAGATGAAGCACATGCTTGCGTCGAACGGCAACACCCGGCTGGAGTTCATTGTTCCGGCGCGCGGTCTGATCGGATTCCGCGGGGAGTTCCTGACGCAGACGAAGGGGACGGGAATTCTCCATCACAATTTCCACGGGTATGATCCGTACAAAGGAGACATCGCGCAGCGGACTAAGGGGGCGATCATAGCGATGGAGGCGGGTGAGGCCGTGGCATACGGCATGTGGAAGCTGCAGGAGCGTTCGGTGTTCTTCATCGAGCCCGGGACGAAGGTCTACGAGGGAATGGTGGTGGGTGAGAATTCCCGGGAGCACGATATGACCGTGAATGTGTGCAAGACCAAGCAGTTGACGAACATGCGTGCATCGGGATCCGATGAGGCCATCCGTCTGGAGCCTCCCCGGCTTCTGACATTGGAGCAGGCCATTGAATGGATCGGCGACGATGAACTTGTGGAGGTGACTCCGCAAAGTATCCGGTTGAGGAAGCGGTATCTGAACGCCGATGTCCGCAAGCGCATGTCGAAGAAGACGATCGAGGCGGTAGAGGAACCAGCCTAGTCGGAAACGGGGGGTCCCACCCCCGTATCCTGTTTTTTACCATCCCCGCGACTTTTTCTCTTGACACGAGAAATCTAATTGTGTATACTTAAACGTCAAAGTTAACGATGAGTTAATCGTTAACTTTCCTTCGGCTCTTGCCGGTGGTCTGCCAAGGCAATCCTGCGCCCCGACCGGGTGCGCCCAGAACAGAAAACCTCCAGGGTTGCCGAGAGACCCACCCGTGAGAATTCGCCCGAATTCTGCACCCATCCGGAGCGATGCGAAAATCTGAGTATCCGTGAAAGGCGCACGCAGTAGCATGAATCCCGGAAGTCACGCGCAAAGGAGCAGCGTTATGAAGACTCTGTGTACTCTTCTGGCCATTCTTGTCGCCACTCCTTCGTTGCTTCTTGCCCAGGGGACCATCAGAGGAACGGTGACGGATTCCACATCCGGTGAACCGATGGTCGGGGCTAACATCCTCGTGAAGGGGACCGCACTCGGAGCCGCGACAGACATCTACGGCAAGTACCGCATTCCCAATGTCGGTGCGGGCGAACGCACCCTGCGCATCGCGTACATCGGATCGAAGACGAGGGAGGTCTCGGTCGCGGTCCCGGCGGATGGAGAGGTGGTCGTCAACCTCAGACTGATGCCCGATGTGATTGAAGGCCAGGAGGTGCTCGTTACCGCGCAGATCCGCGGCCAGGAAGCGGCCATTAACCAGCAGATCACCTCCAATACCATTGTCAACGTCATTTCCGAAGAAAAGATCAAAGAACTGCCTGATGCAAACGCAGCGGAAGCCATCGGGCGGCTTCCGGGGGTTTCCATCATCCGTTCCGGCGGAGAAGCGAACAAAGTCATTCTCCGGGGCATGAGCGACAAATTCACGTCGTTCACCATCGACGGTGTCAGAATCCCTCCCACCGATGCCGACTCGCGCGGCGTTGACCTCAGCACGTTCTCACAGGGGACTCTCTCGGGCGTCGAGCTGTTCAAGGCGCTGACGCCGGACAAGGATGCGGACGCCATCGCCGGGAGCATCAATCTCGTGACGCGGAAGGCCCCATCGATCAGGCAGATCAGGGTCGATGCGAAATCCGTGTATAGCAAGCTGACCGACAATTTCGGGCAGTATGATTTCACGGCAAAATATGGAGAGCGGTTTTTTGACGATGTCCTCGGCGTGCAGGTCACCGGGAACATCGAGCGGCGCGACAGGAGCAATGAGCAGTACACCCTCAGTCTTGATGGATCGCTGCGCAACTACACCGACTATCAGATCACCGATTTCACCCTCGGGTACGTAGATGAAGCGCGCACGCGCGGCGGTGCCGGGCTCCTTCTCGACATCAACACCCCCGACAGCGGTTCCATCAGGATCAACAACCTGTTCAATCAGACGGACAGGGACTACATCACGTACAACAGGGATTATCCTAACGGCGGCGAGAGGGTGTATTACACGGCCTGGGACAGGGAACAGAAGATCAACACCTTCAACAGCTCCCTGCGCGGCGACAACTACCTGTTCGATATGAACATCATATGGGGGGCCTCATTCGCTCAGTCGAAGTCGAGTTTCCCGTACAACTACCGCATGCAGTTCAGTGAGCCTCCCATCCTGGATTCTGCGGGGATGCGTGCAATTCCCGAAAACATCTGGAAAGGGCCGGTGGAGCTGTTCATCCCGTACGCATACAACAATTTCGGGAAGTCATCTCTTGATACGGCTGTGTATGCCAGCGAGAAGAACCATGACATCGAGCGGACGGCCTTCCTCGACGTTTCCCGGAAGTACGCGCTCGGTGAACTCATCAGCGGGGAGATCAAGGCCGGAGGCAAGTACCGTTACCGCAACAGATTCAAGGAGTCGACCAGCCTTCTGGCGCCCTACTATCTGGGGTACTATCAGACGAACTACCGAGCGGAAGATGGAAGCATTCTGCCCAAGAGTTTCGCGGGGACCCGGTTCGCCAATCTCCAGATGATTGGCAAGCTCGTGCTGCTCTCGAATTTCCTTGACCCGACGCCGACGTCGAGGAATATCTTCGACAAGTACAGCCTGAATCCCCTGATCAACAGAGACGCCTTACGTGATTGGTACGAGCTGAACAAAAACGGGATCGGGTCGGTAAGCGGTCCGTACGAATACAATTATGATCCGGAAGCCGCCGGCGACTACTACGACATCGTCGAACAGATCACCGCCGGCTACCTGATGAACACCTTCAACATAGGAAGCATGGTGACATTCATTGCCGGAGTGCGTGTTGAGAGCGAGAACAACGATTACTTCTCGAAGTACACGAGCTCCGCGCTTTCGGGATTCCCGACGACGGGAAAGCTGGTGGATACCTCATCAAGTTTCACGGAAACCACGTGGCTTCCGAACTTCCACCTCACCATTCGGCCCCTGGATTTCCTGAATGTGCGTCTGGCTGCCTATCGCGCACTGGCGCGGCCGGATTTCAATATGCGGCTGAACAAGCTGGTGGCGCGGATTACCAACCCCCGGAACATCGTAACGACCGGGAACCCCGGACTTCGCAACGCCAAGGCGTGGAATTTCGAAATCAACACATCGGTGTTCGGAAACGAGATCGGCCTGTTCACCGTGTCAGCATTCTACCGGCGGATCGACGATATGTTCCATGTGGTCTCCAGCATCCCGTGCGACTACACGCGCGGAACAGGATCCGTTCTCGATACGCTTGGTGTTACGTGGGCGATGCCATTCCCGATGAATTCGCCGATGAGCCTGAACTACGCCGTGAACAGCGACAAACCCACCAAGGTGTGGGGGTTCGAGCTCGAACATCAGACCAACCTGCGGTTCCTCCCCGGGTTCCTTTCGAATATCGTCCTGAGTTACAACTTCTCCATCGTGCGATCGGAGACCTACGTGCTCTCGTACAGGGTCGATACGTCGTATACGTTCATTCCAGGGATCGGGAACATTCCCAAGTATTCCAACAGAATCATCGATCAGAAACAGAAACTGGAGGGCCAGCCGGAGTTTTACGGGAACGTTGCTCTCGGGTACGACATCGGCGGATTCTCCGGACGCCTGTCGGTGTTCTTCCAGGGCGAGTACAACCGCTCTTACTCGGCGTCCCGGAGAAGCGACCCCGTCGTGCAGGATTTCTCGCGATGGGATCTCTCGCTCAGGCAGCGCATGACAGAAAATATCTCTGTCTTCTTTAATCTCAACAACTTCACGAGCGTGGAAGAGCAGGTGTTCACCACAAACCGCGTCGCGCTGTGGGATCAATTGACGTCGAACCAGCTGTACGGTCTGTCGGGAGATCTGGGGGTAAGATTCGAGTTCTAGCCGTCCGACCGGGATCCCGATCGGCGTACGGAACATGACAGTGTTGTGCCACACAACAGTGCTTCACCAGACACCATCACATCATCACACAGGAGGCTACCATGCGCAAAGCGCACATGCTTGTTGGACTGTTGGTTGTTCTCTCGCTGCTTCCCGCTCTCGTGTACGGACAGCACGACGTTCGTGTGCCTCCGTACATTGTGAACTCGACGTTTCTGAACAACTATATCGTCGGAGATACGCTGGCGAACGGGGCGCGGCGCGATTCGGCCGCCGTCTATGTCCTGCAACGGGGAGGGACCTACCTGTCCCAGGCGGTGATCACGAACGGGTATCCGCTCAACTTCAAGACCCATGATACCACTGCGGGCATCAGCTACCCCATCATCTATCTGTACCCGAATGCAACGACATTGAACCCTCCGGGCCAGTTCATCACCATGCGGGCCAATGTCTCGATGAAAAAGATCATTCTCTCAGGGTACTTCGAACCCGGCAACTACGCTCTCAAAGACACGTCGTACCTGAATCACCTTCAGGGAGCGCTGTTCAACACCAACATTGCAGGCCTGACCCTGACGCTGGATAGCTGCATTCTCACAAACACCAACGGCAATCATGTCCGCACAGACCAGCCACCCAAGAAGCTCCAGATCACGAACTGCAAGTTTGTGGACATGGGTTTCCTCGGCCGGTCGAACCTCGGTGCCGGAAAGGCGATCGACGTGCGTGCCGGATCTGTCGACTCGTTTATCGTTGTGAATAACACGTTTGTTAACTGGCAGGACCGGATCATCCGCCACTTCTCCAGCACGGCGAATATCCAGTATCTCCGGTTTGAGCATAACACATGCGTCAACGGCATGAGCTACCATGGCATGCTGTCCCTCGGGAGAACAGGGAAACGGGTCATCATGAACAACAACCTGTTCTACGATGGATTTGCCCTGGGCGCAGACAGCGATGCCGTGCGGCAGGCGGAGTTCACCGATAGCGGCGAGAAAGACGCGTTCGGCTTTGCCCGCATGACCTGGGTGTTATCCGTTCCCAACGACAGCACAGCATGGACGGTGAAGAACAACTACCATGTCGTCAGTCCTACCGGAAAGGCCTTCTTTGATTCAGCCTCGGTATGGCCGATTGTGGCGAACCCGCCGTTGACCGAGGGGTCGCCGCTGACCTACCACATCAATTCACGCATCGGTGCTGACTCGACAACGGCGTTCAAGAAGGTGACCACGACATTGCCGAACATCCCGAAGCTGATGGTGGCTATGATGAAGTGGTACCGCACGCCGAAGGCGTCGCTGGGTTCCGGCAAAACGAAAGAAACGACCAACTGGAAGCCTGAGTTCGACTTTGACCGGAGAAGCATTGAGTACTATCGTGACACGCTCAACTGCGCCTATTCCACGGCGGATCCGATCTACTCAGCGGGGAGCGGCGGCTATCCCATTGGAGACCTGAACTGGTTCCCGGCACGGTATACGGCGTGGAAGGCTGATCCGGTTTCGGACGTGCAGCCTGTGGGAGGTGAAGTCCCGGTGGCCTTCTCGCTTGAGCAGAACTACCCGAATCCCTTCAACCCGAGCACGACCATCCGCTTTGATCTCCCGAATGCTTCACCGGTCAGACTGAGCGTGTTCGATGTGCTTGGCCGTGAGGTGTCGGTGCTGGTGAATGACCAGATTGCAGCAGGGGTCCACGAGGTGTCCTTCGATGCAAAGCAGTTCGCAAGCGGTATGTATGTCTACCGTCTGCAGGCTGGCAACTTCGTCCAGACCCGGAAGATGCTTTTCTTGAAGTGACAACGCTCGTCCTTACCCAGCAGCCTAACCGTCAGGTCCGGGAAATGTGCCCCGGACTTGACCGGGCAGGCAGACTGTAGGCAGGCGGCTGCAGCATGCAAAAGGGGCTGTCCCTAAGACTTCCGGGGCAGCCCCTTCTGTTTGAACTTCCTCAACGAGTGTCGTGCAGGCGGCCGGTCGGAGTCAAACACATCACTCCTCCCCCGCTCACCCCTCCTCCCGCTCTACTCACATATCCTGTGAGTGATCACATCCGGACCGCACGCGCTGCTATCGCTGTCACCGCATTCCGGGCAGTCGCCCGACCACACACGAGGTCAGTATCCGCCGGCGCCTTCGGGCACGAGGCCGGAGAATCAGGATAACCCTAGAACGTGAGTCCTGCCGTCACGATGGGCACGTAGGTGCTGGTTCCCTCTTCGAGCCCAATCCAGTTCACCTTCAGTTCGACAAAAAGGGTTGTCCCGCCCAGTTCGATGTCGGCTCCCGCTCCGAGATTGTACGTTGCGACCGTCTGCTTCTTCAGAATCGACACCGGTGCGAGTTTCGTGGTGCCGAGTGTAAGGGTAACCTCCGTCGCTTTCACGTTGGAGAGCCCCACACCGCCTGTTACATAGGGTTTGAACACAGGCAACGGGATGATGTTGAGCTTCGCATTAGCGGTTCCCGAGATCATGTCCACCTTCCCCCCGTCTTCGAATTTCACCGGGAGACCGGGGATGACCTGCTGCACATACGCCTGGAACTTGTCCTTGTCCGGCGACAGCGTGATATAGTCTCCAGAAACACGGATAGTCAAAACACTCAAATTAATGTCAAAATGAACCCCTCCACCCAATCCCAAGCCATAGACCTCGTCCAGCGCGACCTGCAGGACACCCGAGGTTGGGGTGAGGCCGGCGATCTCTTTGACCTTGGCATTTATCTTGGAATTGATCATATTACCATGCACACCAAAGCCGACCGACTGCGCCCAGGCCATCGACGACAGAAGCAGAGCGCACGAGAGCAGGAATCGTTTCATAGATCCTCCACAGTGATTGTGTTCGTGCCAACGTTGACGCGTGGTAAGTGCAGGTCCAAGCGACGTACGGATAGTTCTCCTTTACGAATTTATGGTGTTGCAGCCACTTAAGCAAGTTTTTGTTTTCACACGCGGAGGTGTGACGGGAGCGGTGGTGCGTTCGACCAATTTTCTGGCTCTGTTGTCGTGTTTTCGGAGGTAATTATGGCTAAAAGACACATTGCGGCACTCTTGCTGATTGGCGCGCTCCTCTTGGTCTCCGGTTGCGACAAGGGATTGGCTCCCATCACCGAAGACACGGGATTCAGCGGTGTCATCACGTTCAAGAACTGGCCGCCTCCAGATTCGGTGCTGGAATTGCGGCTGGTTGCATTTGAAGAATACCCGGCGGACAGCAGTGGGATCATTTCGGCACTGCTCAGTGGCAAGGCCGCGATTTACCCGCATGTCACGACGGGAGTAGCACTGTCGTTACAGATATTGGGGAACAAATCGGCCGATACCGTACACTACGCATTCACCAAAGAAGGGACGATCCTTCAGGAACGGACATACAAGTACGTCGTCGTGGGCTGGCGGTATGGGGCTAACTACTTCGCCGATTGGGCTCCCGCGGGGGTGTACACAGAGGGTCCGGGTCCATTCGATCCTGCCCCGGTCATCGTGCGGGACCGCCGTATGCGCAAAGATGTCAATATTACAGCTGATTTCCACAACCTGCCTCCAAAACCATGGAAATGAAACGAATTGCC
>JAGDMK010000050.1 GCA_017860635.1 Bacteroidota bacterium
ATGTCTTTCATGGCTAACCCTTCATCACAGCAAGGGGAACGAGCCTGGCAACCTTCCGGGCCAGTCCGGCCCCGGTCATCACATCGACAACCCGTTCAACGTCCTTGTATGCCTGCGGCGATTCCTCCGTCAGACCGGCTTTGCTTTGCCCCCGGACCTGTATCCCGAGCGCTTTCATCTGTGACAGAAGCTCTTCCGCTGAAATCTCGCTCCGCACCCGCGTGCGGCTCATGGCACGTCCAGCGCCATGGCATGACGACCCGAACGTCTCATTCATCGCCCGGTCCGTCCCCACCAGCACGTATGAGGCAGTCCCCATGCTTCCGGGAACGAGCACCGGCTGGCCAATTGTTCGAAGGTCTTCAGGAAGAGCAGGGTGACCCGCCGGAAAAGCCCGGGTAGCCCCTTTCCTGTGCACAAGCACCGTTCTGGCTTTGCCCTCGACCGTGTGCTCTTCCACCTTGGCAATGTTGTGGCATACGTCGTACACCAGACGGATGCTTTGTCGTCCCATCTCCCGGTCGAAGACCTCGCGCACCCAGTGCGTCATCATCTGCCGGTTTGCGAAGGCGAAGTTCGCCGCTGCCGCCATCGCCTGGAGATATGCGCGGCCCTCTTCGGAATGAATCGGGACGCAGGCAAGCTGACGGTCGGCAACTGTGATACCGTGCTTCCTCATTCCCCGCTGCATGGCATCGAGGGAATCCGTGCAGACCTGATGGCCGAGTCCCCGTGAACCGCTGTGAATGAGGATCGTGATCTGATCTTTGTGCAGGCCAAAAGCACTGGCAGCAGGTTCGTCATATATCGTATCGACCGCCTGGATCTCGACGAAGTGGTTCCCGGATCCCAGTGTCCCGACCTGCTCGTGTCCGCGGTCCTTCGCCCGTTTGCTCACAGATTCCGGGCGCGCCTGGGAGAGCGTGCCCTGATCTTCAATGCGTGCCAGGTCTGCTTCTTCTCCATACCCGTACTCGACGGCCCACCGGGCGCCATCCCGCAACACGCCGTCCAGCTCTTTTGCGGAAAGAACAAGTCTCCCCTTCCGGCCGGTGCCGCATGGAATGTCGCGAAAGAGCGAGGAGAGAAGCACCTCGAGCCGGGACCGGACATCGCGGGGATCGGTTTCGCAGGCCAGGAGGCGGACACCACAGTTAATGTCGAATCCCACTCCCCCGGCCGACACAATGCCACTGTCAAAATCGGACGCAGCGACGCCACCGATACAGAAGCCGTACCCCTGGTGCGCATCAGGCATGGCCAGCGAGGTACCGACAAGCCCGGGGAGCATAGCCACATTGACCACCTGTTCCAAAGTCTGGTCTGCCTCGATCTGCTCCAGCATCGTCCGGTCGGCGTAAATGCATCCGTCTATCCGCATCCCCGGCTTATGACTGCGGGGAATCCTGTGCCGGTAAGCATCAATCGACTGGATCATCTCAGATGTCCACAAACACCCGGAGGGTGTGTTCGTCTCCGGTTTGCGCAACAGCCAGCTGATGATAGGTGATACCCTTGACGTCTCTACGGAACACATGCCGTGACCTGTCGAGCGGTTCACCAACAACGATCGCCCGCAGATGAGACGGGCTGACGCTCGTCACCGTTGCATGGCGCACCAGAAACTGCTCCCCATCAGTCAGGTAGAGGATTTCGGAGAGCCAGAGGAAGAGGAGGTGTTCCAGGTCGGTGCCTTCCAGGACGATTTCCCGCATGTGACGACCATGGACAGTCGAAGGCTCAACGATGAGGGACATCAAACCATCGGCAGCGTGTGTGAACGCTTCGGGCAGGGTGGCCCCCGTTGCTTCAATACCGATGTCCGCCGGGTGGGCCAGAAGTTTGAAACGGGCAGCCATGACCGTTCACCTGGCGGGGCCGGGTTTCTTCGTCTCAGGATCTCCGGGACGCGACATCCCCTTCCCTTTGCTGGCTGCATCTACAGAGGTCAGCACTCTCTGGATGATGATGATGTCCAGCACCGCACCAATAAATGCCAGCGCCACGCCAACGCTCGTGGAAGAGAACTCGGTGCCAAACAGGGTGAATGTGCTCTCGGCCGAGGACCCCAGAATGGCCAGGATGATGCCGCCTATAAAGAGGATCCCACCCAGGATCGTCGCAGCTATAATAGAAGTCTTCCAGACCGGCGCTGCCGCTTCGATATTCTGTGCCATTCTGACACCTTTCGGGGAGTATCGGAGCCTGAGAAACCTTGATTTGTAAATATACAGTCCGGGGAGTGGACAATCAAGCGCGGGCGTGCACAACACAGTCCTTGGAAAGCAGGGGATCAAAAGGATCCATGGTCATCCCTCCGTAGAACACCACCTCGTCAAACCCTGCTTCGGGCAGCACACTACGAAGCTCATCCCGAGTAACGGGACGCAGCACAACGGTTCTGGTCTCTCCCGGCACATCGGAACCGATCTGCTCCCGGGTGATATGGAACCGGACACGTTCACCTTCGTACTCATACCAGCGGGTGAAGCGCGTGGACCCGTCCTCGCGCACGTTCTGTACCTGTTCGTGCGTGTTCAGAATGCGGATATAGTTGAGAAGCTGAACGATCAGGATCCCTCCCGGGCGGAGAACCCGGTGGAATGCCGTCAACGAAGCGACTAGATCCTGTCGTGATGTACTGTGGGCGAGTGTGTTTCCAAGAGAGAAGACCGCATCCTGTTGGGACAGCACCAGATCGGGGATATCCTGGAATGCGCCGACCAGAGCATTCAACCCGATTCCCAGCCGCCGGGCGTTCAGGGTAAGTTGTTCGATCATGGATGGCGAAAGATCCACCGCAGTGACATTCACGCCGAGTTGCGCTAGCACGAGCGCATGGAAACCCGTGCCTGTGCCGGCGTCGAGAGCCGTGCGAATGCCGTACGCCTCAACCAGATGCTTGATCGACGGCTGTTCCCTGGCGAAACGCTGCTCAAAAGAAGTCATCCGGTCATAATCCGCGGAAAGCCAGTCATAGAACGCCGCTACATCAAGAGGATCAGTCATTGGGGCTCTGCTCAGGCGTCAGCCGGCCACAGAACACGGCGATAGCAGGGAGTTCAGTCATTGGGGCCGTACTGCGGCACTTGCCCGCGAAAATGTTGATAAACCGGAGCGCCGAGATTGTTGAACCGCCGCTCGTACTCCTCCTGCGAGATCCCGTTCTGCCAGAACCCCGTCAGCATGGCCATCCCCACGATCGCTGCAAATGCGCCGGCCACAAGAACTCCGTAGACGCTCGTGGGAACGGGCTTGGACCTGGCGCTCAAGCGCACATCCAGCGTGTCCTTCACCGGACAGACGGCAACACAGGCCATACAGCTGCTGCACTCGTCGCTCCAGACGCGCCGTGATTTGTGCACTGCTATCCGTGAGGGACACGCTTTCGTGCACAGCTCGCAATCCACACAGGTCTCTTTGTTCCGTGTGATCTTGAGGGGGCTCAACCAGCCTGCTATACCGAGCAGTGCACCGTACGGGCAGAGATAACGGCACCAGAAGTTCTTGACGACGACGGACAACAGCACCAGAATGATGATCGTCCACAGTGCCGCCGATGATATCTCCGCGAAGAAGAGATACATCTTCACGTCGGCCATCTTGTTGTAGGGACTGTAGATGAACGCCCTGAGGGAGTCGACATCCATCTGCACGATTGACACTACGAAGAACCCCATCAGCAGGTACTTGACCGACCTCAACGGATAGTCCAGCCAGCGGGGTGGATCCCACGTTCGTTTGAAGAGTTTCTGGCCGAACATCCAGAGGGATTCGCTGAGTGTACCCACCGGACAGAGCCAGCTGCAAAAGGCCTTCTTCAGGAAAATGCTGACAGCCACGATTGCCAGCAGGATGATCACTCCGGAGGGATGAACATTGTTGATGATGCCGGTATGGAGCCAGTACTTCAGGCTGATCAGAGCGCTGATGGGCAGAAACCCTTCGACACCGGGCGGCCGGGGATGGAACGCGGGAGTCCCATCTGACATCCCCCATTGCATGAAGAAGTAGAATTCAACGCCGATCCAGAGACAGAGGAGGACAAAAGCAAGCTGGACAGCCGAGCGCTGGTACTGCGAATCCTCCTGCAACCGTTTCAGAATCCGCCGGTGCCAGAGCGATTCGCTCTTGTATGCCGGCTTTCCCCTTCTCAGGTGAACAGGGATCTTTTTGATATGGAGGGCGCGAGAATTAGGAATCACTTCGCGGATAGACGTAGGTATTTCGTACGCTTTAGTCTTCTCCACTGTCTCAGGCAGGGGCGCACCGGATTTTGCCGTTTCCAGTCCGGTTGCTGGGCGGTTGCTCAAACCATTTCCGACGGACTTCTCTGATATTTCATCTCTGAAGCGCATACCCCACGACCCTTCCGTGCAATCGAACACTCTTACTGTAGATTTACTGTCAGAGGATCAGCCCTCGGAATCAGCAAGTGTTCCGCGCGATCAATACCCTCTTCCCTTTGGACAGCCCTTCTTTCCCACACTCTCCTTCCAACCAGACGGGCTCGCCCAGCGCTCAGCCTTTCCGTCTTGACTGATACTCGGGCTTCTTCATGTCCCTGGCGAGCTGCGAGACGTTTTTGCCCACAAGCATCTCTTGAATGGATTCGCGCTGCAATGCCCATGCGTTATGAACTGAACAGGGGTTCTTGCCGGAACACTCCGGAAAGCCGAGGAGACAGGAACGGGTGAACGCGGTGCCATCAATGGCATCGACGATATCGAAGAGGGTAATCTCATTGGCCGGCAGCGCAAGCGAAAACCCGCCCCGGGGTCCCTTTGCCGAACGGAGCAGTCCTTTCTTCGTCAGGTTTTGCAGGATTTTGGCGACAAAATGATAGGGGATATTCAACCTCCTGGTGAGCTCATTTGTGGCGACCCGCTCACCGTCCTTCTTGACAGCGAGATACACAACGGCCTTGATGGCGTATTCGCATTGCCGGGAAAAGAGAATGCTCATAGTATTTCGGAGTCTTTTCTCTGAATATAACAAAGAAAGACGGCCCTGTCAAGCGATTTCATTGAAGATGCCATGAATTCGGCGTACATTAGCTCATTCTCCAAGCACTTCCGAGGACTGCCACGATGAACCCTTGCGACCTGACCTGCAGGAAACAGAGATACTCTCCTTTTCCTCTGACTCTGACTCTGGCCCTTACCCTTACCTTCCCTGCGCGTCTTTCTGCACAACCCGGCCTCGTTTCAACGCGCACGGTCGCGCCCGGCGTGGTCCACTCCGAGTATGGTCTGCCGGGCCCGAATGCGCTCGACGTGCTCGCGGTGTCGCTCAACAACCCGTTCATCTCCATGGAGTCGTACAAGCCGGACGGACTGACGAAGACCACTCTCCAGTCGGCAGCTAACGATCGTGAAGGGCACCGCGTTATCGGCGCCGTCAACGCCGACTTCTTTTCGTTTGAGACCGGCTGGCCCACGGGGAATCAGGTTGTCAATGGCGTCTGGGCCCAGGGTGTCAGCGCTGTCCGGTCGCACCTCGCCATCGACACTTCCGGCCGGCCGTTCATTGAACGACTCACGTTTTCCGGACGCATGTGGGCAAAGGACGGGTCCGCGTTCAAGGTATCCTCGGTAAACACCAATCGCACGGCAGGCGCACTTGTCGCCTATACAGGGTTCCGCGGTCCGACAACGGAGACCGATGCCACAGGCATCGAGTGCGCATTGACGTTCCTGAGTCCGACCATCGTCGCCGGCGACACACTCCTTGCTGTCGTCACCACAAAAGTTGCGGGTGGGGACGGCCCCATTCCGTCATCCGGTTGTGTCCTCTCTGCGTCGTCAGGCGCACCGGCGACATTCATCTCCACCTCCGTGCAGGTTGGTGATACGATCCGCCTCCTTCTCGGTCTCACTCCCCCCCTGCGCAGCATCACGCAGGTTCTGGGGGGTGCCGGACGCATCCTCCTCGGCGGACGCAACGTGACCGACAGCATGTCGACGTTCGAGAACATCGGCCCCTCGTTCACCGCTGTCCGCCATCCGCGGACGTTCGTCGGATTCAACAAGGACACCACCACGATGTATCTCTGCACGGTCGATGGCCGTCAGGCCAGCAGCATCGGCATGACGTTCGCGGAGATGTCTAATTTCCTCCTTTCGATCGGCGCATGGGATGCATTCAACTTTGACGGCGGCGGATCCACGACCATGGTCGTCCGCGGCACGATCGTCAATTCCCCATCCGATCCCGCCGGCGAACGGAGCGTCGCGAACTCACTCCAGGTCATCAGTACCGCACCTCTCGGCTCCCTTCACCACCTCGACATGACGCCAAAGAGGGTGGAGCTCTTCCAGGGAGCCTCGCAACAGTTCAGCGCGTCCGGCTTTGACGAGTATTACAACCCCATCTCACTTCCTTCCGGGACCATCTGGGAAGCCGACAGCCGTATCGGTACCATTTCGTCCACCGGAAACTTCACCGCACGATTGGCAAATGACAGCGGATGGGTGCATGTGCGCTGGAATGCGATTGCAGATTCAGCATTCGTTGTGGTCCATCTCGTGCAGGCGTTGCACGTGCACCCGCCGTGTCTCGTGATGGTTCCGGGCGAGCAGGTGAGGCTGGTGATCCGGGCAGAAGACGACGCCGGGCACACCGCCATTTTAAACAATCAGTATCTCTCGTTCATGCCCTCCGGTGCGGAATTGAACGTGGATGCCAACGGGTTGGCGACAGCCAGGGACTTCGGGACAGGTCAGCTCCATGTCCAACTTGACACCCTGCACGTTACAGTGCCTTACGATCTCCGGGGCACAGACACCAGCATCGTCATTGACCATCTGAGGACGCTGCAATTCTGGGACACGACGCTGGTCAACCTGCAGCAGAGCGCTGTAGCGTTCATGCTCTCGCGCGACGCCATCATCCCGGATACCCCTGCCGTCAGAATACAGTACAGCTTTCCGGAGACGCGCGGTTCCATCCTCCTGAACACGAACATCCCGCTCTCAGGCCGGATCGACAGCATCATGCTCCGCGTCTATGGGTCCGGCAACGCCGATACGCTTCGTTTCATCGTGAAGGACCGGGATGGAGAGGTTTTTCAGGTGACGCCTCCGGCCGCGATCACATGGAATGGCGAGTGGCGCACGTTTGGTGTGATGATGTCGCGCGCCCTCCCGGTGGCCGGGGGCATACTCGACTATCCCGTCACCGTCACAGGCATCAGGATCGACATTGGCCGGGCGAGCCTGAGCGGCGGCACCATCTCCGGCACGCTCCTCCTGGATGACATCGGGGCCCACTATCCGATCCGGACCGTTGCCCCCCAGGTTCTCTGGGATTTCGAAAGCGGCATTACCGGCTGGTACACTCCGGCGCAGTCAAACACGGCGCAACTCAAAGGAATCAATATCGCCGCATCCTCGCTCGTGCACTCTTCCGAGAGAGCGTACCAGGGGACATACTGCGGAAAATGGACGTTCGTCGATGACGCGGCCAGTACAGTAGATTGGGACGTCCGCATGACCAGAGGCTCGAATGCGGATCTTGGATCCATGCTGCGCGGGAGCTACGTGGGAGCGTGGGTCTATGCGGAAGGAGAGACGTCGACACAACTCCAGATCGCAATCCGTGATGGCAATGGACTCATCTGCGCAGGACCTCTGTTTCCAGTCCACCATCACGGCTGGAAGTTGATCGGGACAAAACTTGACGAAGCGTTGTTCGAACCGTATCTGACCGCAGGGAAGATCACCGATGCAGGGAACAAATTCAATGGTTTCCGGCTCCGTGGCTCCAATGCCGCGCTCTCGGGGCAGACACGCACCGTGTACATCGACAAGCTGGTCACCAGTGCCTTGACCGTGCCGACCGGGTTCGTAGAGTTTACGGCACTATGGAGTGAGCCCCTCGTCCGGTTGCACTGGATCGTAAACTCCGAGATCAGCATCAACCGCTATGCGATCGAACGCGGATCCGGAGGAGCGTTTGCTGAGGTTGGTTCGCAGTCAGGGCGGGGCAACATCGATACAACCGTGGAATATGAATTTGTCGATACTCCTCCTGCAGGATCCGCTTTCCAGTATCGGATCCGTCAGATCACGAACGACGGCGGGCAGGAGCTTTCCCGGACAATCGTCGTCAATACCGCTACAAGTAGTATCGGTCCGGAGGGAGGCCTGCCCGACCGGTACGAACTATTTCAGAACTTTCCGAACCCCTTCAACCCGTCAACTACGTTTGTCTATGCGTTGCCCGCGGACAGCCACGTGCATCTGACGGTATACAACACACTCGGCCAGCATGTTGCGGACGTGATCAACGAGCAACAGCACGCGGGGTATCACCGGCGGACATGGAATCCCTCACTCGCCTCCGGGGTGTATTTCTATCGCCTTGAGGCCACGGAGGTGCCATCTTCCCGACCAGGGTTTGTCGATACAAAGGCGATGGTATTTGTGAAGTAGGATCGGGTGACAGCATCCGGTGGACAACCGTCATGTTTCTCGAGCTGGGTCTCCTGTTATCAGGTCTGCGGCGACAACTCCGCTACCTTCAGTGCGCCGGTTCTCACGGCTACCATCTGCGCCACGATGCTGACGGCGATCTCTTCGGGCGTGTGTGATCCGATCGGGAAGCCCACCGGAGAGAAAACACGCAACAGCACTTCCTTCTTCACTCCCTCGTTGTTCAGCGCATCGAACACGGCGGCCACCTTCTTCGCACTCCCGATCATCCCCAGATAGCGCCACGGCCACCCGATCACCTGCCGCAACACATCTGCATCGTGCTGGTGACCGTGCGTCATGATGACTCCGTATGTCTCAGCGCCGACAGTGATATGCTGCCGAATCATATCATACGGGGCGCACATCGTGCGGAGTGCGGAAGGGTGCTTCTCCCGCGCGGCCCATTCTTCACGGTCGTCGTACACTGTCACAGCGAATCCGGTCCACGATGCCAACCGGGAGAGCGCAACGCCGCAGTGGCCTCCCCCGAAAATCACCAGCGGTGTCCCTGCGGCCAGCGGCTCCACGAGGATCTCTTCAACGCCGCCGCAAACCATCGACGTCGCATACTCTGCACCCGAACCTGCTCCGAGATCAAAGGCCCATTTTACCGGTGTCGATGGACATTCGAGGCGGATCTTGTCGAGCACCGCCTTCTCCAATGCACCCCCGCCGATTGTTCCTGACACGATGCCTTCACCCCCAACAATCATCTTCATCCCCATCCGGGCCGGCGTCGAGCCTGTGGATGTGACAACTGTAGCGAGCCAGCCGGGGGTTTCCGTCTGGGCAGCATCTGCAAGGTTCCGATAAAAGTCATTCTTCATGGAGATCTTCAAATGTATTGATGTTGCGGAGAACGCCTTTGTCGTTGACCTCAACGCGTTCTACCGGGATTCCAGACTCGGCAATGACTCCACGCAGCGTCAACGACGAAGAGGCCTTCAGGATAACGTCGAATGCACTGGCCGGTATCACCACCGGGTGTCCGCCTCTGCCGTGGTACACCGGCTTGATGAAATGGCCGGGCCTGTCGGCGCTTCGCCGGAGCAGGTCGAGAAGCGTCTCAGGCCGAACGAAGGGGTGGTCAACGGGAAACACCAGCGCGGCGCGGCAATCTCCGGCATGCCGGATTCCCTCGATGACCGACGAGAGCATCCCCCGGTCCGCATCCGGATTCACAACGACGGAGACCGTGTTGTCAAACAAGGAGGCCACCCCTGCATGCTCATCGGGGGCAACGACGCAAATGACCGGAGAAAAACCTCCTCGAACGCTCGTCTCAACAGCTTCCTGGAGAAACGTCCTGGCACCGAGCTGCAGCTTGTGCTTCCCGATCCCCACACGGCGTCCGTGTCCCGCCGCCAGGATCACCGCAGCGACAGAGTCCTTCACAACCCGTCCACCTTTCGATTGAAAGTCTCGATGAGGCGGTCCACATGTGCCGGTTCCTCTTCAAAGAGCTCCGTCCAGTATCCGGGATCCCACTGCGCGTTCAACTCTTCGGAGGTTTTTCCCTGCTGCTCCACCCATGTGTAGTACTTCAGATTGTGGATTGCCTTCCGGTCATAGTAGCCAAGTTCCTTGAAGAAATCGGCCCGCTGGTGATGGAGCGGTCCCTCGAGATCCCTGAATGCCTGCGGCGGTGCGTACTGTCCCCGTTCTACAGAAAGTTCGCGGAGGCGGGACTGATAGAGATCTGCGGAATCGGTGAAGACCGTGAAGATCACATCCTTCTCCGTCAGTTCGAAATACCGGGCCGTTTTGATGGCCGCAATCAGATTGCAGATTGAGGAGATTCCGAGAAGCGGAAGATGTTCGATGGTCGACGTCGGGACACCGCAATCCGCCAGAACCCCCTTCCCCTCTTCCTCATTGAACAGGCGCAGGACCCGCATGCAGTCTTCATCGTCGATTGCAGCGACGGCATCGGTATTCCGCACATTGTGAACCCAGGGAACATGTTTGTCCCCGATCCCTTCGATCCGGTGCCCGCCGAAACCGTTCATCAGCAGCGTCGGACACTGGAGCGCTTCCGTGGCAACAATCCGGACTCCGGGATGCCGGTGTTTCAGGTAATCACCCGCGGCGATCGTGCCTGCAGAGCCAGTCGCGGACACGTATGCTGCAATCCGTTCTCCGTCGCACGCAGCTTCATACACTTCCTGAAATGCGGGCCCTGTGACGGCATAATGAAAGAGCGGATTCCCGAATTCATCAAACTGATTGAAGATCACGTTTTGCGGTTCTTCGCGAAGTTCCCAGCACTTGTCGTAGATTTCCTTCACGTTGGATTCGCAACCGGGCGTGGCGATCACTTCCGCACCGATGGTTTTCAGCCAGTCGAACCGTTCCTGAGACATCTGTTCAGGAAGGATGGCCACTGCGGTGCAACCAAGCAGGGCGCAATCGAAGGCGCCTCCCCGGCAGTAGTTGCCTGTGGAGGGCCACACGGCCTTGTGATGTTCCGGGTCGAACTCTCCGCTGACAAGCCGCGGGACGAGACATCCGAACGCCGCTCCCACCTTGTGCGCACCGGTGGGAAAATACTTGCCGGTCAAGCCGATGATACGGGCGGAGACGCCCGAGATCGCCGACGGTATTTCGAGATAGTTGACTCCGCCGAACAGGCCTGTGCTGACATCGTTCTTCCAGGTGATGCGGAACAGGTTCAGGGGGTTCACGTCCCAGAGTCCAATCCCGCCGAGTCTCTCCGTGATCGTGGAAGGGATTTCTTCCGGATGTGCCATCTGGCGGAACGTGGGAATCCTGACGCCCCGCTTGCGGCAACGGGCTGCGGTGCGGTTGACCACGTCCTGGTTGATGGACTTCACAATGCGCGATTGAGTCGGCGTTTTCATGCGTTCCTCCGGGTGTTGCGGGATATCAGACTGGCAAGCGCTTCAACCGGATGCTGCATGCGTGTCAGAAAGATGAGCGCCGAGATCACGAACGGCTTGAATCCGGCCTGTTTGTACGTGGGGATGCGGTAGCGTTCGAACACGTCCGCCGACACCTCCCCCTGTGCACAACTCACTCCGGAAATGTCCGCCGGCAAACAGTGCATATAGAGAGCGTTCCCACCTGCAGTCAGGCGCATCTTCGTTTCGTCACACACCCAGTCCGCATGCCGCGCGTTTTCAGCAAGACACTGGCGCTCGAGATCTGCGAGTCCCTGCCTGTCGCTCTTCCTGAGAAGCGCAGTCCGCTGTTCCATAACATGAAAGGGAGCCCAGGATTTTGGATAGACCACATCGGCGCCGGCAAAGGCATCTTCCATGGAGTGTGTGATGGTAAACGAGCCGCCTTTGGTACCCGCCGCGGCACGCGCGTGATCGACGACATCCGGCAGCAGACCGTATCCTTCAGGATACGCAAGCGAAACTTGCATGCCAAACCGGGTCATCAGACCGATAATGCCCTGGGGAACGGAGAGAGGCTTGCCGTAGCTCGGAGAGTAGGCCCACGTCATGGCAATCTTTTTCCCGCGCAGCGCATCGAGCGAGCCGAAGCGCGTCTTGAGGTGGAGCAGGTCGGCTAACGTCTGCGTCGGGTGATCGATGTCGCACTGCAGATTGATGACCGCGGGCCGCTGGTGCAGCACGCCCTGAGCAAAGCCCTCCTGCACCGCCGCCGAGACTTCGCGCATGTACCGGTTGCCTTCGCCGATGTACATATCGTCCCGGATCCCGATCACTTCAGCCAGGAACGAAATCATGTTCGCGGTCTCCCGGACTGTCTCTCCGTGCGCGATCTGGGACTTCACCTCATCGAGGTCGGCCAGTCCAAGTCCGAGCGCATTCGCTGCAGAGGCAAAACTGAACCTGGTGCGCGTGGAATTGTCCCTGAAAATCGAGATCGCCAGTCCGGTATCGAAGGTCCGGTAGGACAGGCCGGCCCGGTGCATCTCCTTCAGGCATTCGGCGACGAGTGTGACCGCCCGGATCTCATCATCGGAATGCTCCCACGTGATGAGGAAGTCCTTATTATAGAGGGCGGTGGAAAGGCGTTTCAGCTGGTCAATGTAGTGAGTCATAGGCTGGATGTGCGATTACGGTTGTGAGTGAGTTGCGTAATACGGTGCGGCGGCAGCAATGGCATCCACGATCTGCTGATAGCCCGTGCATCTGCACAGATTGCCGTAGATAGCCCGGCGGATTTCCGAGCGGGTTGGAGTCGGATGTTTCAGCAGGAACGCGTGTGCCGTGAGTACCATACCCGGCGTGCAGAACCCGCACTGGATCGCCCCGTGATCCACGAATGCCTGTTGCAGGGGATGCAGCGTCCCGTCGTTCCGGGCCAACCCTTCTATCGTTGTGATCCGCTTCCCTGCGACCTCATGCACGCGTTTTGTGCAGATCTTGAGCGGAAGATCATCGATCAACAGCGTGCACGCCCCGCAGGCACCGATGTCGCAGGCGTTCTTGGTGCCGGTGAGGTCGAGATCCTCCCGCAGATATTCCACGAGGCGCTTCTGGAGCACATCGGGCGTCAACTCGCGCACCGTGCCGTTCACCGTGATGGTCATGGTCTTTCCTTCGCTCATCCTTCCGGAACGCAGCGGATCGGAAGATGGAAATGTCGTTTCCCTGACGCATTGAAAATAGCGTTGGCGATTGCCGGAGCCATCAGCTCGTTGGTCGGCTCGCCGATGCTCTTCGCAGCCGAAGGTGATTCCGGATCGGGATTCTCGATGATGATCGCCTTCATCTCGGGCATGTCCATCGCCCGGGGGATCCGGTAGGCATTCAGGTTGGCATTCTGGATTCTCCCATCGACGACCTCAAGGTCCTCATGCAGCGCGTAGCCGATGCCCATGGCCATGCCTCCGTAGAACTGCCCCTCCAGCATTGCCCGGTTCACCGCCGAACCGACGTCGTGTGCAGCCACTGCATTCAGGAGCCGCACTTTGCCGGTCTTGCGGTTCACCATGAGTTCAATAGCCTGACAACCATAGACCCATGTGAAATAAGCCTTTCCCTGCCCGTCGTGTTCATCCCAGGTCACCGTCGGCGCTTTGAAGACGCCGAAGGCGTGGGGGAACCGCTTCTGGCTGAACATCTCCTGGATCGCCTTGTCAAACGACGTCGATCGTCCGCTGGGTGGATGCACGATCTGTTCATCCCGGAATTCCAGCTCTCCGGGAAGGCAGTCCATTGCAGGGGCCACGGCTTCAGCAATCTTCTGTTTCAGGTCTTGTGCGGCCAACGTCACAGCCCCGCCGCCCATGATTGTCCCCCGTGATGCCACGGTTGTCCCGCTGTCAGGGATGACCGATGTGGACGATCGCCTGTACCGGATGCGCTCCACGGCAACGCCCAGCTCTCGTGCCGCAATCAGCATCATCGCACTCTCCGCGCCCTGACCGTTTTCATGGATCCCCGTTTCGATAAGGATCGATCCGTCGGCCTGCACGTTGATCATGGCGGCGCAGAAATCCACACCTTCTGCGCCCAGACTGACCCCGCGGTAACTCATGGCGAGACCAATGCCGTACTGTTCCTCCTCGTGTCCGGCGCCGCGCGGACACGTTCGCACTTTGTTTTCGAAATCAGTTTCCCTGAGCACGGCGTCCAGAACTTGTTCCATAGCCACCGTATGGTTGTCAAGTTTTTGCCCGGTGATCGTCACGCTCCCCTGCCGCACCATGTTGATCCGCCGCAGTTCGATCGCCGACATGTTCAGCCGTTGCGCGGCGATATCGATCATGGATTCCACGACAAAGTTCACCTGCGGCGAGCCGAAGCCCCGCATTGCACCGGTGACAGGGTTGTTTGTATAGACCCCGAACGTGTCACAGTGCACATGCGGCACCTCATAGGGACCGCAGCACTGGACCGTAGAGCGCCAGGTCACCCACGGTGTCACGGAGCAGTACGCTCCGCCGTCGGCGATGATTGTGCAGTGCACGGCCTTGATGCGCCCAGCTCGCGTGAGCCCCATTTTGTACTTCACGCGGTAGGGGTGCCGCTTGTAGCTCTCGCGGATCGACCAGTCACGCCGGTACATAAGCTTCACTGGCCGGCCGGTCAGCCGCGCCGCCAGCGCCGCCCGTGCACAGACGATAGCCGCGGTGTCATCCTTTCCGCCAAACCCGCCGCCCATGGGCGTCCCGATCACCTCAACATCCGCAAGCGGAACACCCAGAACAGCCGAAACAAACCGGCGCGTACTGAAGGGATGCTGCATGCTTCCGTAGACCTCCATCACGCCGTCAGATCTGACCTGGCAGACGGCCACCTCCGGTTCCATGTACGCATGCTCGACCCATGGTGTGGCAAACTCGTGCTCGACAATAACCTCCGAGACCCGGAATCCTTCCTCTATGTCTCCCCTCCGGATCCGGTGCGTGTTGATGATATTCGTGCCGAACTCCTCATGGACCAGCATCGCTCCGGGCTTCATCGCCTCTTCGGGGTCGAGAACTGAGGGAAGCGGGATCGCATCCACGCGGACCATCTCCGCTGCACGCAGCGCCTGGTCTCGTGTTTGTGCAACCACCAGCGCGACAACATCGCCATTATGCCTGATCCTGTCGTCCGCAAAGACCCTGAAGTCCTGCACGATCTGTCCGAAACGATTCGTTCCCGGAACATCACGCGCTGTGATCACCCGCACCACGCCTTCAGACGCCGCCGCCGCACGCGTATCGACGCCGCGAAGAGTGGCGTGGACGTGCTCCGAGTAGACCGGAACGGCATGGAGAAGATTCGGGAACTTCAGATCGTCCGTGTACCTCGTCCGTCCGGTCACCTTCGCAAACGCATCATTGCGCCAGGCGGGCTTGTTCAGGTCTGCCATAAGCATCTCCCTCGCGGGTGGTTGATATCAAGGAGATGACCGTTCTCCACCACCGGTTCACCCTGCAGCACAACATGATGGACGCACAGCGATGATTCAAATCCTTCGTACGGCTCGTACGTATCGGCCAGCGACGACCGGACCGGCTGCCGTGGTCCTACAGCCGACACAATGACGACATCTGCATCTGAACCAACGGTCAGGGAGCCCTTTTGCGGATACAACCCGACCACCCGCGCCGGATTTTC
>JAGDMK010000051.1 GCA_017860635.1 Bacteroidota bacterium
GTCGCCCTTTTCAGCGCGTCCATGAACATCACGCTCAAACGCATCATGTAGCTGTAGTACCCCGGGCCTTCCTGCCAACCGCCGTCGTCGCCGATGTGATTGAATGTCTGGTTCATGCGATTGTGGGATTCTGCCACGACATCGAGAAGCTGCGGGTTCTCCTTGAGCAATGTCATCGCTGTCAGACCCAGGCCGGCGTAGCATATGGCCGACCAGTTGCAGCGGTACGCGGACGACCACCAGAAGAATTCATAGTTCCCCCGCACGCGGGTGATGGCTTTCTCCAGCAGGCCGTTCCGGATCTTGTCTTTTTCAGCTTTCGTCAGAACCGGATAGAGCCAGTCGTAGGCTAGGGACAGCGACATCGCCCTTGCTGCCGACGTGATATCATATGAAAACACGACCTGATCATCCGGAACATTCCACGGCCACACCCGGGAGTAGATGATGTCGAACTTGTGCGCCGGGTTGACCCAGTCCTCCAGATCACTGATGGCGATCGCAAATTCGACGGCCTTCTTTGCATACCGTGCCTCTCCTGTCATCTGGTACAGAAATGACAGCGTAAATGCACCGGCTGTAATTTCCGATATATAGGCAGTCGCCCCATCGTCAGCAATGAAGTACCGCGAGTGTTCAGGTGACCGCGGGATGGACTCCCTCACCGGGACATACAGGAAGCGGTGTCCCTCTGCCAGCAAGCCCGCCATGATGGTGCTGCATTCCGGATCGGACGTGATCCTCTGGCGAAGCGCGGGCTTGTCCGACTCCGAGAAGAGCAGATACGGATGTTCCAGCTTGTCGATCTTCATGCTTTTCAGCAGATCATCGGTGTTGATTTGGGAGCGGGATGGACTGAAGGCGACGCAGACCATCGCACAGAGCAGCATGCTTGTGTTTCTCAGCGCACTACGCATTGTGGTTCCTCTCTGGGATTTCACGTGTCACGCAGTGAATGGTACCCCGCATCTGAACAATGATCGCACTTCGATGGCGCAACGGCATGTGGGCGCCTCAGCGTGGTTTCTGATCAGAGATCTTCCGGCTTACCGCAGCAGTGCCGAGGCACACCAGAGAATCGGCGCTTGCCCGTGCATGTCCCCCACATTCCGCTTGCGATCCAGATAATACTGCAGGTCGTTCTTCTTTCCGGTCCCCTCGCACACCTCGCGGACATCCGCATTCTCATCGAGATACCCGATTACGGCGAGCCAGCCTCTGCGCGCTGCGGGTCCATAGGTCTTCCCGTCGAGCCAGCCGTTCTTGACCCCGGTAATCATCGCGAAGGTGAACATCGCCGAGCACGAGGTTTCCGGCCAGGACTCCGGTTTGTCAATCAGTTGCCGCCACATGCCATCGTCGCCCTGGTACTTCAGCAGCGATGACATCATTGTTCTGTATCCTTCCATGATCCTTTCCCAGTCAGGATTGTGATCAGGGAGTGACCGGAGTAACTCGCTCATCCCCGCAGCCATCCAGCCATTTCCCCGGCCCCAGAAGAAGGGGACATCGGGCGCATGATAGAACAGTCCGTTCGGCTGCTGCAGAGAGTCCAGGTAGACGACCATTTCTCTTGCCGCCCTGTCGACATATTTCCGTTCGCCTGTTGCCCGATACGCCTGGGCCTGCACGGCGGTAATCATGAACATGTCGTCAATCCACATGCGGGTCTGCCAGGTGAGGCCTTTTCTGTAATACTGCCATGAATCTTCATTCGCCCGTGGACCGAACGGTTCACTCCACTGTTTATCGGCCATCTCCAAGCCCAGGTTGAGATATGGCAGGTCCTTCGTACGCATGAAGATCTCCAGGGGGACCGCAGCGAACACCGTATAATCCACGTGATCAGGAACGGGGATGAGGTCTTTCTGGTCACCGAAGAGCGGCATGAAGCGGTCAACGAGGCGCCTGCCCAGTTCGGTGTCACCGGCAAGCTCAGCAAACGTGAGCGCACCATACCACGTGCAGGTTTCGGGGTACGGTATATGGTTGATCGGCCGAGTTCTCACAAAGCCACCGTACGGACTGGCGAGGTAGCGCTCAGCAACCCGTTTCCCAATTTCCCCGGGGGAGGAGCCGGCGGGCCAGCTGGTAAAATGGTCACCGGGGGTCACGGTCGGTGCGGTGTGCGTGCACCCGATCACGAGGAAGAGCGCAATGATCACGGTTGCATACAGCCACGTTCGATCCTGTTGTGCCATGGCAATCGGCTCCTTTTTTACACGACGTTCAATCGCTTTGCGAGTCTCGAGACATCCAGCTGATACACTGCGTTCAGGAGACTCTATTGAAGCACGGTCCTTTGGAACTGGAGTGGTGAGGTACCCTGGCGGACGACGACCAGACGCTCACCCTTCCGCGTGGCAAACTGCAGCAGCGGACCGCTTAGCGTTTCGGCCTGATGGCCATCACGGTACAGGGAGGCCACTTCGCTGACCCAGGGATTTTCCAGCCGGCAGTTCTCGCCGAGGGTCGAGCGGACCTCCACAAACTCAATCTGACCGTTTCGTTGCGAAGCACAGATGCGAAACCCGCCATGGGCGAGGAGATCGAACACCACATCCCATTCCTTCGGCCAGGTTGCGAAAACGCGGATCAAGGATTCCCCGGTTTGCGCGGTGTCGATGCTCACGACGAGAGACCGGTGGATCCCCGAGGTCAGTCCCCCGATGTGTTCTGCATCGATGGCTCCCGGACCTTCGCGAAGGCGCATCCGGTTCCGGAAGATTTCCGCGCCGCCGATGCCGACGCTGTCGATGAATCCGCCAGTGCGGTTGAAATTCAGAAACATGCTCTTCAGTTCAGGCTCCGATCCGAGCGGCGCAATGGCACCCGGCCCGCCGTACACAAAAGCGCCATACCCCCCGCGGCTCGCGCCGGTGCGGCGGGGGCGGTCAGGCACCTGGACGAGGTTCTCGTTGATTTCCCGCCAGGAGGAACGAAGATCGGCATCAAGCCCGAGGATCTCGGAAGCACGGACGGCGAGCGGAAAGATCATGTGCATCGTGGAGACTTCATAGGGAGAGTCTGACGAATTCCAGCTCCCTTCACCATTGTTGACGTGATGGATGTGGTACTTCCCGTCCGCTTCCTTCCTGAGATTCGGGAAGTACCGGTAGAATTCTGCCGTTCCTTTGATCAATGGATACGCCCGATCCCGAAGCCACGCGATGTCACGTGTGTACTGATACCGCTGCCAATAGACCTGTGCGATGCGGGCTCCGGCGCCGAGAATGTGCGTGCAGTGGCCGAAGATTCCGTGGACCGCCTCCGGAGAGGAAAAGCGCTGGGGTTGGATCGACGCTTTCGTCGGCACAACGTAATGCCCATGATCCCAGACCCCATCTGCAAGGAAGTTCCAGCGGGCATGATGACGATTTTTCGTCTCGATGAACCACTGGAATTTCGCCGACCTCTTCTCATACGGCTTCCGCACCAGCATCAGATCCTGCAATTCCGCCGCGATGTCATCCGGCAGGGTTTCCAGTCCTTTGAACGTGACAATCTCAGGAATCCACAGACCCTGAGACCCCCATTGCTGCCGCGCGGCGATGCCGCATGATTCAAGCATGCCGCTGTACATGGAGTACAGTGGCTCCATCAATGCCAGGCGGTTGGCGGGCATCAGGTTGCTGTAGTAGGCATTCGTGTTCGCCCACCAGTACTGGGATCCCCAGCGACGCATATCTCCCGTGGTATTGAAGAGCAGGCCGGCAAACCGGGGTGGGTATGTGCCCAGAGACGTTGACCCCATCAGGTAGAGAAAATAGGCGTAGTGCTGTTCGACGAAGTCGGCCTGTCCGTCACTGCTGTGCATATGAACAAATCCCTTCGACCAGAAATCGTCCCACCAGGCTGTGTTGGATCGCAGAAGACCGTCGAACGTCTGGCCCGAGACACGTCCCAGTTCGCGTACCACACGCCCGGCAATGTCTTCCTTTGGATCGAATGTTGCTGCACTCGCTATGAGGACCACACACTTGCCCCGTCCCGGTCGCGCCGACAACTGGACTGTCGATTCGTTCAGGTACCGGGCCTTAGACGGCCTGCCCAGTACCTCAACAGCGACCGCGGTTGCGTTGTAGTATTGACGCTCCCGGTATTCCTGGGTGAGAAGGATTCGTCCATCCCGGATATGCAGCCGGGAGGTAGCAGTGTGTTCGGCAGTTCTGACCATCACCGCATGCGTGCTGGCCAACTCATAACTCCGATCATAGATGCACTGGATTGCATAACGTACCATCCTCAGGTCAATGTTGATTGCAGAAGGGGATTTCCGCTGGTCGTTGATTTCCACCGCGATGACATCCCGTTCGTGCGACGCGAAGACTCGCGCGGTTATCCCTTTTCCGAGAAGGGTCATCAGGCCGTCTGCAACCGACAAGTGCTGGCGAAACCGTGTTCCCGTGAATACATCCTCTCCTGCATCAGAACAGTGGATGTCGACGTAGCCGCAGCTGCTCCCGTAATCGCTGTCGGCCTGAGGAAAACTGACCGACGACGCATCGCAGGCAAACACATCGACCCGGTTGATTTGAAACCTGATGGATGACGGCGACGTCCACACCAGGCTCCCGGTACGTCCGTTTCCGATCGGCAGCCCCTCTTCACTCCTGCGTGCAGGCGAAGTGTATGTGATGTCGGCACGCGCCGCCAGGTTTCTGTAGTTCATACTGATCACGTGGCTGCCCAGCGAGTCCGTTCCACGCGATTCCGGCGCGGCAAGTGTGAGACTGACCAGTATCGGGAGGCATAACTGTAACCTGATCGTGTTCATCGTAGAGTCCTGTGACGTGGAATGTCAGACACTCACTTCACCTCCAGCTCACCGCACCGAACCTGAACGGGATGGTTGTACTCCCTGGCTGTTTTGCGAACGTATGCATGAAATGCTTCGGGCGTGTTGTACACAGCGCCTTCATTCCATGCTCCGGCGATCAGATATTCATACGTCAGGTCCTTCGTCACCGGTATCCGGAACATATGGTTCCCACCCAGGCCGGTGATGCGCTGGTAGGCCGGTTGATACTGATCCTTGACCACAAGCGCTGATCCGACGAAATCTACTTTGTGTGACTTCTGGCCCGTGTCATCGTCAGGATCGGCGACTTGCTCGCTTCCGGTCCGGATGGCGATCCCCGGTTCAACGATGTTCCCTCCCTGGTCCGCATTGGCTTTGATCCCGCACGCAAAACTGACACCGTTTCCGTGAGGAAAAAACGAGGTAAATGTAACCTTGCATGTGGAATAGCTCTGATTCGTGTATGCCGTGTAGTCCTGGATGCACTCATAGAAGCCATGGCCGGTATTCCAGTTCATCGTCCTTACCCGGATAATGCTTCTCACCGGTCCATTCACAACAACATCGAAAGAGTAGCGCGTATCGGTGATCTGGTCTTCGTTGAAGTTGCGCTCGGAGATCTTCTTGCCTTTGAATGGAGTGAACCGCGGCACGGAGACGGAATCCTGCTTGTCCGGAAGTTCGAACACGCCTATGCCCCCTGCGCCGAACGAGCTTCCCACTCCCATGATATCCGAGCCATAGTCGAAATTTGCCTTGGGGACTCCGTAGTAGCCGCAGAGGTTGTCGATGCACATCCTCTCCGACATCAGGACAGGTTTGCGTTTGCCGTACATGTCGACGCTGCTGGGAAACCAGAGCTTCCACCCGATGTTCGCCGATTCCCACCAGGGGATGATATGCCGGCAATAGCTCCCGATCGTGGCATGCGTTCCGTGCGGATTCCATCCCCGCCCCGAAAATCCGAAATATATAAAGAGCTGCTTCTGTTCGCGGGATTTGAGATTGGTCTGGAAATAGAGTTCATCCCAGATGCCGTCCTTGTCCAGATCGTCGAGCTGATAGAAAATCTGATGACCGTTTGTTTCCGCGCGCATGCCGTGGCCGCCAGCGAATGCGAGCTCTTCCTTGGTCGGTTCGGGCTTTGATGGCAGCGACGGATCGACCACGGTCACCCACATTTCGTGGAGTTTCTTCACAGGGAATTGTTCCCGCGTGATCACGATCGGGCAATCTGATCGATCGATATCGAGGGTATTGACGAGCGTGATCTCCAGACGCTGCGACGGCGCAAAGTCCCCTTCTGTGTACCAACCGGCTCTCTCCTGGGCTGCAGCGGCACACGGCAGAATGAAAGGAATCACAAGAAGCAGTACCCGCATGACGTTTCCTCCTCTATGCTTTCAGAGACAGCCTGATGTTCCGGCCACCCGACTTCTGTTTTCCTGCCCACCTCTTTGTGGATGTCGCCCCTGGTCATTCCAGGCCCGGGGAATTGCGAATCGCCAGTCCTCTTATCTGTTCAAACCTCGCCGGCGTCACGCCCCGGGCGGCCTGGACTGAGCAATGATCGATAGTGAGCCCGTCCACGTCAACGCACGCCAACCCCGGACGCAGGTCTTCCCGTTCCCATCTCAGGCGAATGTCAGAGAGCTCAAGTCCCTTCACATGTCGTGCGAACAATCCATAACCGGGCGTGGTGCCGATTCTCCGCGGTTCGGGATATCCACGGTCCAGTTCGGCCGGGACACGATCCGCGTCTGCCCGGCTGCCGCCCCCCTTGAAGGTGAGCCAGACATTCTGGAGCCGGACATCCTCAACGGGTTTACCCGGCAGGCCGGTGATGTGAATGCCGCTCATGGAGTCGATGCCTGTGGCAATGATATTGGCAATCAGGATGTTCCTGACCGTGCCGATCGTGGTGCTGTCCGGCCCGCGGTTCCGTCGGCCCAGGGTGATGTAGATGGGATAATCGTCCACATCCATCATCGTGAGATTCGTGATGCTTATGTTCTCCATGATCCCGCCATCGACTTCTTCCAGTGCAAGTCCGCGGCATCCCCGGAATGTGCAGCTGGCAATCGTGATGTTTCTGAATCCTCCGTTCGACTCCGTGCCGAACTTGATCCGTCCATTCTTGTTCTTGCTGGGCTTCATCGTGCCGTCGAGGAGGGTTCCTTCCTCAAAGCCGGATAGCTGGCAATTGACGATCGTGATGTCCTCCGTGATGACGGCCCTGCCGAGAGCGAAGGAGCTCTTGGGGCACAGCCCATCGTCATTGGGTGCGTTGATGCGGCAATTGGAGACTGTAACCGAGCGGCAGCAGTCCAGATTGATGCCGTCGCGGTCTGTGTCGATCACGACATTGTCGATCGTCATGTTCTGGCAGCCAGTCGCCAGAATGGCAAAATGACCTCCGTGGAAGATCGTGAGATCCTGGATAATCACCTGGCGGCACCGCTTGAGTGCAATCGTTTTGTCGCCGAGACCGATCGACCCCTCCCCCACTTCCTTGTCCTTCCGGGTGAGGCCTCCGCCGTTGATGCGCCCGGGGCCCGAGATGACGACATTGGTGAGGTCTTCCCCCCACAGCAGACTGTTGTGGAAGTACGTATGTCCGCCATCCTGATAGGCGATGCCGCCGAAGGGTTCTGGCAGATCATACGCATTCAGTTCCTGCGGTGCTCCCAAGATCACGGCGCCCATTGCCAGCCAGAGATGCAGGTTGCTCTTCAGCCGGATGCTTCCGCTCACATACGTCCCTGGCGGAAGATAGACCGTCCCACCACCAGCCTGTGCACATGCTTCGATCGTTCTGTTTATGGCGGGGCTGTCGAGAGTCTTGCCGTCTCCGATCGCGCCGAAATCCCGCACGTTGTAGCACACCGGCGGGGCGGACGGAACTGCCGGCTGTGCGCTAGTACACGAGCATGTGAGAACAAGGATCAATACCACTGTCAATCGTTTCATGGCGGTCCTTTCATCAGAACACTACGATTGCACTGTGATACGGCTGGGACTCTTTCCTCATTCGGCACCGATACCCCCGTCAGACCAGCATGAGTCCTTCATCTGAAGACCACAAACCCTGCGCTTTATCGCTCGATCTTGTCTCCTTCTATTTCGAGCACGAGAACGTAGGCGGTCGCATGCGGACCCGGGCGCGGGACACGCGCTACCCGCACGCCGTTGACCATCTCAATCGTGACCTCCTGCTTCTGAGGATCACCGAGCACATACGCCTTTCGGATCTGGTTCTTGAAGGGAGGAAGGTCGAGACCTTCGCGGGGGACATTGAATATGGTGATATAGACCTTCCCCGGTTTTGTAGTGCAGCGCCAGTCGTTCCGCACGAGGAACAGCGGCTTGCCGTTGCGGTCCTTCTGGGCAGCACTGAACTCGCCGAATTCCTCTCCGAAGGGCGAGCGCCCGGCGCCATACACTGCCTCGCCGTACACCTTGAGCCACCGGCCGACCGTCCGTAGGTTGTCGGCACTGGGCTTCGGGATGACCCCATCGGCGTCTGGACCGACATTCAGCAGGTAGTTTCCACCTTTGCTGACAATGTCCATCAACTTGAAGAGGATCTCCCCGGGCGACTTCCAGTCTTCGTCGTCCCTGCGGAACCCCCATGTATGATTGACCGTGGCAGGCGTCTCCCAGTCGTCGTCGCGGGCCAGATCGGGTATAAAGTTGTCTCCCGTCGTGAAGTAATCACCCTTCACACCGAGGCGTCCGTCAATCAGTGTCGCAGGCTGCAGCTTCTCGACGATCTCCACGAACCTCTGACTTCTCTCCGGGGTCATCATGCGCGGCGTATCGAACCAGACCAGACACACCGGGCCGTAGCCGGTGAGCAATTCCCGCACCTGGGGCTCCGCTTTTTCGCGGAGATACTTGTCAAAGTCCTTGTTCTCGTCCGGGCCAAAATCCCAGGTGTTTCCGGCACCGTTCGGATCATGCCAATCCTGGGCCTGAGAATAGTAGAAGCCCAGCTTCATTCCCCGCCGGGCACAGGCGGCGGCAAGTTCTTTCAGGACGTCCCTCCGGAAGGGAGTGGCATCGACGACGTTGTACGGGCTCGTTTTCGAACGATACAACGCGAAGCCGTCGTGGTGTTTGCTGGTGATGACGATGTACCGCATCCCCGCATCCTCGGCCATCTTCACCCATTCCTCAGCGTCAAACTTGAACGGATTGAACTGCTGCGCGAGCTGCTCATAGTCTTTCACTGGGATTTTCATGCGGTGCATGACCCATTCCCCTATGCCTGGCGAGCGCTTGCCTTTCCACTCTCCGGCGGGAATCGCATAGAGGCCCCAGTGAATGAACAGGCCGAACTTTGCCTCGCGGAACCAGGCCATTTTCTCGTCCTGTGACCGGGGCGCCGGCAGAACGTTTGAGGTCTGAGCGTTCACGGCGCACGTTGAAGCGACACAGAGGAGGAGAACGAAACCAAGAGAACACATCGCAGGAGTGTCCAGAGTTTTCATGTGCGACCTGATGTGGTTGTGGATCGTTAGCGGAATGTCACCCTGTATTCTTTTCCTTTCAGCAACGTCACTTGCAGCAAGCCTTCTGCAGTGGCCTGAGCGGGAACAGGCTTCCCTTTTTCGAGAATGTTCACCAGTCGCTGACCGCGCGGCGGTCTGAGTTTGTGTGGACCATCCACACCCGTGCGGAGAGCAATTGTCGTTGGACCTCCCGATGCCCATGCAATATCGATCTCCAGTGCACCGCGAGCCCGTAGTCCTGTTACAGAACCCTTACCCCATACAGAAGGAAGTGCCGGGAGGATCGCAATTTCTCCTGCGTGACTCTGGAGAAGCATTTCAGCAATGCCGGCCGTGCCTCCGAAGTTGCCGTCGATCTGAAACGGCGGGTGGGTATCAAGCAGATTGGGCAGTGTCGATTTGGCAAGCAGCGCAACAATATGCTCATGCGCGAGATTCCCTTCCCCGAGCCGGGCCCAGAAATTGACGATCCATGCGCGGCTCCACCCGGTGTGTCCGCTCCCGGCCTGCAGCCTCCGTTCGAGCGAAACGCGTGCTGCCTGTGCAAGTGCGGGTGTCCCGTGAAGAGTGATCTGATTCCCGGGATGGAGCGCGAAGAGGTGCGAGATATGGCGGTGGCCGGGATCCGGTTCGTCATAGTCTTCGAACCATTCCTGGAGTTGGCCGTGTTTTCCGATCCGCGGCGGGACAAGGTGATCGCGCTGCGCGGTCAGCCGCGCGCGGAATTCCGGATCGCGGTCCAGAATGACGCTTGCCTCAATAAGACGACTGAACAATGCGTATGCAATCTGAGTGTCCATCGATGGTCCCATGCAGAGCTTCACAGCCGACCCGTCGGGTGCACGGTACCGGTTTTCAGGCGAAAGTGACGGCCCCGTGACCAGGTACCCGTCGTGATCGACCATGTAGTCAAGAAGGAATTCTGCCGCTTCTTTCATCATGGGGTACGCACGCCGGCCGAGGAATTCGCGATCGCGCGTGAAGTCGTAATGATCCCACAAGTGGAGGCTGAGCCACGCGCCGCCCATGGGCCATATCCCCGAACCAACACCGTCGATCGGAACTGCATGTCCCCACAGGTCTGTATTGTGGTGCACAACAAAGCCACGCGCACCATAGAGCTGTTTTGCTACTCTGCGGCCATCGTCAAGGGCATTCTCAAGAAGATCAAAGAGCGGTTCGTGGAGCTCGCCGAGATTACACACCTCGGCAGGCCAGTAGTTCATCTCGGTGTTGATGTTGATCGTGAACTTGCTGTCCCACGACGGTTCGAGCTGGTCATTCCAGATCCCCTGGAGGTTGGCGGCCAGTGTACCCGGCCTGCTCGACGAAATCAGGAGGTACCGTCCGTAGTGGAAATAGAGCTCTTCCAGTCCGGGGTCGCTCTTCCCGCCCTGAAGACGCTTCAGCCGCTCGTCAGTGGGAAGGGTCGACTGTGCATGTGAGAGAGTGAACGAGACCCGGTCAAACAGGGTCCGGTAGTCGGACACATGGGCTGAGAGAAGCTGTTTGTACGGTTTCGATTCCACTCGCGCGAGGTATCCTTCACTTGCTTCGAGAGGGTCCCGGCTTCGATAGTCCGTCGCTGCTGCGAAGAAGACGGTAGCCGCATTGCTCCCTTCCAGACTGATCTCGTTCACGTCATACCTCATCTGTCCCCCTTCGGGGACGATCATCAAGCTGCCGTAGAAGCGCACTCCGACTTTACGCTCGTCTGCATGGCGAACTCCCCTGGCGATAGCCGCACCCTCGATTCCCGCACGTCCGGGTCCGAGGATCTGCGTCTCGGCATCCTGTTCGCGCTTCAGAGTCGCCGAAAAAGTAACACGTCCGGGACGACTCGCAGTCAGCCTGATGACAATAACCTGATCGACCGCCGATGAAAAGATCTCGCGTGTGTAGAGCACATCCCCGACACGGTATCTCACGCGCGCAAGGGCTGAATCGAGAGCAAGTTCCCGGCTATATTCTGTCACGCGCTCATGGCCGGGAAAATCCATCAGCAGGTCGGCGAGAGGCTGGTAGGGAGGCAGCCTCTTCGGGATTGCGATCATCGTCCTTTGTGCCAGGGACTCTGCTTCGAGCGGTCGTCCCGCGAAGAGCAGGCGGCGGATCTCCGCGAGGTTTTGTGCTCCTTCCGGATTGATCCTGTCGCGCTTTTCGCCGGCCCAGATGGTCTCCTCGTTGAGCTGAATGCGTTCACGCGCAACGCCGCCGAAGACCATTCCCCCCAGGCGCCCGTTGCCGACGGGAAGGGCCTCGTTCCACGTTGTGGCGGGCTGCCTGTACCATAAAAGAGGACGCTCCGACCCGGCCGGCGAGGCCGCCGCAATCGTCTGGACGAGCACAAGGCAGCATATCACGGTCATGCATTGCACACGGCAACTCGGGCGATGCACCATCATTCACCTTTGAATTGCTTCAACTGTGCCTTCTCCATGATCGCCGTGGCCCACAGAAATCCGGCGACCGCCTCCTTGGCATTGACGACTCTCGGCACGGAGACATATGTTTCGAAATCCTTCTTGATTGTGATACCGTCACCTGCACCGTGAATATCCACCAGCCCCTGTTCATTGATCCGCGCGAACGTGAGAAGACTCCGGTATGCTCTCCGTACAACAGGATCATATACCCCGCTGTCGAGCAGACCGAGTTCGATTCCGCGTTGCAGAGAGTAGACAAACATCGCTGTCCCGGAGGGGTCAATCCAGTTGCCCGGCTGATCGCCTTTGTCGATGATCATGTACCATCCGCCACTCGTTGGATCCTGTGTGCGTGCAAGAGCCTTAACAAGACGGCTGTAAATGTCTTCCACGGCTGACCGCTGAGGATGGCCCTGTGGGATTACCGCAAGAGCTTCGACAATGACAAGCGCGTACCATCCCAGGCCCTCGCTCCACACTTCTGGCGAAAGACCTGTCACGGGGTTGGCCCATCTGGCCTTCTCCGGTGCCGCAGTCCATGCGTGGAGGTACAGCCCGGAAGAGCCCTTCGCACAATGCTGCGCGAAAACGGTGATCTGGCGTGCAGCCTCGTCATAGCCATACGCCGCATCACCTATGGCTTTTCCATAGCGCAACAGGAACATCTGTCCCATGAAGATCCCGTCGATCCACATGTTCGGCGATTTGTTGCCGTGCCAGAATTGCCCATCGCTTCTCGGATACGTATCGAACACTTTCCGAAATTGACGGGCCGCTGCCCGGTAGCGTTCGTCGCGCGTGTACTCATACAGGGCCGCGATGCTTGTCCCCGTCATGAGATTATCCAGATTTGTCAGGCTGTCACCCGTGAAGTTTCCCCGATCATCGACGAAGTGATCGATATACTGTTTCATGTAGTCGAGGTATCTCTTGTCACCTGTGGCCTTGTACAGCATTTCAAAACCGCAGAACATGTAGCCCTGCACGTAGGTCCAGTCCTTCCAGTAAGCAATCCGGTAGTCAGGATATCGTTGCATAATGGTTTCGGCAGTCGCTTTCGACCAGAATTTGGGCGACTTGCCGGGAGGGTACTCCAAATGGGCTTCAGGCACTCCTGGCGAAGTGCCCCTGCGCGGTTTCACAGGTATTGCGGGGTGTGCGGTGTCGGGTGCAGCCGTCGGCTGGACCGAAAGAGCGTTGCCTATGGCTCCGAGCTGGTCTATGAATTCCTGTGCGATTGTCCCATTCGGCTGAATCGGGACATCCCAGGTGATCGCTCCTCCCTCCTTCGTGATGTTTCTGGACCACTCGATCGCCTGGTCCACGGAAAACCTGGGGGCACCTCTTCCCCAGCGTTCTCCCAGAAAGCTCAATACATGGATCTGTGTGCCATCGATTTTCCCGTTCGCAGCACGTCGGATAGAAATGCGTTCCGGGAGATCAATCTCGCCGGCAGTGTAGTCTTCCTCCGGGGTCACGGAGATGATGCGCGGAACGACGCCCGGGTTGAACGCCACAATGCTCTCCGGATTTCCAGCCCTCGCAGCGCTGGCAAAGCTGGCGAAATTCGGAGGCTCGGATGTGCGATACATGGTGTTTGGCCAGTAGCACCCGTCGAACCACCACCCCGCGATCTTTCTTCCCCATCGGATTGACCACTCCCGGATCACCTCTTCCCATTTGCGCTGAAATTCGATGTTCCGGAAAGGTCCGTTCTGCCAGTTCAATCTCGCCCGGGCGGCAGAATCTCCTGCGGGGGCGCCTGACGGAAGGTAGACGAGAAGCTTGATACCCCGCTTGTGTAAAGGTTCATACAGGTCGGCAACGAGGTCGCGACGCGAACACTTGCTCGGTTGAATTGCCACATACCGGTCATACGTCCCGTTGGGCGCCAGGTAGAACCCGGAGTTCTGTCCGATGGTGATGATATAATACCCTGCACCGGCCGACTTCAATTGTTCAGCCAGTGTCTCCACGTCGAACCGATCGATCATCCGATTCCATCGATCGACCGTCATCCGTTCGCCCGATTCCCGGGCCTTCCAATCCGCTAGGTAATGAGTCATCACTCCCCATCGGCTCTGCTGCATCCAGGCGGCTCTGTCGGGCAGCGTCTGTGGTAGTGCACTCGTTCCGCAGACAAGGATGAGCATTGAAATCAACTGCAGGAGAATCGTTGGGTGGAAGTACACACTTCGCGGCATCACATCAGTCTCCATGGCCATAGCGAAAGGATCAGACCGGACAGCTCGGGAGAGCTGGATCCGGGTCTGGAGATCGGTATGAGCATTCTGATGAGGAATGGTATTGAAAGAAACTCATCACTTCCAATTCCACGTACGAAGCCCTGCCCTGCAATCAGGCAGAGGTGAGCGGACAGATCCCTATTGCTGCAAGATCATCTTCTTTGTATCCGAGTAGTTCCCCGCGACGAGCCGGCAAAAATAGATGCCACTTGAAAACGCGTGCGCGTTCCATTCAACTGTGTGTTCGCCGGCGTCTTGCGTCCGGTCCACGAGCGTCGCAACAGTCCGCCCGGTCACATCAAAGATGCTGAGTCTTACCGGACTGCGGTCTGCGAGAACATACCGTATGCGGGTTGACGGGTTGAATGGGTTGGGATAGTTTTGCGCCAGCGCGAACGAGCCCGGATCGCTCTGACCGGCCGCGATGAGCCCAGTCGTGCTGTTCTTCACCCATACCAGTTCGATGCCATTCCCGGTTCCGAGATTCCGGGTATACTGCTTGTCCACAGGGTTGTTCCAGTGCTCGCACACGCCAAGGCTGCCGAGTCGTGTGCCGTCGTTCTCGGGATCGTACCGGATTGTGGCGGGCCAGTATGCAGAATCCGCGGCCTGCATGATATGGTCATCCGCGCCGGCGACCTGCGGGTATGAGCCATACGGGTTGCCGGAGGTAAACTCCGCCTTCAGGAAGTCGAAGCACACGGATTCCACGGCGACCTGATCCTGGGAGACAAACAGAGACGATGTCCAGTCCCCGCCGAATGGCGCCATCGAGAACTTCCGCGGAGGGTCATTGGCCTCGGAGCCCCCCCACAGGGCATCAACCAGAAAGAGGAGGGTCTTGCCTCCCAGATCCTTGTGTCCCATGAGATCTACCTGCACCCGGTAGAGCTCATAGCCTAGCCGCAGGGTCGATGTGTCCGTGACTTTGTTCGGTGCAATCAGACCGCCGTGCAGGTGCGTGGCACTGCCGACGAGGTTTGAACCAAAGTGCAGTTTGCCGCAGAGCGTGACACCGCCCCTGGCATGGGCCTTCATCGCGGGAATGATCACAAGGTACTTTGCCTCTGTGATCACCGTCGGGAGGTAGTCGGCGATAAACGGGTTGCCGGTCGTGCCGTTTTCTTTGAGGATGGTGCCCCGGTCAGAGTAATACACCGACGGCGCACTGCCAGCGACAGGTTTGGTCCTGCCGTACGTTCCTTTGTAGTCGAGATATGTGACGTTGGGGAACTCGCTGTGCAGGAGATCGTACATGTGCTTGTACATGTGCTTCATCGGATCGCCCAATGAAATACTCTCCTGCCTGACCCCGCACTCGTTGATGAGCTGTCTCAGCACAGCGAGCACAATTTGCGGCGACGTTTCGGCCATCCCGTAGCGGCTGGTGTTTTTTATCGTGTAGTCGACGTCAATGGTATTGTCGCTGGCACTCACCTGGTTTGTTCTGATGAAGATCTTTTCGCCGTCGGTGTATCCGACGTTGCCGTAGCCTCGGGACTGGTTGAAGTCGCGGAAGAGAGCGCTTCCCATGATTCGGCAACTGTGGATCTTCCGGTCAGTCTGGTCACCGCATCGGAAAGCATGCGCGCAACGACATCGATGCTGGTGTTTTTCGGCAGGAACCACCCATCACCGAAGACATTCGTGCAATTCTCATTTGTCGAGCTGGAGTCCCAGATCCAGACCACCCGCCCCGGGTAGATGCCTCGTGCCACGCCGATGGGCTGGTTTGCGCCGAGAAGCAGCTGGGAGTTCGCATAGACCGGCCGCTCGTCACGCGTGAGGCTCAATGAGCCCACAACGATCGCGGCCAGGACACACAGTGCCATGGCGAAAGGCCTGGCCTCGGCGAAACGAGCCCGTGCTGTTTTCAGGGCACATGCCGTGGCCACCAGGCCGAGCAGATAGGTGACAAACCCTGACATCAAGGGAGCAGCCGCTCTCATGCAGGGATAGGTCGCACGGCTCGGCTTCGGTATGACGCGAATCAGGAACCAGGCGGTGGACAGAAGGCCAACAACGGCGATCACGACCTTCGGTGGGATTCTGAACTTACAGATACGATTCACCAGAGTGTGCATGAGAGCTCTCACGAATTGTCCTTTCCCGAAGGTCCGCCGCCAGAACACGAGAGAGGGACCGGGCATCGGGCCCGGCCCCTCCCCGGTCGGTTCATTTGATCAACACCATCCTCTTCGAGGAGGAGTTGTTCCCTGAACTCAGCATATAAATGTAAACGCCCGAGGTCAGGCGGGATGCATCAAAGACCAGTTCGTGTCTGCCGGCCTCCATTCTTCCGTTCACAAGCGTCGCCACTTCCTGACCGATGATGTTGAACACCTTCAACACGACGTTGCCGCTCTGTGGAAGATCGAACGGAATAGTCGTTGAAGGGTTGAATGGATTCGGGTAATTCTGACCCAGGGCGAATGTGGACGGCATCGCCGGATTGTCCGGCCCTTCGACGCTTAACGGCACCAGCTTCCACCATCTGAGATCTCCGACGGGCTGGCCTCCGTCAGCGCCAGTATACGCCGGGGAAGACGTTTGATAGGTGAAATTGAGAGTATCCGTGAGGTACGCAGTTGTGACGCGTTGCCAGTCGTATTCCGGCTTGAAGGTTGCATTCTGCTTGATCTTCCCGGAACCGCCTGATGCGATCGGCAGGAAGAACCATTCGGCCATTGCGACCGCAGTCGGGGGAGCCTTTGTGAAGGCGATCGGAGTAGCGACCTTGGTAAATGCTTTCACCGAGTCCGCTCCCAGCTTTCCGCTGATATACCAGGTCAACGGAATGAGGTTCCCGACGCCGGCATCAGGGAGCCCATTCCGGCTGTCATAGAACGCTTGCAGAGACGGGCTCACCGAATAGTAGTTGTTCCGGATGAAATACGACGTCGACGTGACCGTGTCCTTCATCGTCCCCACGAACGTCATCCTGTATGCGCCGCTCGGGCCGCGTTCGTCGGTATCGCCAAACTCACCGAGACGTTCCGTGGCAGTGCTGTCGTTGCCGAAGATGAAGTTGTCAACGAACAGGTTGTTGGTTATGCGGATCACCCCGTCTACTTTGCCCAGGCCGATGCATCCGTGTTCGGCAAGTTCGTTGAAAATCGTATTGTGGTTGACGGTCAGGTTCTTCATCGGAACCTGTCCGGCTCCGAAGTGACGGAACACGCGGTCACTCATATTGAAGAACGAGCAGTTCTCGATGCGCGCCGAATCGATCGAGACGTTTCTGAAGTCGATTGCTCTGCCGTTCCCGAGGTTGTTAGCCCGGACGTTCCCCGCATTGGCGAATGTTGAATTCGTCACCTGCACGTAGCGGGCCGCAACGGATGTTTGGATGAGGGTTCCGGTGCTGCCGTTCAGCGTGCAGCTGTCGACGTAGACGGCGGAGCCGATGCGGTTGACGTTGATGATTCTGGACTGATAGATCGCAAAATCCTCACCCCCCTCATCCCAACCGTTCATGGAGAGGTTCTGGAGCCAGAGCAGAGTGTCGACCTGGAAGATCTGGGCAGCGTATGTGCCGGCTGAGCCTCTGAACGCATTGATAACAGGCTTCGGGCCGACTTTGTTTTCTGCCTTTACGCGCAGTGCGTAACCGGTGTTTTGAATAAACGCATTCGCAAAATACAGTCCGCCTCTCCTGAGGACGTAGACCCTTGCGGGATCCACCCTGGCTCCCGAAGCGGTCGTGTCGCCTTTGATAACGTCATTCAAGTACTTTGAGCTGACAGCATAGGGCTCCACGATGAGTTCGCTCTGTCCCAGAGAAAGAACCGGAAGGAACAGACTCAGCACAAGGACAATGGCAAAAGCTCTCATAATGACCTCCTTGGTATAAGTGATGGATGAGACATCTGATGCACTGTGCATCTGACCCTTCTCCTGTTTACCCGTGCTGGCTAGAGCTCAACGCGCACGCCGAAGTCCATTGTCGTGCCGTACCGATTGTCGGAATTTGTGAGAATCCAACCGGTCAGCCTGTTGGCAATTGTCGAGCCCTCATGCGTATTGGTGATGTTGTTGGCATTGAACATCAACGAGATGTTGTCCGTTACTTTCTGTCTCACTGCTATGTCCCATCGCGAATACGCATCGTTGACGACGTCCCCTCGTGAATCCCAGGAAAACGTCCGGTTGTATTCCCCCTGATAGAAATACGAGAGTCTGAAAGAAAAGCCTCCGAAGTCGTAGCCCAGGGACACATTAGCGAAGAATTCCGGCTGGTCTTCCAGTCTCTGCTTCTTCTCCACGATTGCACGGCTGATAACCCGCGGCCGGCCCGGGCGGCCTGGTGAACCCAGCGTATCCGCGGTCGTGAGCCACGTCTCGGAGCGAACGAGTGTGAAATTGTAGTTCAGCACGATATTCTTCAGAAGCCCGGGAAGGAATCGCAGGTCCGTCTGATGTTCCACCTCGAAACCCCACAGGCGGGTAGGCTGCGACGAGTTGTAGTGATACGTGAGTGTGTAGTCCGCATTGGGGAAGGGAAACGTGTTCGTATACTCCCGCCAGTTTACACCAAGCGCGTCGACGACCTGGCTCCGCGCCACTTTTGTCCCGTACACATACACGGAGTCGTAGGGGAAGGTCATGCCGGAGATGGAGTGATACATGTTCTTGATGTCTTTGTAGAAAGCCGAGACGCTGAACAACCCGATATTGTTGCCGTACACCTGCGTCTGGACTTCGTAGTTCCATGCGGTGGCGTTCTTCAGATCGGGATTGCCGATCGAGAGGGTATTGCCGCTTGCTGACCGAACGACGAATTTCGGCAGTCTCTGGTTGAAATCGGGTCTGGCCAGAGCCTCATACGCCGCCAGCCGCACATTCAGGAAATCCGTGGGCCGGACAATGGCCTGGATGTTCGGCAACACTGTTGTTTCCTTGTGCTTGCCCTCCTTGTCGAACGTGTAACCGGTTTGAGCAAAGACAAAACCGCTCAAGGGGAGCGGAGTATACGTTCCAAGATAGTCGTTGTTGTCCTGCTCCACTCTCACCCCCGTCATCAGCGTGAAGAACGATCCCACATTCAGTGTGTTCATCAGATATCCGGCCAGCATGCTTTCGGTGAGGCTGTACCGGTCTGCATCGATCACCGTGTTTCTGCGGTACTCCGCATCGTCGTTAAACTCGGTCACCCGTTGTGCCTTGTACCCATCGATGTTCAGAGTCCTCCAGAGTTGCAGCGCGTCTCTCGTGATGAGAGGATACAGCCTGTACTCGCCGTAGATGTCCCGCTCCGGGGGAATGGTCTCAAGGAAATTGGAGAGCGTAATTCCCGACGTGCCGATCAGGCCGTCAAAACGAGTGCCTGCAAAGCTTTTCGGTGCGAAAGATCCATCGGACAATCTGACGTAGGCGCCTACCGGATAGAGATAGATGAGGTGGATGTATTCATCGATGACGTAGTTGCGCGACTTGGATCTGTACTTTCCTCCGATCTTTACCTCACCCGAGATCGTCTCTGTCAGATTGTATTTCCTTGCGATGTTGAGTCCGGCGGTGCGCTCCTTGTCGTAGTTGCCGGACGAGCGGTCGTAGGCCCTGTTCATCGCCGCCGCACGGAAGTTGTTGAATGCGTACGGGATCCATTGCTCCACCGGTCCTTTGGCATATTGGATCGGGACATTCCTCATGCCCGAGCTGTCTCCCACGGTCGAAGAGGCTTCGGTGAATGTCACGTCGTAGTCGTCGGGAGTCTTCACCTTCGACTCCGAGAACGAGAGAGTCCAATCTACCAGGAAGTCGAAGAAATTGTTCTCCCCTCTGAGCGACGAACTGAAGGTCGTGATATCGGTCAGCCTGTCACGGAATTCGTACGTCACTTCGCCGGTCGGCGGATAGTTGCGATTGTGGGTGATGTAGTTGCGCGACGTCATATTGAAGACGTTGGACAATTTGATCGTGCCGCCATCCGGCGTGTTCAGGTCCAGCAGGAGACTCGCACCACCGCGCTTCCGCACTTCATCGAGATAGGTCACCAGGAACTCGGAGATCATGTAATCGGTATAGTTGCCCAGCGTCTGATCGTAGTTGCGATCGGTGGATTCGTTGCTCCTGATTTTCCGCTCGATATTGCCGACCACCTGAACACCCAGCAGGTTGTCAAAGAACCGTTCCCCGTAGCGGGCTCCAAAATCGTACTGTGAGGCAGATTTATCCAGGGCATTGTAATTCCCCCTGGCATCGACCCTGATCATCCTCTCCTCGGGGGCTTTCCTCGTCGCAAAGTTCACCGAGCCGGCAATGGCATCAGCATCTTTGTCTGGCGTCAGCGCCTTGTAGAGTTCAATACCGGCCAGGGATCCCTGTGCAATAGTGCTCAAGTCAACTCCCCTGTCGTTCGCCCCGGTGGGGGAAATCCTCACCCCATCGACGGTAACGGTGGAGAACTTTGAACTCAGTCCGCGCAGCACTACCTGTGACGCTTCCCCTCCGCTGCGCACCAGCGACACGCCCGTCAACCTCCCGATGGCGGCTGCCGCGTTGGCATCGGGCAGCTCCTGGATCTTTTCTTCCGAAACAACATTGACGATGGTGTTTGCAGTCAATTGCTGATTGATCGCTGCGATCTGACCACGCATCTGTGCAGTCACCACAACTTCCTCGCCTTCGACCATCCCCGGATTCAGCCGCACGTTCAGTACCCGCGTTTCTGTTCCCGCAAGCTGAACCGCAACTTCCTTGGGGTCGTAACCTACACACGAGACTTTGACTCTGTACGAACCTGCCGGGACACGCATGATTCTGAATTCCCCTTCCAAATCAGTTACGCCGCCTATCGAGGTTCCGGCCAGGAAGACATTGACCCCGACAAGAGTGCCGCCGCTGGCAGAATCCGTCACCGTGCCCTGCAGCGTGCATTGTGCGACTCCGGCCGTCGGAATCAGAAGAAGGATCAGCACAGGGAATACTACGAGCGCAAGATGTCGCATGGTCATTTCCCTTCCGTCAATAGGAATACATGGAGATAGAGAGAGTACGCCGATTGTGTGCCGGATCTGCCAACGGTTGGGCATTCTGCCGACAGATAGCACTTCAGATTTCATCGCGAGACCTCAGGAACCAGACAACACAAAGGCTTCCGGCCGCAGAGCACGCCGGGTCATGCTTACCGCCCGGATTGCGCCCTTAAAAAACCACTTCTTGTTCAGCCGCATTCCGAGAGAGACCTGAGCATTTTCGACAGGCACATACGGCACCTGTCCGCTCATCTCTTCGACTCCGTTGACGTAGTGTCTCGCCGTACCCTTCTCGTACACGAACGCCACGTGATACCACTCCTCCACGGGATGAGGGAAGTGATCCGCGAGGCAGGTCAGAGAAGAAGAATCGGCCCTGATATGTGTATCGATAAACCATTTATCGCTGTCCGTCAGCCGGAGCTCGACAAGCACGCGGCGCCTGTCGCGCTGCGGATGCTGGATATGCAGGAAGCGCTGTTCCACATTGGACGGAAACGCCGCGTAGGGCTTGAAGAGTATTTCGATCGTGAAGGACGCTGCGGTGTCCAGCGGGCACCCGTGCACAATCAATCCATCGTCGTTGCCGTCGAACACGATGGCCGTACCGATGTCAAGAGCCTTCACAACCGGCTCGCCGACAACGGTGACCGGGTGCCCCCCGATCGACGAGAGATTGTCCAGGATCCAAACAGTGGAAGTAGTCGTGTCACTCATGCTTGCCATGAGCGGGGAAGGAATGATGGCGCAAACGAAAAGGAGCACGAGCATCTCTAAGAGAATGTGCGCGCAGAAACCTGATGAACGTGTAGAAGTCCGCACAGCATGTGATTGGCCCCGGCCCATCGTCATCCGTGAAGTCCCTTCTCCATCAAAGTGCACGGAACATGGCCGACGGATCAGAACGCCGGATTCACCACATTCCAGGCATATGCTATTTCAGGTACAGACTGAACCGCTTGATTGCCAGAGGTTCCTTCATCTGCTGAACCGTGAATCGCACCTTCCACACCGTGGCCTTTGGAAAGTATCCTCTCGTGCATGAACCGATCGTGGTGCCCTGCCAGAGAAGTTTCCAGTCACTGTCGATCTGACCTTCGACGGTATACGCCTGCACGCGTCCCTCATAGCCATTCGCCTCACAGATTTCCAGGGCGGTGATGTCAAGAGGGCCTTCCGTGTCAACTTCAAATGTCGCTCGTGATGCAGTATCGTCGACAGCCCAGAACGTATCAGGGTCCCCGTCAAGCGCTTTCTCAGGGCCAAATGTCTGTGTCGTGCCGCGAGCATTGCTTGCATTCACCGGACGGTACATCGCAAGATCCCTGCCAAGCTCGGGATCGTTGTCGTATATCATTTCCGCTGGCGGTGCCGGTATCGCATCCTGGAATTCATCGTTGCTGTTGGCAGAGTAGCCGATATTCCTCAAGGCTTGCTGGCCGAGGCGCTCTTCAAGTTGTGCAAGGTACAGACTCTGAGGCGAAACCGGTTTCCCGAAGGAGTCGTACTCCCCTTCGGGCAACACAGGACCAGTGTCGAACAGCCGGGCCTGCTGCACCCGCGTGCCTCTGCAGCCTATCGCCCAATTGCATGACCCAGGGGGATTCTGGATGATGTAGGTCTTTGCCACGCAGTTCCACACCACACCCCACCCCATTGTCCAGCCATGCCCCGATCCCGCAACCCCACGGTTCATGTAGTCGATTCCCCCATCGGGGATCCAGCAGTTGTCAATGAGCAGGCCCGTGGACCAGCGCTGGTGCGGCTGGAGCCGGCTTCCGTACCCTCTGAAGGAGCTATTGAGCACCACATTGGGACCCGCCTGAAGACTGCCCGTCCAGACAAAATACGTGTTTCCGCCGGTGCCCCTGCAGCGATCGATGAGTATCTGGGAACCTCCGACGCTGAAATCCGCCGGCTTCGAAGCGCCGAGATTGGAATATGTATGACTGACGGCGACCTGCCGCATCGTGGTCCGCCTGCCGGTGATGAGCGTGCTGTTCATCGTCTCCTCGCAATACACGTCATCGACCCAGCAATCATCGCCTTTCACATGGATGGCAGAATAGGGAGCATCGGTGTATTTGGCCTCGAGCGGAGGACATTGGATATGAATCTTCTCGATACCACACTGTGAGAGGGCGAACGACTGACTCTTCTTGCTCACGACGGTTCCGGGAGGATTCAGATACGTCGCGTCATAGGAATCAGAAAGCGGCACATCAATGGTCATCCGGCTCCCGCTGATTGCTGTGATTCTCCGCTCCGCATCATTGGTTCTGTTCAGCGAGAGAAATGTCTGGGGACGTCCATCCCGCCTCAGATCATCCATGCGCATCAACTTCAGCCACGCGGCGGTAGTCGGCCGTGTGACAACTATCGTGTCGCCGACGGCGAACCCTGAGATCTGTGTTACCGCAAATGTCGTGGCGCCGTTGGGAACGTACATGTCCGCCACAGTGGTCCGCACGGCGTTCGGCGTTTCATGCATTGTCGGAAATCCGCGTTCTCCTGCCGGGGGGCGACTTCTTGACCCCGCGTTAGTGTCTGGTTTCTCGCCAATCACGATGGCGCAATGCTTCGGTCCGACCATCGCAATGGTTGTCCCATGGGGACCGCTTCCGCTGCCGCGCAACACCACCCCGCTTGCCGGGATGAAAACAGTGCCCGAACAGATGAACTCGCCCGGCCCCAGCACCACGGCACCCCGGAATTTGCCCGTCAGGGGCATCGCCGATACCTCATCGATGGCCTCCTGTATCCGATCAGTATCATCGGGACCACCGGAGGGATTCACGGTCCTCCTCATAGGGACAACTGGAAGCGCAATGCCTCCACCCATGTACCCCGCGTGTGAGAAATCAAGAATTTTGTCCCCGCGTTGTGTCGTTGTGTAGATGAGCCTGCCGTTCTCCCCCGGATAGACCCAGCGGCTGAGTGGCCGGCTCGAATCCGGCATTGCCACCATGCCAGCCCGTTGACCAGAAGCGTTGCAGAAGACCAAAGCCGACAACGACATCGCTGTCACACGAAGCACAACTCTACTTCCGGCAATGGCTGACGCAGCTGTACTCATTGTGTTTCGTTATCCCCAAAAAGTCGAATACCGCGAGTCTGCTCCGACTGCCCCGGGCGGCGGCAAGGCGGAATCAATGGCACCCGGGCGGGCCGGTCTCAACGAGCATTCTGCGCCGCATCATGCGCCGTAAGCCTCCGGTGCCGGAGGAGCGACTCGATGTAGTAGTAGTCCCCGTAAATCAACGATACATCGACTTCGCCCCCGCCTGGCTTGTTTCCAACCGAGTGCTGGAGAATGCCGGGCACTGATGATTTTGCCATCAGATACGGTGGAGCAGACAGGCTCTCCAGGATTGCGATACCCGCCTGGAAGTAGCGTTCTCTGGCCGGCGCATCGTCGATGTAACCACACAATTCCAGCAACCCGGAAGCGGCGACAGCTCCCGCGGAAGCATCGCGAGGCTCGTCCGGGATGTCGGGCGCATTGAAATCCCAGTACGGCACATGATCCGGGGGCAGATGATCTAGAAAATAGTCCGCAGCCTTCCGGGCGGTCTCGAGAAAGCGCGGATCCCGTGTGAACCGGTAACTCATCGTGAATCCATAGAGTGCCCAGGCCTGCCCGCGGGCCCAGCATGAGTTGTCCGCATACCCCTGGTGCGTCACCCTGGAAATCACCCTGCCACTCCCGGTGTCATAGTCGAGAACGTGATAGGTGCTGCCATCCGGGCGGAAATGATTGCGCATGGTAGTCTCAGCATGCCGGACCGCAATAGCGTACATATCCTGCGTCCCGCCGTTTTGGGATGCCCAGAAGAGAAGCTCCAGATTCATCATATTGTCAATGATGACCGGGAAATCCCACTTCGGGTTATTCCATGACTTGATGCAGCCCACAGTCGGATTGAACCTGGTCGCCAGTGTCCTGGCCGCTTGAAGAATGACGGCTTTGTACGATTCGTCATGCGTCAGCCGGTACCCGTTGCCGAAGCTGCAGAACACCATGAAGCCAACATCATGCGAACCTGCATACCACTGTAGCGGTGTGAGTCCCTCTGTCCAGCGCCGTGCTGATTGTTCGAAGGTCTTCTCACCGGTCAATTCGTGCATGTACCAGAGAATCCCCGGGAAGAAACCGCTTGTCCAATCCCGGATTTCCACAGTGCGCCATGTACCATCGGAAGACGTGCTCCGGGGATACCGAAGCGAATCGCTGCACTGATCTATCGTCTGGCGGACTTTTGCCCCGAGTATGTCTGTGATGGCATCCCATCGTGTCTCCAGCGAGCGATCGGGAGATTCTTTCACATGCGGTGTCGTGCACCCGCACATGACGAGGAGACCCGCTAGAAGGAGTTGGCGCATGTGGATCACCTGAGTTGGTCAGAAAATTCCTTGTGTGCGAAGAACTACAGCGGCTGCTGCAATTCGGACTTGACATTGTCGATGACAAATGCGTACTAATAGTAGAGATCCCCGAGGAAAAGATGTAGCAAAAAGCGGAACAATTCACGCAATCCACCTGTGAATTGCGCCCGAAGACCGCAGGATTAGTCAAAAAAAGACACTTTGGGGATCCTCACCGCCCACCACAGGCGCGATCCATGACGCCAATATCTGACCACGAAAAGCAGCTCCTGCTTTCTCAGATATTAGAAAGCCCCGAGTTCCACGAGTCCAAGAGGTATCAGGAACTCCTGCAGTACCTTATCGAGAAATCCTCCTCCGGAAGTTCCCTCAAGGAATATGAAATCGCCCGCGACCTCTTTGGCAAGGGGACGGATTTTGATCCCAGCACCGACCCGCTGATCAGATCGTACATCAGTAATCTCCGGAAGAAACTCGAACACTACTATCTGACGACGGAAAACCAGTTCGCCCACAAACTTGAGATCCCCAAGGGGCAGTATCTCGTGACGTATGTGACGGCTACCAACCGGGACAGGGCCAAACAACGATTCCTGCGTTCTCCGTACCTCTACCTGGCAATCATTGCTTTGCTGGCCAGCTTCATTGCATTCCGGGAATTCAGCCGTCAAGCCGTGCCCCTTTCGAATCCCCCGGCAGTCCCCGTGAACTTTATATGGACTGAATTCCTGCAGGACGACAGCCCGCCGATTCTTCTCATCCTGGGCGACTACCTTTTCCTATCGGAAAAGGGCAAGCGGTATGGGCGAACGTTTCTTCGCGAACCCAGGATCAACAGTGACGAAGAGCTCCGTGCCTATGCCCAGGTAGACCCTGAGAAGTACGGTGCGTATGAAGTATCCGACGTCAGCTACGTAGGAGCCGCTGCATCCCTGGGGATTCCCGCACTCCTCCATGCTCTGGGCGACTCGTGTAACCGAATCTCCATCAAGCTCTCCTCCCAGCTGAAATGGGATGATCTTGAGAATCACAGCGTTGTGTTTGTCGGATCGTTCAAAACGCTCTACCGGCTAGATACACTGTTCTCCCGGACAAACATACGCTACAGGCTGAGTCCGAACACCCTCGAGATTCGCGACAGCAATCAGGGGATTGTGAAGACCTACACTCTCGACTGGCGTGGAGGGAGCTATCAACGGGACTACAGTGTTATTCTGAAACTGAGCGGGCCGAAGAACAATCCGATGGTTTTCCTGACCGGGTTCAGCGAGGTCGGCATCATGGACGCGGTCAGGAACTCTACTGATCCCGCGCTCATGTCACGCATCAACAGCTTTCAGGCGGCAACTCTGCAGAGCCCATTCCTGTTCGAGATGGTCTCCGAAGCGGAGGGCGTAAAATACACGGTGTTCCGGACTCAGATCCAGCATTTTGAGGTGCTGGAACGCTCCCGGACATCGGCGGAATAGTCGCCTCTTTCTAACGGCGACAGCTCGCGCAACTCCCGTCTGACACATTCCACCCGATGTCTGTAGAGATTTCGTTCGCACCCGTTCTACGACGGCATGTGATTCACTATGATCGAAAGGATGCCAAGGTCGATGGACACGCACATCTCCCGCAGGTCGTTCCTCTATACTCTTGCCGGTACCGGTGCCTCAGCGCTCCTGGCCGGCTGCGCCCCCACTCCCCTGACCGTACGCGCCGGTCTCGACCTGGTCATACTCAACGGCCTGGTCCTCGACGGGACCGGATCACCTGAACGCAGACTGGATGTCGGCATCCGGGACGGAGTGATTGTGGCTCTCGGCAATCTTGCCGATGCCTCCGCGGCGCGTGTGATCGATGCACGAAACCTCAAGGTCGTCCCGGGCTTCATCGATATCCATTCACACACCGACCTCGACCTCTTGAAGAACCCCTTCGCACCAAGCAAAGTCCGGCAGGGCGTGACGACCGAAGTTCCCGGACAGGATGGCGAATCTCCCGCACCCCTTGGCGGTCCCGGACTGGACGAGTCGCTCAAGGGTTTCCGGGAAGCCTTCGGCTTCGACTGCCCATACCGCGACATGGACGGCTTCTTGACGCTGCTTTCCTCACGAGGCATGGCACTGAACATCGCATCAATGGTCGGACTGGGAACACTGCGTGGAGTGTCTGTCGGATTTGACGACCGGCCTGCCACGGCCGACGAAATCACAGCCATGAAGATTGCGGCTCGCACGGCGATCGAACAGGGATGCTGGGGGGCAAGCACCGGGCTGGAATACACACCCGGCAGCTTCGCTTCAGAAGCAGAACTCATAGAGGTGATGCGCGCGCTGCCGGACAGCCATCGGTTATACGCCACACATATGCGTAATGAGGCTGACAGGGTTCTCGAAGCAATCGGTGAGGCCATTGCGATTGCTCGCGGCTCGAACGCGCGGCTCCAGGTCTCTCATCTGAAAGCGCAAAACAAGGTCAACTGGCCGAAGCAGGAAATCGCGTTGCGCATGCTTGACGACGCCCTTGCGTCGGGGCTCAACGTTCACGCCGACCGGTATCCCTATGTTGCATTCAATACAGGATTGACGAATCTTTTCCCGCTCTGGTCCCGTGACGGAGGAAAAGAGAAATATCTGGAGCGATTGAAGGATCCCACGCTGGCAGAGCGTCTCCGCACGGAGGTTCAGCGGAAGGTCGACGGACTGGGATCATGGGACTCGGTCCTCATATCGAGCGTCAAGAATGAGGAGAGCAAGAAATTTCAGGGGAAGACCATCCAGCAGATTTCCAGAGAGGAATCCGCAGATCCGTACGAGTTCACCGTCGCGTTGCAGCTCCGGGAAAATGCTGAAGTGGGAATGGTCGGATTCGGGATGGACGAGGCTGGAACCGAGATGGTACTTGCCTGGAGGAACACGATTGTGGCATCGGATGCCGGTCCGCAGGATCCCAGTGATGCGTCCTGGCCGCACCCGAGGTCGTACGGCACGTTCCCGCGGGCAATTGCTCACTACCAGCGTGAGCGGAAGATCACTACGTTGCCTGACATGATCCGGAAGATGACCTCGCTTCCGGCTGAAGTCCTGGGACTGACCGACCGCGGCGTGATTGCAGAGGGAAAAGCCGCCGACATCGTTCTCTTTGACTATAACACTATCGCCGACAGGGCGCAGTTCACAGATCCCCACCGCTTCCCGGACGGGATACCATACGTGATCGTCAACGGTACAGTGGTCGTCGACAACAGTGTGCAGACTTCTGCGAAGCCCGGGAAAGTTCTCCGATCGTAAGATGGCCTGGGCTCAGCGAGCGCTGACGGGACCCCCCTGGAGGAACCTGTCAGTGAGCCTCCTGTGCCAGCTCAGATCCTTCCAGTTCTCAAACTGCGGCTGCACATAGTTGTGCGGGGTCCATCCCCACATGCCGTGTGCAATCGCGCCTTCAACGGTCATCTCTGCCCACTCCAGCAGCCAGGACCAATCCAGATCAGGATGATCGTAGTAATACCAGCTCGACCATGATTCGCTTGTGGTGAGCGGCATGCCGTGACGCCCGGCCCAGGCAGCAAAATCGGCCAGACGCTGCTGCTGCCTCTGAAAGAGCATGGGCAGGACCGCACTCCGGGCCTTTGCGCATCGGTCGCTGAACTCTCTGAACCAGGAATCTTCCGTGTAGATCCCGCTCGTCACCCATTCATCGAATTTCGTTCGGTTGACCCACCGCTGATCGGCATCAAGATAGAAATGGACATCCAGGCAGTCGAAGTGCAGCGGCACGCTCAACCACCTCGGGTCACCATGAATTGACGCTGTGAATCGCAACTCCGGAAATTCCCTCTGCAGCATCCTCATGGCACTGTTCAGATCCTGAGAGAGGAAATCAACCTGTTCGGCGGTAAACGGCAGGCCTTTGTCCCAGTCCAGTCCGACCTTCTCCTTCAGCAGTTGCTTGTACCCTTTCATGAAAAAGGGGACTTCGTTATGGATGTCGACGTACACAAGGTTGTTGAAGCCGAACGTTTTCTTCCATTGAGCGAGGAATGGCATCCAGATGTCTGCCGCCTCCGTGTGGTTCCGGGGGACCCGCCTGACGACCGGCGAAATGCCTTCTTTCCCGCACCAGTTCGATTCATCAAACCACCAGGAGCTGAGGGTATAATAGAGACCTTTCTTCAGGAGCTGCTGCATGAACTCAATCAGCCACTGTCCGACGGGTCCGGTGCACGCATGGAGATTTCCCCATGGGAAGAACGGGCGCTGAGGATCATCCCAGTGCAGGACCGTCTGCGGTTTCGCCAGATCGATGAGATTCGGCAGCGGATCAATGCGAACTGTATTGTATCCGCGTTCCACTGCTTCCGTGAGGACTTTCTCATAGTCGGCAAACGACTCGCCCGGGAGATGCCGGACCAGATACGCCTGGTCCCACATCATGATCGTCAGCCGTCGGGGATCCAGCAGTTGCCTGCAGTCGAATTTC
>JAGDMK010000052.1 GCA_017860635.1 Bacteroidota bacterium
CAGGACTTTTCTGAAGACACCTACCGTGTTCTGACCGCGGTCGATGCTGTCGTCATGGTCATCGATTCTGCCAAGGGTATCGAAACGCAGACCCGGAAACTGTTCGAAGTTTGCCGGCGGCGGAACATTCCCATTTTTACATTCATGAACAAACTCGACCGTCCCACCAGGGATCCCTTGGAACTCCTGGACGATCTGGAGCGGGTGCTTCATATCGGGGCGTATCCAATGAACTGGCCGCTTGGAACGGGCTTCCAGTTCCGCGGGGTATTTGACCGGCTAGCCCGGCAGGCACACTTTTTTGAGTTCGGTGCCAGCGGTGCGTACCGCGTGCCTGTGGAAGTCACTTCGCTGTCCGATCCCATCGTGGCCGAGCGTCTTTCGGAATCTGACCACGCACGGCTGCTCGAAGAAATTGAAATGCTGGACCACGCCGGCGCAGCGTTTGATGCTGCGGAAATCCTGGCAGGGAAGATCACTCCAGTGTTTTTCGGCAGCGCGCGAAACAATTTTGGCGTACAGTTGCTGCTGGATGGCTTCCTGAAATTCGCCGAGCCGCCGCGCTCCCGGACCAGCAAGGGTGTGCCCATTCCGGTGGACAGCAACATGTTCTCCGGCTTCGTGTTCAAGATTCAGGCGAACATGGATCCGCGCCACAGAGACCGGATCGCGTTCCTCCGCGTCTGTTCGGGGAAGTTCACCAGAGACATGACCGCCATCCATTCCCAGAGCGGCAAGACAATCCGCCTGCCCAATGCAGCAAAGCTTTTCGGGAGGGACCGTGAAACCGTCGACGAAGCATATGCGGGTGATATCGTCGGGTTCGTCGGACAATCGCTTCTGAGCATCGGCGACACCCTGACCGAGGATCCGTCGATTGTGTACGAAGAAATCCCGAGATTTCCGCCCGAGTGCTTCTCACTGCTGAGCAATCCCAATCCCTCAAAGTTCAAACGGTTCCGGGAGGGAGTGGAGCAATTGTTGCGGGAAGGGGTGGTGCAGGGGTTCTATCCGCGGGCGTCCGGGCAGCAGGTGCCCATCCTTGCAGCTGTCGGTCCGCTGCAGTTTGAGGTGTTCCAGTACCGACTCGAGAACGAGTACGGGGCGGAAGTGCAGCTTGCAGGAACGGAATGGAAATTCGCCCGCTGGGTCCATCCTTCAATCGATCAGTCCTCACTGACCTCCGGCATGCTCCCCACAGGATCCATGCTTGCGGATGATGCACGCGGGCAGACGGTGATCCTTTTCCCGGGTGACTGGGCGCTTGCCTTTTTCGAAGAGAAGAATCCATCGATTGCGCTGAGCACGCTGCCGTTTGAGTCAAAAAACGGGGTGTAGCACCAGCCACCCGCGCTGACAGAACGGAAATCCGTTTTTCTGCGTTCTGTATAGTATGAACGGTGACCCAAAGACAGCTTCCCGGATTGCGACCCTCGACGTGGAAGGGATGACCTGCGCAAGCTGTGTTCTGCGTGTGGAAAAATCCCTGAAAGCCGTCGACGGGGTTACAGATGCAGCCGTAAACCTTGCATCTGAAAAGGTTCGCGTTACGTTCGATCCCTCCAAAGCGACGCTGACCGGTCTTCAAAAAGCCGTTCAGGATTCCGGATACACACTTCGCATAGACGTCCGGACGGATGCACATGCCACGGATGGAGCAGAACGCCAGACCCCTCAGCAGCAGACCCTCAGGCGGTTGAAGAGAGAACTGCTTCTCAGTGCTGCGCTGACCCTGCCCGTTGTGCTCCTCAGTATGGCGGGCATGACGGATCTGTATCAGCGTCACTCCCCGTTGTCGATGAAGACCACAAATGTGATCCTCCTCCTCCTCACGACACCCGTGATGTTCGTTTCCGGATGGAGGTTCTTCAAGGGGTTCTGGGCTGCAGCCCGTCACCGCACTGCCGACATGAATACCCTGGTGGCAATCGGCACGGGCGCGGCGTATCTCTATAGTACTGCAGCCGTGCTCTTTCCCGGACTGCTTGCGGTCGGGGGAAAGATGCCTGCAGTGTATTTCGATACAGCCGCGGCGATTATCACGCTGATCCTCCTGGGCAAGACACTGGAAATGTCGGCAAAGCAGCGCGCATCTGATGCAATCCGCACATTGCTTGGACTGCAACCAAACACGGCGCGGGTGATACGGGAGGGTGGCGAATCCGACATCCCCATTGCTGATGTGCTTCCCGATGACCTCATCCTGGTCCGGCCGGGCGAACGGATCCCCGTGGACGGGGTAATCACCAGGGGGTTCACGGTGCTTGATGAATCCATGATTACAGGCGAAAGTATGCCTGTAGAGCGGCATCCCGGTGAGAGGGTCACTGGAGGAACAGTCAATCTGAATGGCAGCGTGGAATTCCGTGCGACAGCTGTCGGCGAGGCAACACTGCTTGCACGCATTGTGAAACTGGTCGAAGAAGCGCAGGGTTCGAAGGCTCCCATCCAAAGTCTCGCGGATACCATTGCGTCGGTGTTTGTTCCGGCGGTCATCGCTATCGCTCTCCTGACGTTTGTGCTCTGGTATACCGTCGGCGGCATTCCCTTCACGCATGCTCTGGTCAACTTCATCGCAGTGCTCATCATTGCCTGTCCGTGTGCACTGGGACTTGCCACACCAACCGCCATCATGGTGGGTACGGGGGTAGGGGCGCGGCACGGGATTCTGATCCGGAACGCCGACAGCCTCGAACACACTCACCGCATACAAACAGTTGTCATGGATAAGACCGGCACCATCACGACCGGCAAACCTGCCGTCACCGATGTCCGGGCACAAGGCAGGTATACAGTGGATGAGATGCTGGGTATCGCCGCTTCACTCGAAAGAAAGTCCGAGCATCCGCTGGCCCATGCGATCACACGCTACGCCGAACAGAAAGGCATCCGGCCGCAGGAGACAGAGACGTTCCAGTCTCTGACAGGCCTTGGTGTCGCAGGTGTTGTGAAGGGGAGATCAGTTCTTGCCGGCAATCTGCAGCTGTTGAGAGAATACTCCGTTGATGTCACGGAGATCGAACCGCAGGTTGTGCAGATTGAAAACGAGGGGAAAAGCTGCATTGTCGTTGCGATTGATGGTCTTCCAGAGGGATTGATTGCCGTTGCAGATACTATCAAGCCGACATCCCGCGACGCGATCCGGGCATTGCATGATATGGGAATCCAGACATTGCTCCTTACCGGTGACAACGAACGGACGGCGCGGGCGATAGCGGCTGGGGCGGGTATTGACCGCGTGAGCGCCGGCGTCCTGCCAGCCGAAAAGGCCGATCGCATCAGGGCGGAGCAGTCGGGCGGAAGAATCGTGGCGATGGTGGGTGACGGAATCAACGATGCACCTGCCCTGGCGCAGGCAGATGTCGGGATCGCCATGGGGACCGGAACGGATGTGGCGATGGAGACTGCAGGGGTCACCCTGATGAATGGAGACCTGACGGGAGTGGTGCAGGCAATCCGGCTCTCATCCCGGACAATCAGAACAATCCGGCAGAACCTCTTCTGGGCCTTCGTGTATAACAGCATCGGAATCCCGCTGGCTGCGTTGGGGATGCTCAATCCGATGGTAGCCGCGGGCGCAATGGCGCTGAGCTCGGTGAGCGTGGTAAGCAACTCGCTGCGGCTGCGACGGTTCAAGCAAAACCACACTGCCAGGTGACGGGGAGAAACTGATTACTACAATCGGTTGCACAGTAAAGACTTACAGGAATCTCTCCTGCCGTTCTATCCCTTGCTACTTACGCGAGAATCCGATAGATTTGTACACATACGGTGCAGGGTGGGGGCCTGTTCAACGTCTCCCGCCGCGTGCCCTATCGAACAAAAATCACGGTTCTCACCGCAACTCAATCTCCGGGACATCCCCGGACATGTGTGATTGCCCGCCCGGGGCTGGCAGCCGGAACTCTACACATCAATACTCAGAAAGGACCGCTATGCTACAGCCAAAGTATCAACCAGCCATCGATCTGGGAAAGGAAATGGGTTTCTCGGGGCTCGAAGTGAGTGAAGTCGGCGGGAAGCTCAAGGTAAAGGCGACAGCGCAGTACCAGTTTGACAAGGATCTGTTCTGGGACAAACTGAAGACCATTCCCAACTGGAACAATGAAGTGGACGTGAATATCTCCGTGATGAAATCGGATGTGTATGGCTACTATACCGTGAAGTCAGGAGACACCCTGTCAAAGCTGGCGAAGGCCCATCTGGGTGACGCCAAACGGTACATGGAGATTTTCAATCTGAACAAAGGGATCCTCAAGGATCCGGACATGATCAAGGTGGGACAGAGGCTCCAGCTTCCCAAGAAGTAAGATTATCGTCTATCGCATGTTGATCAGACCCCACGCACGATGCATCACCGGGCGTGGGGTCTTGTCGTCTCAATCCTCTTCAATCATCTGCACTTCGCCCCAGCTTCCAGTCCTTTCAATCCGGATCGTCTTGATCTCGAATGGTGCGAATGACGCCTCGATCGCCGCTGTGGGCTGCCGGAGCACGACACGACCTGTCGTGGTCGCCCCCACCGTCTCCTGGAGGCGAATGATCAGTGCGTTGCCATCCCATGATTGCTTGCACGCAAGAAGCCGGACTGAAGAAGGTTCGAGGCTGAGCAGGTCCTGCTGTGCTGGGTTCCCGGTTCCGATCGGATAGTGTGCTAGTGCGTACGGCGGTGCGACCAGCCATTCCGCCATCGCCGTCAAACTCGGAAGCAGCTCCTGCTCTTCACCCACCGCAATGAGAAGGCGCACCTCATGGACGCCGAGGTCCATGAGCTTTCGATGAGGATGATTGGCGAGCGAGTATGACCGCTCGTAACAGTATGGAGCGGACCGGAGGATCGAGAGGCGGACCTCGCCATGGCGGCAATCGAAACCGTGTTGCCCATTATTGATAACGGCAAGGGATGATTGCTTTCCCTCCACCTTACCACGAAGCAGCATCCAGCGCCCGTGTGTCTGTTCTTCGCCGTCCGCCGGACGCTCGATGGCCCCGCCGGGGACTTCACACAGAACCGACGATGCCTGGATTCGCGTCGGGATGGAGAGTTTCAGCCGCTTCCGTTCTTCATTCCAGAGAATACGCAGCCGGAATTCCAGGAAAGGGGAAGATGTATAGGACAGGGTGCGGGTGAGAATCGAGCTTCTCTTGTACGCATATGCAGCTTCGTGGACTGTCCGCACCGGACCCGATTCGATCGTTCGAGCTGAGCCGGGCACGGGTGTGAACTCTCCCTCGATATCTTTGTAGTGCCACGTCTCCATCCCCCAGGAATCCGCATCATCCCTCACAACGAGCCCCCGGAGGAGTTCGCCGGAGAGCAACTCCTGCCCGGCCCGTGCACGCAAAGATACAACGCGTCCTGTGGCCGAATCAATAGTGTGCGGCACGGCAGGGAGTCCGGGCTGCTGCTTGTGCTCACCTTCACGCATCTCCACATGAAAGTGGGCGGCTCCTGCGTGCGGCAGCGGCGTGGTGAAGCAGAGCTTCCGGCGCCATTGATCGTCCAGAAGCAGCATCTCCGCCCTTTCTTCCTGAACCGGAACTTCAACTCCGTCCATCGTGAACAGGCGTGCGTGCCATTTCCCTTTCAGTTTCGGGAGATGGTCGATCATGTATTCCACTTCCACGGGGAGTTGAGCGCCGCCGGGGTTCACATTCAGAACCGTCAGGGGGATCTCCAGGTCCCGGGCCGGTCCCTTTGTGAAACCCGAGAAAGCGCCGAGCCGCAGCCGGCGGTGGGTTTCTGAGGAGCGACCGTAGAGGTCCAGGGCATCCTGTTCAGCCGGTTCAATCGAGGATCCGGGGAGGATGTCATGAAAGTCGTTGAAAAGGTGGTCCCGCCAGGCATCCCGGAGTTGTGCCTCCGGGTATTCCTGCCCGCACAGCCACCAGCTCGCCGTGCGTGCGCCTTCGGTTTGCAAGAGCTCGCCAAGATTTTTTGTCATCCTTCGTTTGACCCGGGCCATGGATGTGTAGCAGCCGGTGAAGACGCGCTGAAGGTCGCCGCGGACGAGGGGTGCTGAAGGGATGAGATGCTTGATGGCCTGGTAGAAGTGCTCGGTAGAACTGTGGATGATCTGCACGCGTGATTCCCGCCGCATCAGATCCTGGATCTGTTCAAGGTCCAGGCGTGTTCCGCCACCGCCGTGATCGCCCATGCCCCAGAAGACCGGGGTATCGCGGTTGAGTGAGAGCGCGATCTCCGCCGCCTGGCTGATCCGCTCTACCGCGGTTCCTTTCCATGTGTTATACGCAGGGAAGGGAAGCCGATAGACGCCGATCTCTGTCCCGTCCACCCCCTGCCACCGGTAAAGATCAGAGGGAATATCAAGGTACTTTGTCTCCGGCCGCATGTGTACGTACATCGCGTAGCCGGCACGCGCGAGCAGCTGGGGGAGGCCGCCGCTGTGCCCGAATGAGTCGAAATTGTATGCCACGCGGGGAGCAGCATCAAAGAACTCGTGGAAGTAGCGCCGTCCCTCGGCAATGTGCCGGATAAGGGCTTCGGTGCCGGGCATGTTCACATCCGGTTGCAGATCCCATCCGCCGCCTATGCACCATCGTCCCTCCCTGACAAAGCCCTGGATCCTTGCGAACAATGTCGGGTCCAGCTCCTGTACCCAGCGGTAGAGGATCGCCTCGTTATGGTTGAAGATGAATCCCGGAAACTCGTCCAGCAAACGCGCGGCGATGGAGAAGGTGGTCACTGCTTCAGCGGCTCCTTCCTCCCACCTCCACTGCCAGACGGGGTCCAGATGGGCATTACAGATCAGATGCAGAACCGGTTTCCTCATGGTCTCGATGATGCTCCTGTTGTCTTGAAAAATAACAGGTTCCCGTGGTGTCAAAGGGCCCCTGGCTGTCTCAAAGAGGCTGCCTTCGGGTTATGTGCTTGTGTGACTATGCTTCATCGGGCGAGGGAAGGTGCTTGTACCATGTGAAGTAGAGCACCACCGCCGTGACCAATATGATGCCGAGCCAGATTCCAGCGTGCGTCCATTCTTTGAGGAATACATAGAACGGAGCAATGCCGAGGGAGAGCTGGAAGAACGAAGCGATAAAGGCGTTGACAACATCCCATGCCGGCATCGGATCTTTTGCAGGAACCAGTCCCCGGCGCACTGCTTCCTCACGCACTGGTTTCCACACACCGAACGGACGAACTTTGGCATAGAACCGCACGAGCGTATCCATGTCTGCCGGAGACGTGAGGAAGGTGATCACCACGCACGCGATAATACAGGACACCATAAGGAACGCAATAGCCCAGTGGAGGGGCAGGAAATTCAGGAACGCTTTGTGAATGACGACCACGATGGTGGATGCAATCATGCTCCAGATAAATGCCCGTGAGCCAAAACGCCACCAGTGCCAGCGGAGTGTGCCGGGCACCAGAATCATCGTGAGCATGACATACAGGAGCATCTCCCACGCGGAGACGATGTCCTCATACATGAAGCTCATTGCAAAGCCGATCACGATGACTACGCTGGAAACAGCCATGCCCAGATGCACGAGGGAGCGCTCAGGCATATTTCGTGCGACGAAGCGTTTGAGGAAATCGTTGAGGACGACATTGCTCGTGACATTAATAATTGCGCTGATCGTAGACATGAGCGCGGCCAGTAGCACCGCCATCATGAGTCCGGCAATGCCGACGGGGAGATTCTTCACCACGAGCGGCATGATTCTTTCTGCGTCGAAGTCAGCTTGAACGCCCAGGTAGTAGATGCCGAGGCTGAGAAACGAACCGGCAACGAGCCAGCGGACGGTGTGTCCAACCGTCCACATGCCGGCGGAGAGAGAGGCTTCGCGGGGGCTCTTTGCGGTCAGAAAGAACGCAAAGTCCCAACCCAATGGGCCCATGAGGAGCTTGAGGAGGAGCCAGAGGATGCTGGCCATCATCAGCGGGCCGAATGCAAAATACTGGTGATAACTCGCCGGCACATTCGTGAGAAAGTCTGGCCACAGGTTCCAGGAAAGGGCGAGCGATCCCCACTCCGGAATTCTGGCTGCGATGGTCGGGAGTCCCTCGGGAAGCTGAAGGGCGGCAATGGAGAGGCCGATTGCGCCGATCATGATGAGCAGTGTTTGAAAAAGGTCAGTCCAGATGACTCCGAACACCCCGCCCAGGGTGACATAGATACCTACCACGACAAAAATGATCAGAGTCGACTCCCATCGCGGAAGAGGGACAAATTCCTCGGCAAACTTGCCAGTGCCGACGGCAACGTAGACCAGCGTCAGGATCAACGTGAGCAGGACGTACGAGGCTACGATGGTCCGCAGAATTTCGGTCTCCCTGTTCTTCCCGAATCGTGTCTCCATCCATTCTGCGGGCGTCATCACTCCCGACCGGCGGATATACTTCGCCTGGAATGCCATGAACATGGCCATGCCGAAGAATCCCCAGGCGAAATGGATAAGCCAGACAGACTTGATGCCGACATAATACATGAGGCCGATGATGAGCATTGTGCCGCCGATGTCCACATAGCTTGAACACCCGGAGAGACCGATCATCCACCAGCTCGCTTGACGTTCGGCGAGGTAATACGCATCAAGCCGCCGGGTCGCGCGACGCTGGAAGGCTATGCCAATGCCGATCGTGATGAGCAGGTACACAATGACCACAGCTATGTCGAGCGGATGGAGTTGCATCACAGGTTCTCCCCAATGGAGTAAAGGATCACAGGATGGCGTTGTGTATCAAGAGCGGCGATCAGGGGGCAGGCTCGAGTTTCGCCCTTGCCGGATAGCTGATCGGCAAACCTTAATATCAGCAGAAATTTCGAGATATGGTAGAAATCAGCATATATCCCTGCTTTTCATGTTCTTTTCAAGGACAGCCTGCAAAACACGGTTGTAGGATCTTGACTCCGATGGACCATTTTAGCACTCTTCGACCATAGAACGATTCGGGTCGAACCATGCCGGACCTCAGCAAAGACGACGTCGTACGGGAAATCATCCTCCACGCAGCCAAACGGGTGTTCCGGAAGTGGGGCTTGAACAAGACCACAATGGAAGACATCGCCCATGAAGCGGGAAAAGGGAAGAGCACCCTCTACTACTATTTCGTCAGCAAGGACGAGATTTTCGATGCGGTGGTGAGAGCCGAGCTGAGCGGCGTTCTGCAGAGGTCAAAAGCGGCGGTCCAGAATGTGACTTCTGCAAAAGAAAAGCTCCGCACATACGTCATGGCCTCGTTTGCAGAATTGAAGAACACTGCCACTCTGTATGACATCGTCCGGGAAGAGATCAAGGGGAACCCGCACTTCAACGAGATCATACAGAAGCAGTTCGAAGAGAGTGAAGAGACTTTTTTGAAGGGAATCCTGACTCTCGGAGCGCAGCAGAAGGAGTTCATGTTTGCTGACGAGCGTGAACTTGCCACGGCCGCCCGGGTGGTGCTGAACATCATGCGCGCACTGGAGCTCTATTTCTTTCTTGAGCATTTCGACGCCGACCACGTGGATATGGCCGCACGGCTCATCGCTGATGGGATCTGATGGAGTGGAGCGGACAGACCATGCTGGATTTTGCGGGGTAACCTGACCGGTCGATTCGTTTGGCGCCGTGATAGCGGCCAAGCGGGAATGCAGTGCACCCAGCAGGAAGGTACGTTTACACGAAGGCCCGGCATGATCGCCGGGCCTTCTGATATGCACGTACAGGTGACTCCCCCGAAGGATCACTTGACGAGCATCATGCGTCTTGTTTCCATGAACGAACCAGCCTCGATCCGGTAGAAGTACGCGCCGCTCGGCTGGTACAATGCATCCCACCGTGCAACATATGACCCGGCCGGGCGTTCTTCGTCCACCAGCTTCGCTACCTCCTGTCCAAGTGCATTGTAAACTGTCAGACGCACGTGTGCCTGATCCGGCAAAGAAAACCCGATGGTCGTTGAAGGATTGAAAGGATTCGGGGTGTTCTGGGTGAGTGCAAACGATGCAGGCGTGTCGATCAGATCTGACGATTCGATCGATTCCTTCTCAGTGTCACGCGCGAACAGCTGGTACTCTGTGCGAATGGAGTGCTTGCGCAATTCTTTTTCGATCATTGTGAGTGTTCGAGACAGCTCCCGGGCGTAGTCAGGCTTCACCACTTCGATGGCAGCTCTGATGAATGCCTCAACCTGCGCTGCCTCCACAGTTACATCTACGTCAAGTTCGTATGCCGCAAGCGCCGTTTCAATATACATCTCAGCGACGGGGGCTGTCTGTTCGGATAGTGTGGCAATCGCCACTTCCTCCGGCAGTGTGAAGACATAGCCGTATGCCTGGATGTAGGCCTGATACTCCAGTTCTTTCTGAATCAAGAATGCAGACACAACGGCGGGATCCTTTCCGAATTCGGCAGCATAAGCATTTGCGTACGCTTCGACAAGAAGATCTCCCGCTGCGGCGGGACGCTGCTCAGCAGCGAGTATCATGCGGAGGCCGACGCCGGGAAGGAGGTTTCGTTTGACCAACAAATCCACAGCTGTTTCTGCAAGATCGTGACCGAGCTCAGGGGCGATGCCGTAGGCAAACATTTCAGCCGTTTGCTCGTCGATCTCAGAACTCGCGTTGTGCAGCATTTCCTTTATTACCGGAGCCAGCTGTGGCGTCAGCTCGATCCCCTTTGCCACGGCATATCCACTTTTGCCTCTTGATGCGATTCCCTGTGATGGGAATGTAAAGCTCCTTATATGGGCCGTGTAGTCTGCTCCCCATGCCTGGTTGTGGGTCATGAAGCCGAATGCCAAGGATCTCTCGATAGGACCCTGTGCTGCAAGCCAGACCGGCAAGGCATTGTCATGGGTCTGCGCGTACAGGAATTGCCCCTCTGGTGTCAACGAAAACTGCTGTCCCGTTTCTGTAACGACCAGATTGAAACAGTCCGGCAGCAGGGCTCCGTACATCTCGTTCAGGTTGAACGGACCGAATTTTGCGCCGAGCTGTTTGGCGAAATACACATGTGTCGCGTTGCCCCACCCGAACGCCAACTGGGCGCCCAGGAACACGACGAGGGTCAGAGCGTTGAATAGTGACCGTGTCTTCATGACTGTATCTCCTCTCGTGATAGTGGTCGATGTACAATGGTTGGTCTGCATGGTCTCTGGCGCATTCAATAGTCTGCCTAAATCTATATCAGATCACGAGTCAGATTGTCACAGATTTGTCATAGGAAGTACAGCAAATGCGTCAACACCGGGGACCAGCGAATCCGAAGAAACCAGGTCTATTGTTCCTCGGCCTTCTGCGCAGGTCCGCCGGATCACGGGGGGGAGCTTTACGACGTCACGAACAGCCGAAAAAGGGTAGTTGACAAAACGAACCCAATCCAGTATCGTTATGTTTAATACTCGGGTGGTTCTAGCGGGTCTGTGGTCACCGGAGTCTCACTTCCACCTTGTTGAGCAGCGCCTTGCCAACCTGGCTGAAAAAGTTCTGCCCCCGGAATGTGTCAGGCAACCTAAGAGTGAAACAGGATGAGAACTTGATGACTTTGAGAATGCGAGCAACAGCATGGGTTGCGGTGCTCCTCCTCGTATGGACGGCGGCACAGGCGCAGGGGCTCGATGCAGGAAAGGTAACCCTGCAGCTTCCTGCAAGAAGTGTCAGGGTTGCGGCTGGCGGCACGGTAGACGTACAGCTCAGTGCCCGCATCGAAAAGAACTGGCACGTCAATTCAAATAAACCCAATGAAGATTTTCTGATCCCAAGCGTGGTGTCGGCCAAAGCGAGCGGAATCCGTCTCACCCGGGTGCAGTATCCTGAAGCGAAAGACCTCGCACTTTCATTTGCAGACAAGCCTGTCTCTGTCTACGAAGGAGACGTGGTCTTCGGGCTCACCTTGACCATAGCGGAAGCGACGCCTCCAGGAAAGCAAAACGCAGAGATCACGCTGAGTTACCAGGCCTGCAATGACAAGACCTGCATGCCGCCATCTGACGCTACCGTGACATTGGTGGTCGACGTGACTCCGGCTGTCCCGGCAAATGTCCCTGCGGATTCTCAGACGAGACCCGGTACCAGTTCGGGGGGTGACTTTCAGGAAGCCATCGGTACCGCTCAGGGGACACCTTCTGCAGGATCTCCAGCTGTCGCGCCCGGGCTTTCGAAAGGTGGCGATTCTACGCACGCAAGCAGCCCCCGACCCGTCGCTGCAGCAAGTGAGCGTTCAATCAGTCTCGCAGTCGCGCTGCTTTTTGCCTTCCTGGGCGGGATGATTCTCAATCTCATGCCATGCGTTCTCCCTGTACTCTCTCTGAAAATCCTGGGGATGGTGAAGCAGGCCGGAGAAACCTCGCGCGAAAGGCTGAAGCATGGAGCGCTCTTCACACTCGGTGTCGTGGCGTCGTTCTGGGTACTGGCGGGCATCATGATCCTCCTGCAAGCAGGGGGAGAGCAATTGGGATGGGGCTTCCAGCTCCAGTCTCCATCCTTTGTTCTCGTCCTGTCCATCTTCCTCTTCCTGTTCGGCCTGAGTATGTTTGGCGTGTTTGAGATCGGCACCTCGCTGACGGGAGTGGGATATGGCGTAGCCGGTGGTTCATCCTATACGAGTTCGCTCGTCAGCGGTGTCCTGGCAACAACGGTCGCGACTCCCTGCACGGCGCCATTCATGGGCTCGGCGTTGGGATTTACGCTGGGTGCACCTGCATACGTCGCATTCCTGGTGTTCACATTCGTTGGATTGGGGATGGCGGCTCCGTATCTCCTCCTGACGACCATTCCCGCGCTCCTCAAATTCATCCCCAGACCCGGAGCATGGATGGAATCGATGAAGCAATTCATGGGATTCCTGCTGATGGCCACGGTGCTGTGGTTAATCTGGGTGCTCAGTCTCCAGACTGGAGCGGATGGGGTCGTCATCCTCCTTGCCGCACTCCTCTTCGTCGCACTTGGGGGCTGGGTCTTTGGGCGATGGGGGAACATCGCGAAAGAAAAACCGACACGGAGAATCGCTCAGGTGATCGCCCTGGTCGCTATCGCCGGAGGATTGTTCTTCTCGCTGACAAACATCAAAGCGAAAGGTCCGGAAACGGCGGGAGTCCACAGACAGGGATCAATTGAGTGGCTGACGTACACACCTGAACTGGTGGAGGGTTTGAAGGCAGAAGGAAGAACGGTGTTTCTGGACTTCACGGCAGCCTGGTGTTTGAGTTGCCAGGTCAATGAGAAGGTGGCGTTCAGTTCGGAAGAGGTCCAGAACGAGTTTGCCAGGAGGGGCATAGCTACTGTGCGAGCCGACTGGACGACTCACGACGAAACAATCACTAAAGCCCTGGCTACATTCGGTAGGAACAGCGTTCCGCTGTATGTGCTGTATGCTCCCGGCAAAGACCCGGTGTTGTTGCCTGAGATCATTACGCCGGGGATTGTGCTGGAGGCATTGCGCAACACGACTCCCGGCTGAGCGGGAACAGTCCCGGGTTCCTCTTCGGGGTGTGCCTGAACATTTGTGCATGAAGTCCCTCGCTCTGCAAACCCCCGGTATCCTGCGCTTGCTGCACCCCGTTCTGATGCACCGTATTTCTCATTCCTTTGCCTGATGCCAACATTCGTCGCTCCTCGTCCTTTTGGACCAAATTCTTCATCCCTCACCCTGAGGCCCCACATTCGCCGTTCCTCGTGCTATTGCCCAAATTCGTCAATTCTCATGTTGATCCACCATACTCCTTGTTCCTTATCCTGATGGACCACATCCTCCGCACTTCGTAGAATCGCCGTCGTTTCGCCTCCCACACAAATCATACCCGAAGTGCCAGTTGTTACACCGGGGCGCAGAGTTGTTACATCGCAGCAACGGCCTCCCGGGTGGTCCGTTTTGGTGGTTACGCAGGGATCAGCATTCGTTACAGAAGGGTGAGAAACCACCCCCTCCGGTAGTGTATCTTGCGTCCAGTTTCAATGCAGTTCAAGGACACAGTATTCACTTCACCAAGGAGGATGCCATGAGACTGTTCGCGTTGCTGCTCGTTGTTGCTTCGCTCACCCTGTTTGTGGGTTGCAGTGAAGACCAGACTATCGTCAACCAGGACCGGGGAACACTCAGTGGCACAGTTCGTCTGGACCCGGATATTCAGGGAACGATAGACGGAACTGTCGTCCAATTGTTCACTTCCTATGAGGCTGGCCTGAGAAATGTCCCGGAGCGAGTTGTCGTGGTGGACCAGAGTGGGAACTTCGAATTCAGGGACCTCTATGCAGGGACGTACTATGTCGGTCTGTGGAAAGACAACGACCGCGACGGGTTGCTGGATTCCGGTGACTTTGCTGTCGACCGGGGCTCTCCCGAGCATTGTGCTTGCTGCGTCAACGGCGGATGCAACACCAGTGTCTGCCCGTGCATAGTTGTCGTGCCGTGAGCGACGTCTCGTCGCTCCTCCTCGCGTGGGCGCGCGAACTCGGAGCCGCGCGCCTGCGCGCTTTCCTTTTCGTTGTGCTGGCATGAAGCGGGTATCAATATGTATCGATTCCGGGTGAGATCGATCGTGGCACATTTTGTTGGAACCCTGGCCGCACTGTCAAGGCATAACGATGGTGGAGGCAGGCGGGATGACGAGTTTCTTGCCCGCATAGAGCGGATTGTTGAAGAACACATTGCAGACCCCCGTTTCACAACGGCGGCAGCTGCATCCTGCCTGGCCATCAGCAGGATGCATTTGAACCGGCGGTTGCGCGCCTTGACGGGACAATCGACCCATGAATTCATCCGATGCATCCGTCTGAATACCGCCAGGGAGATTCTCCTGCAGGGGACTCTTCCGATTACCGTTATTGCAGCAACCGTGGGTTTCAAGAGCCCCTCCCATTTTGTCGAGGCTTTCCGGGAACGTTTCGGAACAACGCCTGCGCGTCTCCGGAGGATAAACCACACATCGACTCTTACCGCCCCTGTATCCCATTCCGTGTCCGCGAGCTGAGTCACCCCCCTCCGCCTTCGTGAAACTCGTCACCCGTCGGGTTCCTCCATTTCCTCGCTCTATCATATCACCTATCTGAGACTGAGAAAGCGCGTCCGCGCGGAGCTGTCTCTGGCGATTACAGCGAGGTTACACGGGGGATTGACAATGTTACACCGACGACAGAATTCTGGGAGGGGACTGTTGTATCTTTATGCCGGACAGCGCACGAAGAATGCCATGAAGGGAACGTCAGGTCGATCTGCTGATCATAGCCGTACGCCTGATCGCTCAGTTGTACATCAAGATGCTGTAAATCACGCTGCTCCGCATCGCGACACTCTCAATCGCAATGCTGCACATCGCGATGGTGTTGATCGCGCTGCTGCAGATCGCGACGTTGCAGTTCCCGTTGCTGAGGTCTTGACACAGCAAGTCCTCTTGGGTATATTCGCTCAGGTTTGCACGTTGTGGCTCTTGTGTCGTCACATTGTCCATGCTGGCGGCCCGGAAGCCCTGTGTGAACGGCCTTTCCAAAGGCTCCGACCGCTCCGCACCTCTCTCGCCG
>JAGDMK010000211.1 GCA_017860635.1 Bacteroidota bacterium
AGCTCGCTCCGCCGGATGAGGCAGCCCAGCAGAGGCTCATCCACGACATGTTTTCCACGCCTCCGCGGATCCAGGCGTTTCTCGCGGAGGTCAACGGGATGCCCGCGGGGTATGCATTCATCTTCGAGACCTATTCCAGCTTCCTCGCGCTCCCCACACTCTACCTCGAAGACATCTTTGTTCTCCCTGAGTTCAGAAGCCAGAAGATCGGATACGCACTCTTCACCCACGTGGTGGGCGAGGCGCACAGACGCGGATGCGGCCGGATGGAGTGGTCCGTTCTGGATTGGAACCGGCTGGCAATTGAATTCTACAAACGGATGGGTGCAACGCATCTCAGGGAATGGCACGTCTACCGCCTGGTGCGGTCCGATATGGAAAACATCCTGCGCAGTCTGGCGGACACCCGATGAAGAAACCGGCCATTAATCGCCTTCTGTTTGCTCTCGCGGTGATGCTCGCCGCCGCCAACGGAGTCCATGCGCAGATGCCGGCAGATTCATCGGTCGTGCGATTCTTCCCCGTGCACTCCCTGTTTCCACGTCTCGTGGCGGACGGCACCGCACATCAGTTCGGCGTTGCGAAGGACCTCCAGTCCCGTCGCTGGCTCGGCGCCATCGGCGCTCAGCACCCCATGGTTCATCTTTCCACCGGCTCGTTTGATTTGCAGGCTGGGATCGGAGCCACGGTACACACGGGCTTCCTCCGCGATCCCCCGCTCCTTCAGGTTGTCACCGTGGACTTTGTGGTCGACTTCCCCGTGGACATCCGCCTCCCTCCGTCCCTCACCTTCCGTACCGGGTACGGACACCACAGCGCTCATCTCGCCGATGACGGCATCGAGCAATTGGGCATTTCCTCTGTCAATTATGCGAAAGACTACGTCACACTTCTCGCTGCATACGCACTTCCCGGCGTGGGAGGATTTGTGTACGGGGGCGGGCGGTTTGATTTTCACACGCTCCCCGAGACGGAGAAACACTGGGTGCTTCAGTGCGGATGCGAATTCGGCACCATCGCGGTGCTGCCATTTCTCTCACTGTACGTGGCGATCGACTTCAGGTTCAAAGAGGAGGCTGCCTTCCGGTCGACACAGAGCTACCAGTTCGGTGCAAAGTTCTTCGACCGGCCCGCGGGAGTTCTGCGTGTCGCCTATACGTACCGCACGGGACCCGATGACCGCGGTCAGTTCTACCGGGAGACTGCCAACCTCAGCCTGCTTGGCCTCTACGTCGACTTTTGAAGTGCCGGCACAACGTGCTCGGTCTGTACGTCGACTTTCGAAGTACCAACACAGTCCCTACGATCTGTAAGTCGACTCTCAAAGTACCGACACAGCCCGTTCGATCTGTACGTCGACTTCTGAAATGCCGTTACAGTCTTCTCGCCACAACAACCGCCTTCTTCGCTGCAACGAGACTCCCTCCCTCTGCGTCAATCGCTTCAAGATGGAGAATGTAGATACCGATACGCAGCGGACGGCGACTATTGTCATACCCGTCCCACACTGCTTCACCACTGGTCCCAGCCGGGTGACTGTTCAGGAGATCTCTCACGCAGCGTCCCCGGATGTCGAAGATCCTCAGACGGACGAGAGACGATCGGAGGGGCAACTGATAGCGGACAACCGTGACATCGTCAAAACCATCACCATCGGGTGAAAACGGATCGGGTGCACAGGTGAGTGTCGCGTTCTGTGGGAGCACGGTAACCAGAATGCTGTTCTGCGAACCGGGCGTTCCTCCGGAGGGATGCACACAGGTTCCCCAGTTGTGCGGATCGGTTCCCGGTAGCCGCGGAGAGTACTTCTCCAGTGAGCGCCCTGCAGGATCGGCAATGTTGGGGGAATGCCAGGACGATGCATAGGGGACGCTGTCCAGGATGCTGCCATCCGGCCCGTGCAGAATGACAACATCCCCCTCGTTGTTCAATCCCAGACCTGTGTTGTTGACAACTGCGCACACGCCGGGATTGCCTCCGGTCCACTGGACTACAGTAGAATCTCCCGCAACGACATGAAGTTCGCCTGGCCTGAGGACACGTGGGGCTGTCGAGACCGGCCAACGATTGATGCTTCCGGAGGGAAGGGGTTTGTCAGTGATCCAACATCCCGCGAGCGGCACCGTATACCCGCTGCAGTTCACAACTTCCACATATTCGGCTGTTCCCCCAATCGGCGACGCGTGAATTTCATTGATGCACAGCGTGCCATAGGGGATGGTCACCTGGATGGTCGCAAGAGTTGTGTTGGTCTCCGGACGCTGATCTTCCGGCCAGACGATCTGTGCAAGCATCTGATGATTGCCGGGGGAAGGTCTGTTCCATGTCAGTTCAACACGAAGTGACTCCCCTGGCGAGATCGGTGCAGGGACAGAGCCAGACACAACGATCTCTGCTTCGGCGCCAGCGGAATCCCGGTCAGCATCATCAAAGATGCGCAGGGTAAACGGACCGGATGTCTGTCTGCCGGCATTGTGTATCATTGTCTGCAGAAGTATCGACTCCGGAAAATCGTTGGAGACCTGGCACAATGTTCCCGCCGCAAGATCATGTTCCCGGATGACGATGCTGTTCATGCGCCCCGGAGTGGCGCCGGCCTGATCACAGCAACTTCCCCAGTTTCGCGGGCTTTGCACCCGGGAGAGTGGATCGACACGTTCGATCGAGACTCCCATGCCTCTCCCCCAAGACTGCTGATACCAGACGCTGTCCATGCAACGTCCCTGAGCATCCCGGAGAAGCACACGATCGCCGCTGTTGTTCAGCGACGGGAATCCGTCGGACTGCAGCAAGATGACGGACTCCCTGCTCCACACAGCCCGGAACTCCAGTGAATCGGCGGTCACAACAACGAAACCATCGGGCGGTACCACGAGGGGAGCGGCTGAAAGACGATGGGATGTCGTCACGGAGGCATCGCCGACCGTCCACCCCTTCAGGTCGGCGGGTTCCGCACCTGTATTGAAGAGCTCGATCCACTCTGGCTCGCCGGATGAGGGTTGATACTGAATTTCATTTATGACCACCGTTCCCGGGGAGATCTCGGGACGGACTGCCGAAATGCGCACATCATCCATTCTGAAGGTCCCCGTCGCACCCGTGCTTTCCGCCAGGATCCGCCACCGGAGAACCACTGCGGGCTGTCCGGCGAGCGTCTCCGGCAAAGGTAGATCGGCCGGAACATAGGAAGAGCTGCTGCCCGGGCCCGGCGCGTCGCCGATGGTCAGACTGAATGTCGCCCCGCCATCCAGCGACGCTTCGACGATGCATCGGGCACCGAACGTAGAGGACCGCCGCACGTAAAACGTAAGCCGGCCAGGTGTTCCCGAGCGGCAATCGATCGGTGGAGTTGCCAGCCATTGTTCGACGGTGGCGTTCGTGGCCATGACAGCACACGGCGGACTGTTCGGGGAAGAGGATACAGAGGTGAAGTCGGAAGCGCCGGGTAAACGGACCATCGAAGAACGCCAGCCCGCCGGTAACGCAGGCGGCACAGCAGTATCGAATGTCTCCTCATACGGAATCGGCAGGCTCTGTGCAACACACTCTGTACACCATGAAGCGAGGAGCGCAACCACGAGCAGAGAAGCACGCCATGTGCCGGGGCGCGGACCATCGCTGGATGCCATGCGCTGGTGGCGTGCATCAAGTTCTTTCGTCGCACATGAGCACAGTATGGAATGCACATACCTCTCCAGGGACGGATCCACCCATACTACCCGCCAGTTTGCATTATTGCGAAAGAATCCCTATATACCCTTGCACGTTGTGCAGGATGCACTCCATGAACGAGACCAGAATACTCTTAGCTGACGACGAGGAAGCGCTTCGGGAGCTGCTCCGGGAGCAGCTTTCCACACAGGGATATACGATCGACGAAGCGCAGGACGGAGTGGAGGCAGTCGAGAAGCTGCAACAGAATTCCTATCATCTCGCCATTCTCGACATCAACATGCCGCGGAAGAACGGGCTTGACGTCCTGCGTCATATCCGCGAACAGAACCTTCCGGTCAGGGTGATCATGCTTACCGGGCGTCTCGGGTTTTCGGTGGGATCCGAAAGCATGCTCCTTGGCGCCGACGAGTACATCACCAAACCCTTCGATCTCGACTATCTGGAAATGGCAATCAAGAAGGTTCTGGCCAAATCTTCCTGAGCACACATGCCTGCATGCATGTGATGTGCATCTGCACTGCAACGCCGAATGATTCTCACCATTGCCATCCTCTTTGTGCTGACATTTCAGCGTCCTTCATCCCACACATGCCGTGGAGCCAGATCAGAACTGTTCCGTCAGCAGCGCGTCTCCATTCCCCGTTGGACTCTGTGGTGCACCACCGCACTGGCAGAAGTCAGTTCGTTGCCAGAATCTGCGGTGCCCTGCCGCACCGGAAAGGGTCAATTCCTCCGCCGGAGTCTGCAGTGCACCGTCGCACCGTTATGAGCCAGTCACAATGGTTCTCTCGAAGAGCACAACCATGAAGCGGTTTGAGGAGTTGTTCATCGACGCAGTGCGGGCAAAGAGCACCGTACGACGCACGCCGCCTCCCGGGGAATGCCGGACGCGATCAGGAGCCCTGTGCCCGTTGTGTTTTGCCGGAGTACTTGAGTATGATCAGGAACAGACGATCAGGAGCCGGGTCCTGAAGCAATGGTGGCACGAGGCATTCCCAGATGTGCCGCTCGCCCCTCTTCTTCCGTCCCCCCGCGGACGGTTCTACCGGTCTCTCTCAAAGCGTAAGGCCTTCAGGCGGGGGCGGGTTCTCACTCTCGGACTCATCGACCCGGATGCCGGCGATGCGGAACGGGTCCTTGAGATCCCCCGCTGCGCAATTGAACCATCCGAGCATGGGATCTTGTACGAAGTGATCGGAGCCTGGCTCCAACGGCCGGTGGCCAGTCCCCTGCACGAGGACCTGCAGTATGTGATCATCAAAGGCGATGCACGCGAGCGGATCGTCATTCTGAATGTACGGTCCATTGATGCGCCGGTCGTCAGGGCGGCCAATGCTCTTTCAAAAGCTGTCACGGCATCTGACCCGAACGTGCGGGGGGTGTTTCTCTATGAGGATGCGTCGGACGGGCGATACTATCTCGGAACACAGAGCTCCGGAACTCCCGGACGCCTGCAGCGTCTCTACGGCGCGGGGACGCTCTCGCACAAGACAGCGGGCAAACGCTTCGTCTATCCTGTTCTCGCATTCTCACAGATCAATCAGTCCATGCTGGATCAGCTTGTCCTCACGGTCGGAGAACTGCTCGGGCTCCCCGTGCAAGGGACATTGTTTGACCTGTACTGCGGGTATGGACTCTTCGGAATTGCACTTGCGGAAAACGTGAAACGCGTGGCGGGGATGGACATCTCCCCTGCAGCCATTGATGCTGCGGTGAACATCGCGCAGCATCTCGATGTGAAGAATGCACGGTTTGTGCGCGGCGCACTCACCGCCGAAGCGCTTGTGCCGGTCATGCAGCGCTCGGGCGAAAACGACTGCGTCGTGCTTGATCCGCCGCGCGGCGGCACAGCCGAAGGTGTCATTGAAGTGATTGCCGGACGCCGGTGCCGCGGCGTAGTACACCTCTTCTGCAATATCGACATCCTAGTTCAAGAGGCGCAACGCTGGATGAGCAGCGGCTACCGCTTCGAACGGGCTGTTCCCCTCGACATGTTCCCCGGGACCGCAACAGTGGAAATAGCAGGATTGTTTGTACCGCAGTAGTAACAGAGTCGGAACGCGAAGAAAGAGATTTCAGCGCCGGGGGATGTTCTCGAAGGGGATATCCAAAAGGGGATAGTTGCGCCAGTCCCTGTAGTCAAAGTGCCACCATTCCGACGGCTCCACCCGGAATCCCTCCCGTTCCATTGCAGCACGAAGGACTCCTCTCAGCCGGCGCTGTTCCGTCGTTCCTCCCGTGTACGAACTTGAGGCTTTGTCGCTGAAGTCGTCATACGGGCTCGGCATTGATACCTCCCGGCCCGTTGCGAGCTCAAAGAGCGTCAGGTCAACGGCACAGCCGCGATTGTGTTTTGAGCCCTTGCGGGGCACAAACTTCCGCTGCACAGGGGGAGTTGCGTCCCAGAATTTCTTCGTCACGGCCCACGGACGGTAGCCGTCGAAGACAAGCAATCCGAACCCTTTCGCAGCCAGTGAGCGATGAGCGCGCACCACCGCCTCAGCGGCTGGCCGCTGCAGGAACACGCGCGCCTGCGTGTACATCGGCCTTCCCATAAAATTGTCGT
>JAGDMK010000387.1 GCA_017860635.1 Bacteroidota bacterium
GAGGCCGAGCGGGATGCAGGCGTGCACCGCGTGGTCTGGGATGCGCGGTTGCAGGGAGCGAGTACGGCGGCATCGGGAATCTACATGGTCCGCGTGACGTCTGAGACAGGAGTTGAGAGGCATACGGAAACTCGCTCAATGATTTTATTGAAGTAATAGACCGCGCTGGCTTCGCCGGTGCGACTCAGGTTCACACAAGCCGGACTGGCCACATCAGACTTGTCGTAAACACAAACGGCACTGAGGCATGGTGATCATGCTGAAACATTTTCTTCCGTTTCTATCGCTTGCGTGTCTGCTCACTGCAGAGCTCTTCTCCCAACCTGAGGCGGCGCCAGGCGGGGTGCGCTTCACGTACCCGGCAGGCGATGAACAATCTGTATCTGTGGTTGGCGATTTCAACGGATGGACCAAGGATGAGAATCCCCTGCAGCGGAGCGGCGGGAGCTGGTCGGCGGTTCGAGCCCTTCGTCCCGGCGTGCACCAGTACAAATTCCTCATCGACGGCGTCCGGTACGAGAACGATCCGAAGAATCCCGCGGTCGTAAGAATCCCGCGGTCGTCGAGAACTACAATCGCTCTGCAAAGAACTCCGTCTTTGTGCTCACGGGGGAAGGCACGGTGATCCTGGCCGCGGAGCCCGCAGTATCGCCGGGGAATCCGCAGGACTTCTATCCTCCGGTCTCCGGCTGCCAGCCGGTATTCTTGAACATCATCTGGCACCAGCACCAGCCCTTGTATGCGAATCCGGAGACCGATCAGCTTGCGGGGCCATGGGTGCGGACGCATGCGACCAAGGACTATTATGACATGGCGGCCATGCTTCGCCGCTATCCCGATATCCACTGCACGGTGAATCTTACCTCATCGCTTCTCCATCAGCTCCGGGAATACTACCTGGCACGCCTGGGTCCGTACGTCGACGTGCGGGCGAACACGATTGATGTGCTCGGTTTCTGGAAACGGTGGAAGGGCAAGACCGATCCCTGGATCGACATGGCGCTGACCGCCCCTGCGAAGTACACGCCGGAGCAGCGCCGTCATCTGTACGAGAATGCCTGGAGCGCCTTCGGGATCAGCGAGGTGATGATTGAGCGCTTTCCACGGTACAAGCAACTCAGGGACCGTTTGAAGTCGCGGACAGTGGCGCTGGAAGATCTTTTCTCGGCGCGCGAACAGCGCGAGATCCTCTTCTGGTTCTATCTGGCGCATTTTGATCCTGATTTCCTGCGGAATGCAGTGGAGCTTCCGGACGGGAGCGTTTGTGACCTTCGGGAGTTTGTGGAGGAGCAGCCGGACGGGACGTTTCGTCTCCGCCGTCCCATCAATGACAATGACTGCAAACGGATGGTCGTTGAGTCCTACAAGGTCATGGCCGCCGTCATTCCCGTGCACCGGGCCCTCCGGTATGATCCGTCGAACCATGCCGGCCAGATGGACATCATCACCACGCCCTTCTATCACCCCATCCTGCCGCTGATCTATGATTCCGATCTTGCGCGTGTCTGCCAGCCGCAGGATGCGCTGCCGCCCCGATACAATCATCCGGAGGACGCGGAAGCGCAGGTCGTCAAGGCTGTCCGCATGTACCGGGAGATCTTCGGGTTTGCACCCACCGGCATGTGGCCGGGCGAAGGATCGGTCGCGCAACCTGTGCTCGAACTTCTCCGGAAGAACGGCATCCTGTGGACTGCAAGTGATGTGAAGGTGCTGGCCCGCTCAAAACCAGCCGGCAGACCGAACACAACGGCGTTCGGCTTCCCCGCCGGAAAGGACTCGATGGCACTGGTCTTCCGGGATACGGAGCTGTCCGACCGGATCGGATTCAAGTATCAATCCATGGAAGGCGAAGTCGCGGCTGAGGATTTTGTCCAGAGCATACTCGCTCTGTCACCGGCCGAAGGCGAACCTGAAGCCCTCATCACGGTCATCCTCGACGGAGAGAACGCGTGGGAATGGTATCAGAAGGACAATGACGGAAAGACATTCCTCAATGCGCTCTACAGAAAACTCTCCGCGCTCTTCGCACAGAAACGCATTGTCACCGTGACGATGAGCGAGTACCTTCAGGGAAATCCGAACCGCGGCATCGCGGCTCATCCCATGAAGAGTCTGCCTTCCATGGAATGGCTCTGGCCGGGTTCCTGGATCAACGGCAACTATGACACCTGGATCGGCGAGCCGGAAGAGAACCGTGCATGGGAGTATCTGGTGCAGGCGCGGATCGACCTGGCGCGTTCCGGCGTTGCCCGCCCCGATCCCCGCTCGGATGCGCCGCGTGCAGGGACCCGAAAATGGTATGCGTACATGGCCTGGGAAGAGATGTATGCATCGGAGGGTTCCGATTGGTTCTGGTGGTACGGCTCCGATCAGACGGCCCCGGCCGGAGACACGCCCTTTGATGCCGGCTACCGGGCGCACCTGAAGAACGTCTACCGATTCGCGCGGCTCGCCGGCGGCAGGATGCCTGTGCGGTCATTCAAGCCCATCATCAGCGATACGCCGGCAACTTCCGCGGGAAAGGATTCGTCAGGGGCGGGAAAGGGGGCCATGGCGCGAAGCAGCACCACCACGCAGACCGTGCTGTTTGTCTGCGATGCGTCGGGTCAGAAAGTGAGAAAAGCAGTGTACATTGCCGGC
>JAGDMK010000388.1 GCA_017860635.1 Bacteroidota bacterium
TTACTTCGTGTTCCATCGTTCCAGAGCCGATTCGACGATCTTGCCGATGGCTTCCGGGAAAGTGTAGCCGGCCGCGCGGGCCGACCGTGCGAACCCGGCATCGTCCGATATGTCGGGATTCGGGTTGACTTCCAGCACGTACGGAACGCCCTGGGGCGTCAGGCGGAAATCCACGCGGGCGTAGTCCCTGCACCCGATCAGGTGGAAGCAGGCCAGGGCCGTACGTTTGATCGCCGCTTCCTGCCGTGTGGAGATTTTGGCAGGGCAGACGCCGCGTGTCCCTTCATAGGAAGGAGTCCCATGCATCCATTTCGCCTCATAGCTGACGATCTTGTGCATGGTGTCGGGCATTCCGGAGAAGTCGATTTCGGAGATGGGCAGCACCTGCGGATGCACGGAACCGAGTACTGCCACATTCAACTCTCGTCCGATGATGTACTGTTCCACCAGGGCAGGCTGCTGAAACTCAGTCTGGATATACCGCACGCGTTTGCGCAGGTCGTTCGGGGTATAGACGATAGAGAGATCAGAGATACCGACGCTGCCGTCTTCGTGTGACGGCTTGACGATCAGCGGGAAGGCCAGGCCTTCTTTGAGAACGATCCTGTCCTGCGGCCGGAAGACCTGATAGTCCGGTGTGCGGCCTTGACGCGGGGCTTGTTGAGAGCAGTGCCCAGGGCAAGCGGTCCGGCACCCGTGTACGGTATTTTCAAAAGATCATAGAGTCCCGCGACATTCATCTCCTGCAGCGATTCGTTCTCGACGCATTCGACCAGATTGAAGATGATATCCGGACGCTCATTGCGCAGATAGTCAATGAGGCGGTAGACCTCGCTGTTGACATTCACGATGGTGGTTTTGTAGCCGAGCGCATCCAGAGCGACCTTGATGTCCCGCATTTCTTCGACTACGCCCACTTCGGAGAGATCCACCTGGGGCTCAACCTTTTGCGGCTCCCGCGGTTTTTCGGAGGCCCCCCTCTTTAATAGAGGGTCGGCCTCGTTCTTCGCCGGACCCTGGAAATTGACGGGCGTGGGGGCGATTCCCCCGTTCACCACAGGTTCGTTAAAAAGAATAGATATTCGTAGCTTTTTGCTCATACGGATTCCGTTATTGGTTGCCCGCAGCCGCCACAGCAGTTTCCCTGATCACGATGCCGCACCGTTCCATCGCACAATCCAGCACGCTGTTGATCAACTGCGTGTAGCTCATCCCCGCAGCCCGCGCTGCTTTCGGAAAACAGGAGTTGTCTTCGGGCCGGGGAAGAATGCCGGGCAACGGATTCACTTCGAGAATGTGCGGATTCCCCTCTCCATCCAGACGCACATCGATCCGCGACCAGTCACGGCAGCGCAGCACCTGGTAGGTGCGCTTGCACAGCGCCTCGATCTCGCCTGCCAGCGCATCCGGTATGTGTGCCGGACAGGAAAAAATCTCCAGCGGATTTTCTGCTTTGTCCCAGATCCATTTTGCTTCGTATGAGTAGATCGGGTTCATGCCCGCGGGAAGCGCTGCGAAGGAGATCTCCACGATCGGAAGGACGGTCAGCGCGTTGCCGTTGCCCATGATGGCGACGGTGAACTCGCGGCCTGCAAGGAACTCCTCAACAAGGACAGGTTCCCGGTAGGTTTCGATGATCGTCCGCACCTCCAGCTCAAGCTCTTCGCTGTTCCTCACCACGCACGAGTTGTAGATCCCCTTGCTCGATCCTTCGTGAAGCGGTTTCACGATGAGCGGAAAGCGCACGCGCGCGTCCTCCAGCTCATCCATCGTCGCCACGATCACGAACGGAGCCGTCCGCACACCATGATACGCCAGAATTTCTTTCGTGCGTCCCTTGTCCAGACACAATGCAAGCGTCAGCGGATCCGAACCGAGATACGGAATCTGCAGCAGCTCCAGCATCGCAGGCAGTTGTGCTTCGCGCGAGACACCGTGCAGGCCTTCAGCGATGTTGAAGACGAACGTGGGCTTCATGGAGCGGAGACGTTCGAACGCATCTGCATTCGCTTCGACCAGCTCCACCGTGTAGCGTTCTGCAATCGCATCACGCACCGCGTGAATGGTGTCCATCGTATCCCATTCCGCGTACAAGTCCTGTGCCGATGCTCTGTGTGCACGTGATGACGCGAGAGCGCCGTCTGGTGAAGGGTCTGCTGCCTGATCGGAAAGTGTCGAAGGAGGGAGATCTGCTTCCGTCTTGGCGTTGTAGGTCAACGCGATCGTCACTGCTGACGGTGGAAGCTCTGTATGAGGAGGTACCAGGAACAGTCCGTGTTGTGTAACTGACTCGTCTTGCTGATCAATATAAGCAATTCTGCATCTGAGTCAAGAAAAAAGTGTGATTTTCATCCGGTTTGCATCAACATGAGCTCCTTCTGAAAACGGGAGCGAAGATGTCCGGCGAGCGTCCGATGATCGTCGCGACGGAGCTGCGGATCTTCCGCGACGATGGCGAAGGCATCGTCGCGTGCAAGGGTGAGAAGCGCGACGTCGGTCACCGGGTTCGCGACACGGAACTCCGGCATGCCGCTCTGCCGCGTGCCGAAGAAATCCCCGGGGCCCCGGAGGGCGAGGTCCGCCTCCGCGATCGCGAACCCGTCAGTGGTCCGGACCATCGTGGCGAGCCGTTG
>JAGDMK010000212.1 GCA_017860635.1 Bacteroidota bacterium
CGATGCCGGGTTCCAGGTCGACAAGGTCAAGCTCACCCCTGAAGAACTCGTTGCCCGCATCGGGGAGTATGACTCCATCATCGTCCGGTCGGCGACAAAAGTCACGAAGGAGGTCATCGCAGCTGGCAAGAATCTGAAGGTCATCGCCCGCGGCGGCGTCGGACTCGACAACATCGACGCGGCAGCGGCGGCTGCGGCCAACATCACTGTCCTGAATACGCCCGGCGCATCCGCAGTCTCCGTCGCCGAGCTTGCACTCGCTCACATGCTCACCGTGAGCCGGTTCCTGCACGTGAGCAGCATGGAGATGCGCCAGGGGAAATGGCCGAAGAAGGAATACGGCGGCGGGATCGAGCTTTTCAAGAAAACCCTCGGGATCGTCGGGCTCGGCAATATCGGCAAGGAAGTCGCCCGCCGCGCGCTGGGGTTCGGCATGCACGTCCTGGCCTTTGATCCTCCCTTCACTCCGATGGACTTCATCGTCGAGATCACGACGATGGAGAAGCTGCTCACCCGTTCCGACTACATCACCCTGCACCTCCCCTTCGACAAGAAAGCCGGGCCGGTGATCGGCAAGAAGGAGTTCGACATGATGAAGAAGGGGGTCGTGATCATCAACTGCGCACGCGGAGGCGTGGTGGATCAGAAAGCCCTTCTCGAGGCGCTGGAGAGCGGCAAGGTTGCGGCGGCCGGACTGGACGTGTTCGAGCACGAACCTCCGACAGAGGACGAACGAGCACTCATCAACCATCCGCGCGTGAGTGTGTCACCGCACATCGGCGGATCCACTGTCGAAGCCCAGGAGCGGGTGGGAACAGAGATTGCTCTCAAGGTTGTCAAGGCCCTGACCCCCGAGCAGATGCGGTAGCCAGGCGGCACATCATACCTGCATAAACAATCCGGCCACACCATTGGCGACTGTTGCCTTCGGCGTGGCCGAGCTGTCTTCTCTCTTGCGATCAACTATCCCTTGGCACGCGAAGGGCGTCGCACCATCCTCCATCCGGTTGACCTCAGGTGTGCGTCGCCCCAATCACCATCCGGCTGAGCTCAGGTGTGCATCGCCTGAATCACCATGCGACTGACCTCGGGTGTGCATCGCCTGAATCACCATCCGACTGACCTCGGGTGTGCGTCGCCCCAATTACCATACGGCTGACCTCAGGTGTGCATCGCCTTGAACCCAACAGTCCGTGCTTGTTACCGCTTGCGGAACGCAGCACCGGGCTCCTGCACAAACCTGTCTTCATAGCGTTAACCGGGCACGAAATCCTTCTGCTGCCGCAACCACTGAATCTTCTCAAGCGTTTGCGCGCTCTGTCCCCCTTCGTGCTGGTTGTACGGCCAGACGCGAATTTCTTTCTCCCCTGCATAGTGATTGAATGCAGCGAAGACCGTCCGGGGCGGACAGATGTCATCCATCAGCCCGACAGAGAAGATCGCCCGGCACCGCGCGTGTGCGGCAAAGTTCACTCCGTCAAAGTACGACAGCGTCGAGAAGACAGTCTCCGTTTTCGCGCGATGGATTTTGCAGAACTGCACGATCTCATGGTATGGATCACGGTCGGTGATCTCTGTCGCGACCCGGTAATGGCAGAGGAACGGGACATCCGGCATTGCAGCTGCCAGATCGGGGACGAGCCCGGCCACCGCCAGCGCGATGCCGCCTCCCTGACTCCCTCCGGTCACCGCGATCCGTGACGCATCTATGCCAGGCAGGGTGCGCATCGCCTCGACGGCCCTGACCGCGTCCGTGAAGACACGACGGTAGTAATATGTTTCGGGCGAGAGCACACCACGCGTCATGAAGCCCGGCACCTGAGGATGGCCGGTGAGATCTTCGACGTCGGGAGTGTCTCCGGGCAACCAGACACTCCCCTGCCCCCGCGTGTCCATCACAAAGTGCGCATATCCGAAAGCGCTCCAGGTCAGCCAGTCGACCGGCAACCCGCGCCCTCCACCATAGCCAATGTACTCCACGATGCACGGGATCCGCCCCTTCCGTTGCCGGGGAAGGAGAAGCCATCCTTTGACCGGCTGGCCGCCATACCCGGGGTATGTGACATCGAACACTTCCACAGTGGCGGGCTGAAGACCATACGGCACTACGTCCGGCTTCATAGGATATGCACGAGCGGCTGCCAGGGTCCGGCCCCAGAATGATTCGTAGTCAGCCGGCTCTGTCCGGGCCGGAAGGTACCGTCTCAGTTGTTCAAGTGGAAGGTCAAAGAGCATTGTTGTTCCGCGTGTTGTGGGTGGTCAGGCTCAGGTTCACGAGTGTCAATCATCAGGATTCAGTGCGTAGGCAGGAAAGGACTCTTTGGTGTCGGTCATCCGGGCAGGGTGAGTCGTGCAATGATCTCATGGTAATCGGGATACTTCGCAAGCAGATCCGCCCGGGCACCGAGCTCGAAATCATCTTGCTCGAAGCCCGGGGCGACTGTGCAGCCGACGAGCGCAAATCCGCCGGGTTCCTGAACCTCTCCGGCCATCCAGATGCCACGTGGCACCGTCACCTGGAATTGCTCGCCTCTCTCAGGACGGCGGCCAACCGCCGCACAGGTATACTTGCCGTCAGCGTGGAGAAGATGGAGCGTGAGGCCCGTTCCGTCGTAGAAATGCCAGACTTCGTCGGATCGCAGCCGGTGAAACCTGGAAGGTGCCGACCCGGTGAGGAGAAAATAGATGGCAGTGGAGCATGGCCTGTTCCCCGTGTACCCCACCGGGAGTGAAACAAGAGGGAGACGATCGGAGGAGCGGTAGGTTTCGCTGTACCACCCCCCTTCCCCATGAGGCACAAGGCCGAGCTTCGAGATCCAGTACCGTGCGTCCGCCATGTGCCGAATATACAACAAATACACAGCATGATCAAAGTTGGAAATCTCATGGAGAGTGTGTACATTCGAGCGACTCCAACTGCAACCACCATGGACGTTCAACCCACCTGCACAGTAATCGGCGGAGGGCTTGCCGGATTACTCGCGGCCGACACCATGATTCGTCTTGGCTGCAAAGCCACAATCCTGGAGAAAGCCAAGGGAGTCGGCGGCCGCATGGCGACGCGGCGCATGGGCGGACAGACGTTCGACTTCGGCGCCCAGTCGTTGTTCGGCCGCACACCGAAATTCCAGTCGATGCTCGAGTCCTGGAAGCATGCAGGCCTTATTGCAGAGTGGCATCCGGACCTCTCCGCACGTGTCCGCGAAAAGAAGCATCCCGGTCCATATTTCAAAGGGAATCCGGCCATGACGTCCGTCCCGAAGTACCTCGCCGAGGGACTGACGGTCCACCTGCAAACGAGAGTCACCGCTGTGCGAACGGTCGATGCTGCCTGGAGCGTCGAAACTGAACACAATCATATCTTCATGTCGCAGGCGCTCATCATGACCGCCCCCGTTCCTCAATCCCTGGCCCTGCTGGAAGCCGGGGGGTATGAGCCGGACCGTAATGCTCTGGCGGAACTCCGGTCGGTTGAGTACACATCCTGCTTTGCCCTGATGCTCGCTCTCGACGGGCCTTCGGGACTTCCCGCACCCGGAGCCATGACGCTGGATGGCGAGCCGCTTGCGTGGATTTCAGACAACTATGCAAAGGGGGTTGCTGCGCGTCCGGGAGCCGTGACCGTCTGTGCGAGCGAGGCGTTCAGCAATGAGATGCTCGAAGTCCACCCCGAGCGCATTACACAGATCCTTCTGGATGCGGTCAGGCCAATGATCCACGCTCACGTCGAATCGACCCAACTCCATCGGTGGCGGTACAGCCGTCCGGTGCGCACACTGCAGTCCTCGTTCCTGGTCGCCGATACCAAACCACCGCTTCTGTTCGCCGGAGACATGTTCGGCGACGGAGATTGCGAGAGCGCAGCCCTCTCCGGAACCGCAGCGGCCGAATTCCTCCACTCCACGTTCTGCCCCACGAGGTGATATGAAGATTCATGTCTTGCTTCTTGCGCTGACCATCGTGTCTGGCGCAGCCGCGGAGCACCGCGCCCCCGGAACCACGATCTATGTTGCGCCGAACGGCAACAACCTTTGGTCAGGCCGGCTTCCTTCCCCCAATCCATCGCAAACCGACGGACCGGTTGCCACTCTGGATCATGCCCGCGCAGTAATGCGACGGATGCTCCAATCGACCATGACTCAAGAAGACACATTCGCTGTGGTCATCCGAGGTGGAACGTACACCTGCCCGGCCACACTCCGTCTCACCAATGAAGACGGCGGGACGGCAAACGCCCCTGTTCTCTGGACGAACTTCCGCGGGGAAAAAGTCCGGCTGATCGGGGGCACTGCAGTTCCTCAGTTCACTGCTGTCAAAGACTCTGCGACTCTTCGCCGCATCCGGCCGGACCTCGTCGCCAAGATTCTCCAGGCAGATCTCCGTTCAGCCAGCATCAACGAGTACGGGACGATCGCCCCTCGCGGCAATGCAGGCATGGAACTCTTCTTCCGCGGCGAACGGATGCAGCTCGCCCGGTGGCCTAATGCGGAGTGGCTGCGGATCGCCGATGTCCCCCAGTATGGGGACTCGATGTACCACAAGGGTCTCGACCGCGAGAGGCGGTTCAACAATGTTCCGGTCGGGCGGCACTACGGACGAATCACATACGACGGCGAGCGGCCGGGCACCTGGTCATCCGAAAATGACATACTGCTGCATGGATACTGGACGTGGGACTGGAGTGATACGTTTCAGAAGGTGAAGAAGATTGACCCGGTGAAGCACGAGATCACCATTGCGGAACCGCATCATGGCTACGGCTACACGAAGAACCAGCGCTACTACTTCCTGAACATACTCGAAGAGCTCGACACGCCCGGCGAGTGGTACATCGACCGGAAGAAAGGCCTGCTCTTCTTCTATCCGCCCGCACCGGTGGAGCGGGCCACGATCGAAGTCTCCCTTCTGGAGGAGCCGATCATCCAGTGCGACAGCACGTCGTATTTCATCCTGAGAGGTATCTCTCTGGAAAGTTCCAGAGGGAATGGCATCCGGATGATTGGTGGAAGATCTGTGATCGCCGATCATTGCACGTTTCGGAATCTCGGAAGCGACGCGGTCGCCGTTGAGAGAGGGAAGGAACATGCAGTACGGAATTCCGAAATAGAATACGTTGCGCGCGGCGGCATCTATCTCGCCGGAGGTAATCGCCTCACACTTGAACCGTCCGGACATGTCGTCTTCAACACGGCAATCCATCACTACAGCAGGTGGCTCCGCACCGGCGGCTATGCAGTGGTCATGGATGGCGTCGGGCACCGGGTTGAGCACTGCCTCATCCACGATGCACCGTTTGAGGGGTTGTACATCAAAGGGAATGATCATCTCGTCGAATACAATGAGATCCACAGCGTCATGCAGGAATCGGGGGACGCCGGAGCAATCCACACCGGTCGGGATTGGACATGGCGGGGGAATGTGGTCCGGTACAACTATTTCCATGACCTGAAAGGGCCGGGGCTGCACGGCGTCATGGGCATGTACATGGACGACTGGGCGAGCGGCTTCACCGTGTTCGGCAATGTCTTCTACCGGGCGGGACGCGCAACGCTCATCGGAGGCGGACGCGACAACACGGTGGAAAATAACCTGTATGTCGAGTGCTCGCCATCGATCCACCTCGATGCCCGCGGCCTGAGTTGGGCGGGGTACTACTTCGACGGAACATACAATTACCTTTTCGAAGGCCTGAACGCAGTGCATCACACCCTTCCTCCGTACAGCACACGCTACCCCGAACTCGCGTCGCTGCCCGGTCCGACCGCACAACTTCCCATGCACAACCGGATTATCCGCAACGCATCCATGGGCGGACGGTGGATGGACATCTACGATTATCTTCAGTTCGACAAATCGATCTGCACATTCAAGGATAACGTGGTCGCGGATCCGATTGTGTTGCGGCGGAGAGCGGACGGACAGCAGGGCTGGGACCCCTACTACCTTGACATCGACACCAAAGAGGGATACGTCGCCATAAGGCAACCACTCGCAAAGGTCGGATTCAAGAGACTCCCCTTTGGTGAGATGGGCTTGCTGCGCAGATAGATTCCGGTCAGGGTTAGACCACTGGTGTTCGGTGGGACGAACGCATGCGAATATACGCTGCGGACCGGGTCAAGCCATTGATGCTCGGTGAAGTGAATACCCTCGAAGGCATGTCCCTGCCCGGGTCAAACCACTGACGTTCGGTAAAATGAACTTCTGCGAAGATAGGTTCCTGCCAAGCTCAAGACCCTGATGCCCTGTAAAATGAGCTCCTGCGGCATTGGGTTCAGCCAGTTCAGCCGTTGATGTTCGGTCACGAAGACTGCTGCAGCGACAGCGGCCACCCGATCCCCCTCATTCCGCGACCCTTTTGCCATGTCTCTTCAAACTGTACCTCCTTCCAACCTCTTCGCCGGGTCTTTTCAAACTGTAGCCGATGTGCTCACACAGTCACCATTCCAAGGGCCCGCTTTGTAGGAATGACCCTGTGTCCCTTGTCGATTCTACAAATTGTGACCACGCGCACGACCCCTCAATGTGAAACCTGCCTATATTGATGCAGAATCGGACAGTGAG
>JAGDMK010000213.1 GCA_017860635.1 Bacteroidota bacterium
GCCGCGGGCAGTCAATTCGCCTCGGCGAGAGAATCCGCCTCGGCGAATGAATACGCCCCGGCGACTGAATCCGCCGTGTCAGATTCAAATACTGCGACGGACGGACCGGCCATTGACAGCGCACGCCTGGACGAGCTTGCAGATCTAGGGGACGAGGAGGATCCGCAGTGGCTGGCGCTGATCCTGGAGAAGTTCAATGAAGATGCATCATCCCGCATCATCAGGCTTGTCGTCGCATCGGAGACCGGAGACCCGGTTCTCCTCAGCCAGGTCGCTCATGCCCTGAAGGGGGGTTGCGCGAACATCGGCGCCCGGGGGATGGCGCGCATTGCGCAGGAGCTTCAGGCCATGGGCAAAAAAGGATCGGTCAAGGGAGCCTCTGATCTCATTGCTGCGCTCGAGAATGAGTTCGCCCGTGTCAGATCCGCGCTGGAAGGATACCTCGTGTCGCGCGAGAAGGTGGAATGAAAGTCCTGATTGCAGAAGACGATCCGGTCTCCAGCTATGTGCTGGCAGCGCGGATCCGGAAGATGGGCCATGAGGTGCTGGTGACGGAGAACGGCCGGCAGGCGTGGGATGCCTACGCGCGGCACCGCCCCCGGCTCGTCATCACCGACTGGATGATGCCGGAGATGAACGGCATCGAGTTGACGCGCCGGATACGCGGCGCCGATTCGACATTGTACACGTACATCATCCTGCTGACGGCGCTCAGCGGACGGGATCATTTCCTGGAGGGAATGGAGGCGGGTGCGGATGACTTCGTGCCGAAACCGCTCGAGGCAAACGAACTCCGCCTGCGCCTCGGCGTTGCGGAACGCATTCTGAATCTCCAGCATGAACTGAACCAGTTGGAAGGGCTCTTGCCGATCTGCTCGTACTGCAAACGGATCCGGGACGAAGGCAATCACTGGCATTCGCTCGAAGGATTTGTCGGTGGGAAGACGGATGCATCATTTTCGCCGACACTCTGCCCCGATTGTCAAACTACGTGAAATAGGAGAATACAAGCCTCATGGGACTGATCAGTATCAGCGATATCCGACCGGGTATGGTCCTCGCGGGCGATGTGAAAGATCGCAACAACCGTGTGCTTCTTGCAGCCGGACAGGAGATCACCGACAAGCATGTGAAGATCTTCAAGATGTGGGGGGTGACGGATGCGGATGTCAAGGGAGCTGAACAGGAAGACATGGTTGTCCAGGACATGGCGGAAGTCGATCCGATGACCTATCAGGATGCGGAACAGGTTACCCTCGACAAGTTCCGGCATGCGGACATGAACCATCCGGGTGTCAAAGAACTTGCACGGCTTGCCACTCTGCGCCGGGCGGCCCCGGGGATGGAGGGGCGCCATGGATAGATCTCCGCGTGACCTGTTGCGAGGATATGTGGAAGTCTCCTCTCTGCCCCTGATTCACCTTCGTCTAGAGGAGGCGATCAACAACCCGAAGAAATCCATGTCGGATATCGCCAAGATCATCCGCGATGATCCCGGTCTCACTGCGCGCCTCCTTCGCATCGTCAACAGCGCCTTCTATAGTTTCCCCTCGAGGGTGGAGACGATTTCCCAGGCCGTGACCATCGTGGGGACCCAGCAGTTGAGCGCGCTCGCGCTTGCGACGTCCGTGATGAAGATGTTCAAAGGCATGCCGGAGGATCTGGTCAACATGGATTCATTCTGGCGCCACAGCATTGCGTGCGGCCTGGCCGCACGGCAGCTGGGCACGGTCCGCCGTGAAGCCAATGCTGAACGGTTCTTTGTAGCAGGGATGCTGCATGACATCGGACGGCTGGTGATGTTCACCAAGCTGACCGAACCGTCGCGGGAAATCCTCATGGTTGCCAAGACCGATCACAAGCTTCTCTACGAAATCGAACGGGAGCGTCTCGGATTCACCCATGCCGTGGTAGGCGGGGTTCTGCTCCAGACATGGAAACTTCCGACCAGCCTCGAAGAGGTCGTGATGTACCATCACAACCCGACTGCGGCAATCCGGTTCCCCCTGGAAACAGCGCTCGTCCATGTGGCGGATATCATCGTGCATGCCATGGACCTCGGGAACAGCGGAGAGATATACGTTCCACCCCTCGATCCGGAAGCATGGGAACGGCTGAACCTGACCCCGAGTGTGCTCGCGAGCATCGAGGAACAGATCGATCATCAGTACCAGGATGCGCTGCACACGATGATGGTGGATGCATGATATGACGGAGTTGGCCGACATCATAGAGCATCTCCGGCAGACAGAGCGGCGGGTGCGGCACCTTGAGGATGTCAATCGACGGGTGATGGATGCGCTGGAATTCGTCGCTTCGCTGGGCGATTTCCAGACCAGCCTGAACGCCGACAAGGACGCATCGGCGATCCTGTCCGCCACGCGGGCCAACATGCACCGGATACTGACGTTCTCGGCAACTGCGTTTCTCACTGATGAGGCGGAGGACGGCAATCTCGTGCTGACCATGTGCGATCCCGACGGGGACCGCGCACGGATGCAGGCGGAGATCGACCGGCTCATCGAGGAAGGCACGTTTGCCTGGGCGCTCAATCAGAACCGTGCTCTGCTGGTGCCCGCCCGGACAATGAACTGCTCTATCGTCCTTCACGGCCTCTCCACACGGTCGCGCGTGGTGGGGATGTTTATCGGGACCCTGCCTGATTCCGATGAGATCATCAGCGATGTCCCGCTGAACCTGCTTTCGATTCTTCTGTACACGTGTGCCAACGCACTGCAGAATGTGTCGCTGTACAGGAAAGTACAGGATCACAGCCGCACGCTGGAACACACCATTCAGGAACGCACACGGGAACTCCGGGTGGCGCTGGAGCAGGCGCAGGTCGCCAATGTTGCCAAGCGGCAATTCCTGGCAAATATGAGCCACGAAATCCGAACGCCGTTGAACGGTATCATCGGTCTCGTGGACATGCTGAACAAGACCTCTCTGGATGCAGATCAGCGGAAGTACATCACGATCATTCAGGGAAGCAGTGGTGCACTGCTGACGGTCATCAATGATGTCCTGGACTTCTCAAAGATCGAGGCAGGGAAGCTCACGCTGGAAAAAGCTCCCTTCGACTTGCGCGCAACGGTTGAACAGGCCGCCCGGCTCTTCACGCAACGCGCTGCGGAAAAAGGCCTCACGCTGGAGGCTTCCGTCGACCCCGACGTCCCCGCACGGGTAGTGGGTGACCCCAACCGTGTCGCACAGATTCTCAATAATCTCATTGGCAATGCTGTGAAATTCACTGAACGCGGCGGAGTCAGTGTCCGTGCCCTTGTGGATCGACGCTCTGCTGACGCGGTGACCGTGCGGTGCATTGTCCAAGACACGGGAATCGGCATACCAGCCGAGCATATGGAGTCGCTGTTCCAGCTCTTCTCGCAGGTGGATGGCTCTGCCACCCGCAAGCACGGCGGCACAGGCCTCGGTCTTGCCATTTCCAGGCAGCTTGCGGAAATGATGGGTGGAAAGATCGGCGCGGAAAGTGAATCCGGTGCAGGAAGCACGTTCTGGTTCACCGCAACGCTCGGAATCGCCGAGGCTGCCGCACCAGGCGATGCGGCTCCAGCCTGCCCGGAGCCAGCCGACACCGGTGAACTCCAGGGAGTACGGGTTCTGGTGGCGGAGGACAACGAAGCCAACCGGCTTGTCGCGCGTATCATGCTCGACAAACTGGGCTGCCAGACGGATGTGGTCACACACGGTAGCGAAGCGGTGCAGGCACTTGCCAGGCAGGACTATGACATCATCCTGATGGACTGTCACATGCCGGTCATGGACGGGTTCGAAGCGACGCGGCTGATCCGCCGGACAGAGGGATCGCAGATGCACCGGGCGATTATCGCCATGACCGCCAATGCGCTTCAGGGCGAGAAGGAACGGTGTCTGGAAGCCGGCATGGATGATTTTCTTTCGAAGCCGGTCGTCATCGATGAGCTTGCCGCGAAGCTGCGGCGATGGGCCAGGCGCCAGGCTGAGTCCGCCGCCCCGAGAGTGGCAGACAAGCGGCCGACACAGGCAGTTCGGCTGGATCACACCCGCCTGCAGCATCTGCGTGAGCTCGGTGCGCGCCATGATCAGGGAATGTTCGAACGTATCCTGCACTCATTCCTCGAGGACGCGCCTGAACGGATTATCACCCTGTGGCATGCCCTCGAGACCGGGGAAGCGGAGAGGTTCTTCACCGCAGCGCATTCACTGAAGGGGATCAGCGGGAACCTCGGCGCAATGGCGATGATGTCGCTCTGCCATACCCTCCAGACCGTCGGCCAGTCGGGCATGCTGACCGGTGCGGAAACGATGATACGCGAGGTGGAAGAGGAATTCCAGCGCGTGAAAGCAGAGCTTCAGGAAACATACCTGTCCTGCGAGAAACAACCGTGAACCTCCTCATTGTAGAAGATGATGCGGTCACACGGCAGGTGCTTGCGGCACAGCTGCGGAAACTCGGACACGCCGTGACCGAGGCAGACGACGGGATGTCAGGGTACGAGCGGTACCACGAGCTGCATCCGGAGGTAGTGATCACGGACTGGATCATGCCGCGGCTTGACGGGCCATCTCTGTGCAGGAAGATCCGTGAGGAGGCAAGCACGGCGTACACATACATCATCATCCTGACAGCGCTTGAGAAGAAAGTCGGATACACTGAAGGGATGAGCGCCGGCGCAGACGATTTTGTAACAAAGCCGGCGGACATGGTGGAATTGAACGTGCGCCTGCGCGTCGCCGAGCGCATCGTCCGCCTGCAACATGAAGTCCGTCAGCTGGAAGGCATGCTTCCAATCTGTCCGAAGTGCAAACGGATCCGCACCGAGGATAACAACTGGGAGCCGGTGGAACGCTACATTTCGAAGCGGTCGGTGGCACAGTTCTCACACGGCATCTGTCCGGAATGCTTCACCTCGATCGTCCAGCCACAGCTGGCTGCAATCAAAGAAAAAAGCGCACACGCAACGGGAAAACGGTAAAGCACCTGAGGGGATATGACGAACGAGAAAAGCCAGGAAGGATTCATCGATCTGTCGGAGTTCCAGACGGTAGGCATGCCCGGCGGACGCGCCCAGACGAATGTCATCAAAGGGATGCACATCGTTCATCGGGGAACCGAACACGTGCATCGGTCGGAGCACGACCCTGATGAACCTGATGTGATCGTTCACCGGGAGGGGGACACCGTCATTTCCATTGATTTTGTATGCGCGTGCGGTCGTTCCACGAGTGTGCGGTTCATGTATGACGGGGAATAACCGACATCTGTGTGATATTGGCCAATGGTATCCGGTTTTGCCGCACTGGAGGAAGGACCAACCCCAGATGCGGAGCCAAAACGAACGCTGACGAGGCAGGCAGTGCCTCCGGGGGTTGGCACCGCTCTTGATAGAGGAAGGACGGGGGCAACTACGTGCACGGATCATCAAAGGGTTTCGTCATGATCACCAATCAAAGCAGCGGTCTGAGTCTGGGTGTCGGCAGCATCGCCTTCCTCGCAGGCATCTTCGCCACATTAGTCACGGCGTACGCCATGGTGTCCAGGAAGAGCAAGACGGCTCAGAAACTGCAGAGTCAGTACGACGGTTGGGAAGATGGGCTTGGGGTGTAGAGGACGTTCCCTGCGGTTGGAGGAGCTTCGGGTGCACGCCGGTCCACTGCCGGAAGGCGCCGAAGCAACCGAGGTGCCAGGGCTGGACAGCCGAACACGGACGTGAGGGCTGATAACGCAGTGCGCACGATGCGTGTGACGACTGAAAAGCATGATTGCAGAACACAACTCCTTGCGAGACACGAGTGAAACTCTTTGAGGCCACGAAAATCCCTGTTCTGGGCCGGGCGCTCGACGCGTACTCGCTTCGCCACAAGGCCATAGCAACGAATCTGGCGAACATCACGACCCCCGGATACCGGGCCCAGCACGTCACATTCGAAGAACAACTGCAGGGTGCGCTCGGCTCGGACGGGCTACGGGCTTTCAGGATCCGTCACCCATCCGAATCATTTTCCAATCGGGCAGAACTCCATCGCAACCGTGCAACCGACTGTAGAACAGCCGGATGCCGCGTCAAACCCTCAACAGGATGCGACGGCAAGCGGGCTCAACAATGTCGATCTGGATCAGGAGATGGCGGAGCTGGCCAAGAATCAGATCCGGTTCAGGTTTTCGGCGCGGCTCTTGTCTGAAACCTTCCGCGGGCTTCAAAAAAGTATCCGGGGTACACAATGAAACTTGACCGGGTGTTCGGCGGTCTGAATATCAGCTCCGCCGGGCTGAGCGCACAGCGCCAGCGCATGA